>JAYVCW010000569.1:0-7362 GCA_043749775.1 Acidobacteriaceae bacterium | reverse complement strand
CCTCAACAACCGACCAAGAAAAAGACATGGCTACAAAACACCCAATCAATGCTTCTTTCAGACCTAGCAAATGTTGCACTACAAAGTTGAGCCTAGGTTCCAAAATGGTCTGTATCGGAGCAGCCAGACGCGATAAAAACAGTTCCCACCACAGTGACAGGAAAGGCGGTGCCATTCCGTAGAGTTGCGCGATCTTAACGCTGTGTCAACTGGATAATCCCGCGTCAAAGCAAGCAAGCACGAAGCGCGCGTCAAAGTACGCGATTATCGACAGAACCGCCGCCGCCGCAAGGTGAAACTGCTGGACCGTGCCCGGGGGCCGCAGCTGCTCTTGTTCTCTTTAGACAGATATTGCGATATGAGATCGAAGCATGGTAATATTTCCCCGCTAATGACAGCGAACAGTCCCACCTCTGATTACGTGCTTGGGAGTACAGATGCCGAGCAAGAGCGGCTGATTCGACAGGCTGCGCGCCTTGATCCTTACACCGAGCGATTGTTCCGTGACGCAGGCATGGGTCCGGGTCAGCGGATTCTGGACATCGGCTCGGGTGTCGGCGACGTAGCGATGCTGGCGGCGCGGCTGGTGGGCCCATCGGGAGAGGTCGTCGGAGTCGAACGCGACGTACGGTCGATCGCCCGGGCCAGGGCTCGCGTCGCGGAAGCTGGATTGCACAACGTAACGTTTATGCAGTCGGACGTGAGCCAGGTGACGAGTGGCGAGCCCTTCGATGGGGTAGTGGGCCGTTGCATTCTGCAGTTTCTCCCCGATGCCGCGGCTGTTTTGCGTTCCCTCTCGCGGCTGATCCGACCCGGAGGCGTGCTCGCTTTTCACGAGCCGACGTGGTCCCCTTTGCTTTTGCTTACCACCCGACTCCCGCTGTGGTCGGCGTGCGCTTCGCTCATTCGCAAGACCTTCCAATGCTCCGGAGCAAACCCAGACATGGAACTCGTGCTCTTCCGGGCGTTCGAAGAGGTTGGTCTGCCTGCGCCGAACATGTGGATGGAAATCCCCATGGGAGGTGATTCGTTCTTTGCAGGATGGGTCTACGATCTCCTGTGCAGTGTTCGCCCGCAGATGCAGCAGCACAATCTTTCCTGCGAAGCGCTGGGCAATTTCGAGACGCTCCGGGAAAGGCTAGACGCAGAGCTTGTGGCTTTGAAGTCACCTGGCGCTTGCATCGGCTTGGTGGGCGCTTGGTCTCGCGTGCCTGCGACCTGCGTCCCTCGCTAGTATTCAAGAGCCTAGGGATGCGGGTGCTCTTTTTGGAAGGAGCAGCACGAGCGCCGCAGCCAATAGCAAGGGCATTCCCGCGAAGACGAGGCTCCCGGACAAGCTCCCCGCTTTCTTGCTGACTGCCCCCGATGACGTAAGGCCCGACAAACCCGGCAAGGTTCTCTACCGAATTGATGAAAGCGAGGCCGGAAGCTGCTGCAAATCCCGTCAGAAATTCGCTGGGGATCGAGAAATAAGGGCCATAGATGCTGTAGATGCCCAAGGCTGCGAAGGACAAAAACACGATTGACAAGAAGATGGAATGGGTTGCGGCCACGCATAAAAAGGCAATACCAGCGGTGACCGCGGGAATGCCAGCATGAAATCTACGTTCGAGCTTGCGATCGGAACTGCGGGAAACCAAGACCATCGCGAGCAAGCCCACAAGGTGTGGAATCATCACGAAGAATCCGACAACGCTATTGGAGTAGCCATGCGACACCGCCTTCACCACTTGGGGGGAAGTAGCCGAAAAAGAAAATTCCGGCGACAAATCCAAACTGCCGGCTGCTGATAGCCAGCTCCTTATTCATCGTCAACGCCGCAAACCCAATGTTGATCCGGTCGAGAAAAGCCACGACGTAAAGAAGAAAGATAAAGGGAAGAATCCGGATCCGCAGTTTCCGAATCGTTCTGGCTTCGATGGAGTTTGGAGCGATTGGCTGTCCGCTGGTCATGCACACCTCGTTGTGAATTCGACTCGATCGAAAGACCCGCTCAGCAGGTAGAGCACGCGAGAGCTTCGCCGACGTTCAGAGACTTTAGGCAGGGATAATAAACTCGTCCAATCAGCCCGTTGGCGGCGAGAATGGCTTTGCCTTGATATTCGTGCGGTCGTGCCATGGTTGGGTGCTATTTCCATGATCCCAATCAACTTTCAAAGCCGTTTTGCGGATCAGAACCTTGAAACCATCTCATAAAATATTCGCGCCACAAAATAGCTGGAGTCGCCCCCGTCCAAGCAATTAACATCTTAAAAATTAGAAAACATAAGCGGGATCGGACGGAAAAAGGCGTTGTTTGTGATCTCCCGCGGATTCGCCCTTCAAGCTTCCAGTGCATCCCGCCCCGTGCTATTAAACAAGACTGCGAACACTCATCTTGAACTGACGGTGCCATGACCTTGATATCGGACTTGCCGGAAATTGGTAGTCGAGCACGGCGGCGTATTGCTTACCGCCTGCTTCCGTTTGTCTTTCTAATCTACATCGTGAACTACATTGACCGCGTCAACGTTTCGTTCGCCAACCTCAGGATGAGCGCCGATCTGGGCTTCAGTGACCGGGTTTATGGTCTTGGCGTAGGAATCTTCTACGTAGGCTATGTCTTGTTTGAGGTGCCGGGAGCCATCATCGTCGAACGCTGGAGTGCAAGGAAATGGATTGCACGCATCATGATCTCCTGGGGTTTGGTCTCGATTCTGACGGGATTCGTGCACAGTGCCGGACAGTTCTATGTAATCCGCTTCTTCCTCGGAGTTGCAGAGGCTAGCTTTTTCCCCGGAATGATTGTTTACCTGACGCACTGGTTTCGCCTGCGCGAGCGGGGCCGGGCCATCGCTTGCTTATATGCAGCAGTTCCCGCCGCCTCTTTGGTCAGCTCTCCACTAGCGGGCTGGCTGCTGGGAGTTCATTGGCGGGGGCTGGCCGGATGGCGCTGGCTTTTTATTCTGGAGGGATCTCCCGCCATTGTCCTGGGCATCATCACCATCTTTTATCTGACGGACTGGCCTGCGCAGGCGCGCTGGCTTCCTCCGGACGAACGGGACTGGCTTGTCAACGAATTGCAAGCGGAGCTACAGGCGAAAAAGAAAGTTCGAGACTACACGATCCTGCAAGCGTTCTGCGACCGGCGGGTCCTATTGTTGATTGCTCCTTACTTCCTGGCTATCTCGGGAGCCCTGGGGAACATCTATTGGATACCCACCTTCGTTAAGCGCCTTTCGGGATTCTCTGACCGGGCAGTAACTTCGTTGCTGCTGGTTCCAGCTTTGATTGGTATTGCCGGGATGCTAGTCAACGGCTGGCACTCCGACAAGACGGCCGAGCGACGTTGGCACACCGCGATTCCGCTCGTCGTGGCGGGACTGATGTACGGGATCTTGATCCTCGCTCGCCACGATGTCCCTTTAGCAATTCTGTTTTTGCTGTTGGGCAGCGGCTTCTTCTATGCGTTCCTTCCCGTTTTCTGGTCCATGCCGACCATGATGCTAAGTGAATCCGCGGCAGCCGCCACCTTCGGACTCATCAATTCGATCGGGCAACTCGGTGGCTTTGTTGGACCTTACGTGATCGGTTTTCTCAACGATCGAACCCGCTCGCTCACAGCCAGCTTCGGATTCATCGCGCTGGTGTATGTCGCGGCAGCAAGCCTGATTCTTAGTCTGAGAATTCGCAATCCCATGGAGGCTTCGCAGGACACGAGCCAGCTCGAAAAATAGCTCTTTGGTTAGAAAAATGGCGAATAGGGAATAGTGCAGAAAATAGAGGTCGGTCTGTGAATCTTGCGAATCCATGATGACTAATGACGAATGTCATGTTAATCAAAATTCACAGACGGACCCCATTTCCATTTCCATTCTCCTTAAATGAACGTAGCCGAAGGCAACAAGCAGCCGGAGCTGGTGCGTGCTCTTGGTGTATGGTCCGCGACTGCAATTGTGATTGGAGCAATGGTGGGACAGGGAATTTTTCTGTTCACAAGTCAAATGGCTCGCGATGTGGGTTCCGCGACCGGGGTCCTGGCGGTTTGGCTCACGGGTGGAGTGGTCGTGTTTTTCGGAGCTTTGTGCTACGCAGAGCTAGGCGCTGCCATGCCGGCGGCAGGCGGCGATTTCGTTTATCTTAGTCGCGGACTCGGGCCAATGTGGGGATTCCTGTATGGCTGGACGAGATCTTTCCTCATGACTCCGGCTTCTCTTGCGACCATCGCGGCAGGCCTTTTGCGGTTTGTGGGATTTCTTCTGCCATCGGTGGCAACTCCAATTTGGGTTTGGCAGATCTCGGGCTTGTGGAGAGCCCAGCCATACCAGTTCACACTCACGACCGCTCAGCTGTTGGCAGCTGCAGTGATCGCAGTCATGGCAATCATTAACTACTTGGGGGTCCGCACTGCAGGTCGAATTCAGATAATTCTTACGGTTTTGAAAGTCGCGGCGGTCATCATAATCATTGCCCTGGGACTTACGCGGGGCGCCGTGGGTGGAATCATTTCTGCGCACCTGAGCGCGCCTCTCGCACCCGGAGCAGCAGGTTCGTTCTTGATCGCGCTAGTACCGGCGATGGCGGGCTACAACGGATTTCAGTACCTGGGAATAGTCGGTGGCGAAATCGTTAATCCACAAAAGAATATTCCACGGGCGGCGATGTTAGGTGTGTTGTCGGTCGTCGCGCTCTACCTTCTCATCAATCTGGCATATTTCCGCGTCCTCACCTTTTCTCAAGTAGCACAATCACAAAACGTAGCATCCGATGCCGTTGCGCTGGTTGCGGGTCAAAGGGGTGCCAGGTGGATCACTATCGCAATGATAGTTTCCGCACTGGGAGCGCTGCATGTTGGATTCTTGACTGGGCCAAGGGTCCCGTACGCGATGGCTCGTGAAGGCCAGTTCTTTCGTTTTGCAGGGCGAATTCAACCTCAGTTCCATACGCCAAGTGGCGCCCTGGTTTTTCAGGGATGTGTGACGACGCTGCTTGTGCTGACCGGCACATTCGAAGAGCTGTATTCATTGGCCATTTTCTCGGTTTGGCTTTTCTTCCTGCTGACCGCAGTCGCGTTGATTCGATTGCGCATAACAGAACCTGGCCTTCCTCGTCCGTACCGTGCATGGGGGTACCCGTGGACTCCGTTGGTCTTTGCTGGTGCGGCTTTAGCCATGACCGTAAGTCTGTGGTGGGCTCGACCCGGACGCTCCTCGGCTGGGCTTGCCATAATCTTGCTCGGGATTCCGTTTTTCAATTTTTGGCGGCGAAGAAGCCGTTCGTTCGAGAATGGCTGGTCCGGCGTAGGCGTATCATAGCCTTCGATCCGCTTCGCTGAACGGGATTGTGCGCTCGACTTTGCCGGTTGAATCGAGAACGCGAATCTCGCCCGAGCGAAAACACGAGCGGGTTTCCGCATAGCCTATTGCCTGATCCTTTGTCCCGAAAACAGGTTCAACGCCGGCCGCTTCGAAGACCTTCCAACCCCAACGGTGCGGTCTGATTTCAAGAACTGTCATCGCGCTACGTCTTTTGCTTTTCCCTCAAACAGGTATATATGTTCATATGTTTAGAAAATTCGCCTTTTTGAGCGCTATCTTCCTAAGCGCCACTTATCACACTGAAGCACAGATATCTGCAAGTGCACTCCTCGGGACGTGGGAACTGGTGTCGCGAGTGGATCGCGATACGACCGGTCAGGTCGTTCCGGAGCCGAGTCTCGGATCCGATCCGATCGGCTATCTAATCTACGACGCCAAAGGACACGTTTTTGTCCAGATGATGGCCCGTCACCGTTCGGCCGATACTACTGTCATCACTGCGCCGTCTCAGGCGAACAATCTCGCGCACGTAGGCGGTTACGATGCATACTTTGGTCGGTATGAAGTTGACGGCAAGTCGGGAACCGTCACGCACATTCTGGACGGGGCGATCTCTCAAGGAGACGTCGGCCGGCGGCTTACTAGACGCTTCCATGTGGAAGGTGACACGCTTACGATTTCATTTGAGCCGGGCGGCTCGGAAAGCCCGCGCCTGACGCGCACATTGGTGTGGCGGCGTGTAAGTCCCTAAAGAGCAACGCCTATTTCGTGAGCGGCATGCGGGATGAAATCCTAACCTGCCTCGCGCAGTTGCGCGATTTGAATGTCCGGTCGCGCACGTCGACCCAGAAATATCAGAGTCATCCCGAAGACTTGGGAGCGGTCAGCCGCGCATGTGCAACTCATTGCAGGTTGTAGGCCTCCACCAAGGCGACCCCGGTGGTGTCGTTCTTTCCGCGAACGATCGCGGTGTAGGCGCCGGGGACGAGAGTGTCGACAATTGCGGATTCGAGGTCGTCGCTGGGCGGGATGGTGGTTGCCATGATTTCGGCTTCCTGGGTGTCTTTCCAGTTATCGTTCATCACGACAGTGCCGTCGGGTTCATGCAGCTCGAGCGTGGGATCGGCCAGCGCTCCGGCCACACCGAGTGCGCCTAACGACGGGCCAATAGCGCGCACGATGACCTTCTTCGACTCCGTCCCGGTGACGATGAAGCCGCCGATGAGGACGTTCTCGCCGGTCAGAACACGCAATCGGGTCGAGATGTTGAGCAGTTGCCGGGGCGTTTCGAGGAGGGCTCGTTCGGTGGCGGCGTGTTCACGGTCGGCCTCGATGTGGACGGTGAAATGGCGGTAACTTTCTGGGTCGTCGAAATAGTAGTGCCTGATGAGCCCGTCGATCTTCGACTTCGAAACCGCCGGGATCTGGCTCTCGTAGGCGTAAAGCGCGGCGAGACCAGCCGCGATGTCGTCCTCGCTGCAAACGGAACGGAAGGTCGCGATCAACTCCGCGGTTTCCGGCCAGAGCGCGGCGGCGTCGAGTTCGTTAGGCGAGACCCGCGCTACGGGGCGCGCTCGCGCCGGTTCATCCGCTGGATGATCATGAACGGCTGGCGCGAAGTGCCCGCCGCGCCGAGTCGCACCCCGCATTTCCATATCAACCTGCTCCCCGAGGCGCGAAAGATTGCCACCACGCGGTCGCTCATGAGTGCCTACCTCAGCTATCTTTATCGCTGCGGCGAGAAACGCGTCTACGGCCAGATAGTCACCTTCGAAAGCCGGCGCGGCGAAAAGATGTTCGAGCGTTATGGTTTCCGCGTGATGAACCGGGCGGAGATCACGAAGTATCGGGCCTTCTATCCGGAGTCGGTCTACCTCAGTACCGTGATCAAGAATCTCGAAACCGCGGAGAAACTCTCGGCTTACACAATTCCATCGGCGTGACGAACTTGTCTCAACAGCGCGGCGCGCTACCTTAGCTGCGTCAAGGTGCCGGCATAGCTCAGTTGGTAGAGCAGCTGATTTGTAATCAGCAGGTCATCGGTTCGAGCCCGATTGCCGGCTCC
>JAYVCW010000568.1:0-9128 GCA_043749775.1 Acidobacteriaceae bacterium | reverse complement strand
TGGAAGCTTTGTCGTAGGAAACGCCCTCGTCTTGCAACAGAATGTTATCTGGGCAAACCTTCGCCGGTAACGAGATGGTTGAAAACGCCAATCCATCTGCTGCCCCTCAAAGAAAATTCTGGATGCTCCCGTGGATTCTGCTGCTGTCCATAATCCTTGGGGCCTTGATTATCTTTTTCCTCGTCACCGCTATATACATCGTGAATGCGGCCGCACAAGCGCCGGCAAACCGGGCGGATGTGATTGCGGTTTTTGGCGCTGCGCAATATGCGGGAAGGCCTTCACCCGTTTATCGCGCGCGCCTCGATCACGGATATAACCTATATAAAGCTGGCCTGGCCCCCATCGTGGTTACAACCGGAGGAGCCGCTCAGGACCCGGATTTCACCGAGGGTGGCGTCGGAAAAGATTATCTCTTGCACCGCGGCATTCCGGAACAGGCGCTGATTGCAGAGACTCAGGGTTCAGACACGGCGCAATCGGCGCAGCGAGTGGCCAATATTATGCGCGCCAACGGGATGCGAAGCTGCATCGCCGTCAGCGATGCCTATCATGTCTTTCGTATCCGCGCCTTGCTGGAGCACGAAGGCGTGCAAGTCGTACTAGCGCCCCGCCCCGATTCGCGCCCACGTCATTTTTTCGATCGAGCGATAGCGCTGGTTCGTGAGTCGGCAAGTTATCTCGCATGGAAGGCGAATGTGCCGTAGAAGTGCCCGTAAATGTGCCGTAAAAGCCGGGAAAAGCTACCGTCTAGAAGCCTAAGCTGATTACCAGCCCATCTTTTCTCGCAAGCTCGTCACATGCGCCACATGATGCCGCCCGTGCCACGAATAAAGAGCCAACGTTTTCTCGAGTGACATCGCTCCCAATTCCGGATGTCGAAACGTCCGCTTCCACTCTGCCTCACCGAATTGCCGTAGAACCAGCATCCAGCGCCGGTGCAACGAGTCAAGCAAAGCGAGTGACACCTCGATGGGAGCATTCTTAGCCTCCGGTAATTCGGCCCATACATTTTCGCTATAAGTCTTGATGGTCGGTTCATCTTCAGTGAGCGCCAGCTTGAAGCGAATGTAGGAGTTCATGTGGCTATCGGGCAGATGATGCGCCAACTGACGTAGCGTCCATCCGCCGTCACGGTAAGGCGTGTTCAGTCGTTCTTCGGAGAGGCCCGAAAGCGCCTCGCGAAGGCGCGCCGGCGTTTGCTCGACGTCGTCCAGATACTTCTTTCTTTCCTCCGCCGTCGGCGGTCCGCTGTAAGTGAACTTGCCAATTGGATATCTCGGATCAGCCATGAATGCCTCCGCTAAATACCAGATGGATAATAGATGTCCATGAGATTGGTTGTGGTGCAGGAATAGTTTAACGGGGATGAGTTGCGGATGTGAACCAGTTGCGAAGAGGCGGTCACACCTTCGGAAACGAGTTCAAAAAATGATCTTGCGGGAAAGAATCGGGAAAGAATAATGACAGCCTTGCGAACGTACCGACCTTAGCGCACCATTGCGAGAATTCGGACCTGCGCTTGCCCAGGTTTAAGGTTTTTTGCCGGAGCCACGATGACGAGAGAGCCGGTTTCCGGCAGCTTGGTGAAACGTGAAGTCCCCTCCACAATGTAGTTGCCGTGCAACGCCAATTGCCGAGCCAGCGAACGGTCATTCTTCAAGTCGACCGGCGTTTCGGTCGCAAAGCCAATCGTCGAACGTGCGGAGATCAAAAACTGTGCAGCATCGTGATCGATTGGCATCGGTGCGGTCGCAGGCCGGGGGCGCGTCGCAGCTGTATAGGATTCCCGAATCGCGATTAGCGACCCTGGGGCGATCATGCCATGCACCGTTTCCCACGCGGCAATGTCGTCGAGCGAAATTTGTGCAGTTGACGAAGATTTGGTGTCCAGATCCATCACTACCAGCGGAGCAACCAGACGCTCCGGCGGAATCTGCCCCGCGGTCCAGGTTCCGGCAACGAGAGCGGCAGGCGCAATGATGCGAGTCTTCGAGTCGGCGCTATTTCGCGCGCTAGCCTGACTTGGCCCATCCGTGAGATCGACAACGTGCGAATAATGAGTCTGCGAGACTAGACTCGGCCGTCGATCGGCAAATAACAGGATCGCGACGACCAGAATATAAGCGATGACGAAGCTGCGAATCCGCATTGAATCATCCGAATGCAACCATCTGGCGCAGACGTTGCATTTCAACTTCATTGATTATGACGTTGGAATGACGCGCACTTCAATTCTCGATAGACCATGAACTACCGGATATTTTGGTCAGTTACGACGGTGACCTGTTTTACCCTAAAACTTTGGTTTTCCCCGTATATCTCGGGCGTGCCAAGGGCGAGATAGAATAGACCTCAGATTCGCATCTCGACACAGTCCATCGCGTTTCGCCGAGCTGATTCACTCAAGCTGAAGCGCCTTGCCATCTAACCCTTACTGATTGGATGACAGGAACAGAGAATTGATGTTCGGCCACGAAGAAAAAGTTTCCCCAGCTCGCCTTACCGCCGTGCAGTACATCGTGCTGTTTATTTTTTTACTGCTCGCCTATGGATTGTGGCGGCTGCAGGTGATGCACAGCGACGAATACGCACTGCTGGCGGAGAAGAACCGTGTGCGCAACGTGCCGATTTTAGCGCCGCGCGGCAAAATTCTTGATCGTGAAGGCCGCGTTATCGTTGATAACTATCCTTCTTTCTCGGCACTCCTATTGCGGGATTCGTCGCGCGACTTGAATTCTGACGCGGAAACGATTGCCAAGGGATTGCACCTTAACCCCGACGAAGTAAGGCTGCGCATTCGACGCTTTGCGGCCATGCCGCAATACCAGCCGATTTTCCTGAAAGAAGACATCACTCCTGACGAGCTCTCTTTCATCGAAGCCCATAAGAACGAATTGCCGGAACTCGAAACCATCATGGCGCACCGGCGACTGTATCCGCGCAATGGATTCATGGCGCATCTTGTCGGCTATGTCGGTGAAGTGACTGAAGACATGTTGAACCAGCCGCAATTCGAACTCTATAACCCCGGCGACGTGGTTGGAGTGAGCGGCGTGGAGAAGCAATACAACGCGCTTTTGATGGGCAAGAACGGATCGCGCCGGGCCATTGTCAACAGCAAGGGAAGGGAAGTCAGCCGCCTTGACGAAACTCCCGCCGAGCCCGGCAAGCAGCTCAAACTTACGGTCGATATAGATTTGCAGATCGCTGCTGAACAAGCCATCGAAGGCAAGAACGGCGCGATCATAGCGATGGATTCGCACACCGGCGAAATTCTCGCCATGGTGAGCCGCCCCACGTTTGATCCGAACGATTTCAGAATGAAGATATCGCGGGACGAGTGGAATAAGCTCATCACCGATCCCGACAAGCCTCTTCTTAATAAAGCGATTCAAGCGCAGCTGGCACCGGGTTCGACCTTCAAAATCCTGATGGCGATTGCGGGCTGGCAAGAAGGCATCGCCCAGAATTTGAAGGTAAATTGCAGCGGCGGCGCCATGTTTTACGGTCGACGTTTTGGCTGCTGGGTAAAAACCGGTCACGGTGCCGTCGATCTGACGAAAGCCATTTACCAGTCGTGCGACGTCTTCTTTTACACGCTCGCGGAAAAACTAGGCATCGACCGCATCGCGAAATATGCGACCGCCTTTGGTTTGGGACAAAAGACTGGCGTTGACCTGCCCAACGAAGTTGCAGGCATAATGCCGTCCGAAGAATGGAAGATCCGCAACTTCAAGCAGAAGTGGTTTGCGGGCGAAACGATTTCCGTAGGCATTGGCCAGGGCGCGATTGCCATTACGCCGATCCAGTTGATGCGCGCCATCAGTGCAATCTCGACACAAGGGCGCATGGTTGTTCCGCATGTGATCAATCCCACGAATTTGCCTTCCGGCTACGTACAGACGACGAACTATTCTGAGGTGAAGAGTATTCCGGTGGATGCCACCGGATGGAACACGGTGACAGACGCGATGAGCCGCGTGCTCTTGCCTGAGGGCACCGCTCCCTCGGCGCACGTGCCAGGCGTCGACATTGCCGGCAAGACCGGGTCGGCGCAAATTGTTTCTCTCGCGTTGCGCGCGAAGCACCAGAACAACGCCGACTTTGCGCAGAACGGGTGGTTCGTCGGCTTTACCCCCCGGCGAAATCCCGACATCGTCGTGTGCGTACTTTTTGAAGGCGGAGAACACGGCAAGCTTGCAGCGCGACTTGCTACTCAGGTAATCAAGG
This sequence comes from Acidobacteriaceae bacterium, assembly GCA_043749775.1. Classification (GTDB taxonomy): domain Bacteria; phylum Acidobacteriota; class Terriglobia; order Terriglobales; family Acidobacteriaceae; genus Acidiflorens. Next base: position 4,895 of record JAYVCW010000568.1, on the reverse strand, counting down.
CTTATGTCGACAAGAAGCAACGAATACCTACCAAGGTTGCGGACGCTGCTCCAACCAGGGTCGAGGTGAGCAGCCTATGGACCGACCCGAGTAGCGATCCAGGCACGGACGGCAAAAGTTCCGATCCGGATGAAGCGAACGGCGATCATCTTCAAGCTGGCCGCTTCATGATTGACGTTGCCCGCACGCATGCTTCGTCCGCCGCGGCGGCGCCGGGCATACATTAGAAAGCTCTTCAACGAGTCGTCCTCCCCGGCATCCGAATCCACCATCGCCCGTGATAGTTTTAGAACAGGGATGAAAGCCATCGCAAAAATCGCGCTGGATGCGGCTTCCATGCGTGAGGTGACTTACGCTGACGCTCGCGCTGTTTTTACCCGGGCGCGCTCACTCACTACGAAAAATGGACTCGTCGGTCACGCCTCCGAGTCGGAATCTTTGGGCATTGCCGTCCGCGTTATTGTCGACGGCGCATGGGGATTTGCCGCAACCGCAGAGCTGGGTTCTTCGGCAATTCGCGCAACCGCCCACCGCGCGGTCGAAATCGCAAAGGCGTCAGCCCGGGTTAAGAAAGAAAACGTGCGTCTCGCCCCCGAACCCCCAGCGGTCGCGGAGTGGACGTCGCCTTACGACGTCGATCCATTCTCCACATCGGTTGAAAATAATCTTGCACTCCTGCTGAAAGTCGATGCTGAAATTCGCAGCAACGCTGGAGTGACGCTGGCTGAAACCGGAATGAACTTTCAGCGCGAAGAGTCATGGTTCCTTTCATCCGAGGGAGCGGACATTCACCAGACAAAATTTACCACCGGCGCAGGATACACGGCGCACGCCTTCGCCGGGTCCGAGATTCAGAAGCGGTCGTATCCGAATTCGTTTGGCGGGCAGTGGCAAAATCGCGGCTATGAACTCATCGACGAAATGAAACTCGTCGAGAATGCCCGCCGTATTGGCGATGAGGCGGTGGCGCTGCACCACGCCGACCAATGTCCTGAAGGACCTCGCACCATCATTCTCGATGGGTCGCAACTGGGCCTGCAGATTCACGAATCGATCGGCCATCCCATCGAACTTGATCGCGTGCTTGGCATGGAAGCAAACTTCGCCGGCACTTCATTTTTGACTTTAGAAAAACTCGGCAAGCTGCGTTACGGTAGCGAACTCGTCAACGTCGTCGCTGACGCCCGCCAGGAGCACGGTCCCGGGCTCGGCACCTTCGCCTACGACGACGAAGGCGTGGCCGCGCAATCGACGCCTATCATCAGCAATGGACGTTTTACCGGATACCTGAGTTCGCGAGAGACGGCGCACACCATCGGCGCTAACCGGTCAGGCGGAACTTCAAGGGCCGAAGGATGGAATCGCCTCCCGATGATTCGCATGACGAACGTCAGCATTCTGCCAGGAGATCAGCCGCTCACGCTCGAGCAGTTGATCGCATCGACCGACGACGGCATTTACATGGAGACGAATAAATCCTGGTCCATCGATGACAAGCGCTACAACTTCCAGTTTGGGTGCGAGATCGCGTGGGAGGTCAAGCACGGCAAGCGCACTCGCATGCTGAAGAATCCTTCTTACTCCGGCATCACCACAGAATTCTGGAACTCAATGGACGCGATCTGTTCCCACGACGAGTGGGTTCTCTGGGGAACTCCGAACTGCGGTAAAGGGCAACCTCAGCAAGTCGTCGGCACCGGGCATGGCGCCAGCCCCGCGCGTTTCCGCAATGTAAAAGTCGGCACCGCATATAAAGGAAGCTAGGTCTCGGCGAATCCACGATGCTAAGCAAAGAAAACGCGGCTGACGTGTTTGATCGCATTCGCCGGATGTCGTCGGCGGATGAAGTCGAAGTAATTTTCAACTCTTCGCGCTTTGCGCTCACCCGGTTCGCGAACAACATCATCCATCAAAACGTGGAAGAAGAAAATTCCGTCGTCTCCATCCGAACCAATTTTGGCGGCCGTTCAGCTCGCGCCACCGCCAATCAATTTGATGACGAAAGTCTGCGCCGCGCGGTCGCCGCCTCGGAAAGCCTGGCGAAGGTTCAGGCAAATGATCCGGATCTGCTGCCCATGCCAACCGCGCAAGAAGCCGAAGGCGAGACGCGAGCCGCAAAACCTCCCGCGCGTTTTTTTGAGGAGACTGCCTCCGTCACGCCCGGCAGCCGCGCCGATGTCGTGAAGCGCATGGCAACGGTAGCGGACCGGCACGCCCTCACCACCGCTGGAATTTACTCGATCTCAAGTTCGGGCGAAGGAATTTTCAATTCGCGGGGCCTCGCGAAATGGCACGACCAGACATCGGCGGAAATCTCGATCACCATGCTGGCCGCTGATTCCTCCGGCTGGCAGAAATTCAATTCTCCAGATGTCGCGAATCTCAATCCGCAACATCTAGCCGACACGGCCGCTGAAAAGGCGGTGCAATCGGCCCATCCCCGTGAACTCGCGCCCGGAAAGTACACGGTGATCCTCGAGCCGGCCGCGGTTCTCGACATCGTCGGTTTCATGTTCTACGACTTCAGCGTCGTCGCCCTCCTCGATCAGCGATCGTTTCTCAACGATCGAGTCGGCAGCAAATTATTCGGAGAAAACATCAGCATCAGCGACGATGTCATGCACCCGCTTCAATCCGGCTCTCCCTTTGATGGAGAAGGCATGCAGCGGCAACGCTTGCAACTGGTCGAGAATGGCATGATCAAGCAGATCGCCTTCGCGCGGGCGACGGCAAAAAAAGTGCTCGCATCAGAGTTCGCGCATAAGGTCGGCCCGGTAACCCCAACCGGGCACGGATTCGCCTTGCCGAACGAAGTCGGCGAGATGCCGATGAATATTGTCTTCGAGTTGCCCGCAAATGCGAACGCTGGCGCCAAGACCCAGACCATCGATCAGATGATCTCCTCCACCGAGCGCGGCGTCTACGTGACCCGGCTCTGGTACATCCGCGAGGTTGATCCCTACGAGAAGATCACGACCGGCATGACCAGGGACGGAACTTTTCTCGTAGAGAATGGAAAAATTCAAACCGGCATCCGCAATTTCCGTTTCAACCAGAGCCTGATCTCCATGCTCTCGAACGTTGACTCAATGGGCGTCCCGGTGCGCGCCAGCGGAGAAGAATCGTTTGACATGGTCGTCCCCGCGATGAAAGTCAACCATTTCAACTTCACAGAAGTGACGAAGTTTTAAGTTTTATGAGGGTTTAATACGAGAGAAGACTCGCGGTTTATCTTTAGCATGATGAAAGCACGCTGAGAGCTCGAGAGCACGCCTGAGTCTGAATGGAGCGACAGTCGCTTGCCCGAATCGGGCGCTCACGCCGAACCGCAAGCAAGGCGCTCTATGCCCCTAAGTCCCTGTACTAGAGTCACTTCCCCGCCTTTGTTCCATGACTTCCGTAACTTTGCATTGCTGATGCTGGGGTGTAATCTCGCCCTGAAATGTGCTCATTCCCGGTGGGAGATGATGCACTTCATGAACCGAAGAAAGGTCGTTGCAAACGTGTCTGAAACCGCGAGGGGAACCGCCGAAGCCGGTAAAAATCGCAATGCTTACACGGACGTGCAGGCCGCACCACGCTTTCCCATTCATTTGCCGGTGGCATTCAAGTCGGCCGGGACTGGAGCCGCCACGGCTGTTGCACTCGGCCCGGAAAAGGCGATTGAAACTGAAAATATCTCCGCCAACGGCGTGCTCTTCCGCATGGATGCGGATGTGCCGGTTGGTTCTGCCGTCGATTTCACCATCTCATTGCCCGCGGATGTCGTAGGTGCGGCCGCCGATGTGCAGGTCGATTGTCGAGGACGAGTGGTTCGCAGTTTTGCCGATGGCGATCGCCGCGGGGTTGGCGTGGTGATCGACGAGTACAGATTTGAACGCAAGTAGTGCCGCACGCTAAGCATAAGAGTTGGGCACAAAAGAGTTACGCACAAAATTAGTTACGCACAAAATAGTTACGACAAGGCTCGCGCAATTCAAGACGTTAGTGCAAGTCGGCTAGGGTAGCAGGCTAGTAGGGAAAGAGGGCGGATGGGCAGCACTTCGGTCAATCTCGAGCAGGACGACAATCTTCAGGTCAGCGACGGGAAGAGCACGATCCGCGTCATCGTTGCCGACACGCAGGCCATTTTTCGCGCCGGCTTGCGCAAAATATTCGCGCTCGAAGACGACATTCGCGTTGTCGGCCAGGCCGAGAGCCTCGATCAGACGCTGGCTGCGGTGCAGAAGTTCTCAGCCGACGTTGTGATCTTTGAAGCGGCCCTTGCTCCGAATCCTGCGGACGCGGTGACTGACCTCCTGCGGCAGAGTGCGCACTGCAAGCTGGTGGTCGTGCTCCAGGAATCCGATCAGGAATTGACGCTCGAACTCTTCAGGCGCGGCGCCCACGGAATATTTTCACGCGAGATCGAACCAGAAATGTTAATCGAATGCCTGCGCAAGGTTTCGCGCGACGAGCTGTGGCTCGAGAGTCGCGCCGTCGGATGGGTGATGCAAGCCTACCGCACGCAGGGCACGCGTCCCACCGGATCGCGGCCTAAAGTCACGCTGACGCCGAAAGAATCCCTGATCGTCTCCTGCGTTACGCAGGGCATGAAGAACAAAGAAATCGCACTGCGTGTCGGCACGACAGAGCAGGTCGTAAAAAATTATCTCCGCAAGGTTTACGACAAGCTAGGAGTCGCCGATCGCCTTGAGCTCGCTCTCTATTGCCTGAATCATCGCGTGCTCGATGGCCCAAACCACTCGGCCGCGAAACCCGTTGCCGCAGCTCAGCCAACCAACGGCCACGCTCCAGCGCGCGAACCCGAAGGCCTGGCAGTGGCCGCAACCGCAGGATCAGGCTCGCGCTCCTAAACTTGATTGAGATTGATCGCCATGGCTGAGGGGCGGCCG
>JAYVCW010000567.1:0-7417 GCA_043749775.1 Acidobacteriaceae bacterium | reverse complement strand
GCCGAAGTGTCTCAGCGACAGGCACAAGTGTCTCAGAGACGCCTTCAAGTGTCTCAAGCGATCTTCCTAAATCATTCACTGGTAAGAGTTTGTGGACCGAAGGTTCCGTAATTCAAGATAACGTACTGCAAGTTCACCTAGAGCAAGAAATCCCAAAGTCTGAACAGTACCGCACTGAGCAGAGCGGTTCGGAGCAGAACGGCTCACACGCACTCCCTAATCCTAAGATTGCCAAACCTAAACTCAAAATCGCAAAACCGACGCACAAGCTCACCGCAGATGAAATCAGAGCGGCGGTTGCGAAGAAAATCACCCTGACGTTGGAAGAGCGAGAAACACAAACACTGACTGGGTTGATGCAGACAGAGTTGATGCCGTGCGATCTCGAGGCTGCCGACGACTTTGCTCAAACCTTTGCTGACCTATCCGGCATGGAGTGTTCGCCTGACGCCTTCGTGGTCTTCTTGCACAATAATCCAAGCCACTCCGAACAGCTCAGCCTTCCTTTTATTGCTGCCGTACTTGAATGGGCGCTCGGCAGGTCTAATTACTGGCCGGATCACCTGCCTAACGCCGAAACATTCTGCGCCAAATACAAGTTAATCGCGGCGCAGTATCAACGTTTCTACGAGAAGGCGGGATACTGGCCACACGAGACGGGCGATCAGAGCGGACAGTTGCAGCAGGAGCGTTATCGGGAAGCGCCACTATGTGCCACCTGCGGCGAGAACAAAACCAATTTCGCAGACGAGTACGCATTTTCCCCAGCAGTCGGCGAGAATGGATTCTATCTCAACTGCGACGAGTGCGATCCGCCGAGCAGGTTTCGATATCCGCCACCTGACTCGCAACCATCATGCGACAAGAAGCAGTTGAACGATTATCGCGACGCGCTCATGTGGCAAATCATGCGAGAAACCGGCAAGCGCTTTGCTGATAAAAATTTCCAACTGCAAGTCGACGAAATTCTGGGCGACGTCATGAGCGCGAGTATGAGCGCTGGAGATTTCAGAAACGCGATTGGCGCGGAGATGTTGGACTTGGAAAAGGAAGAGGGTTGCGGGTATCGGATTACGAGCAACGACGAACTTTTGGACGTGCTTGAGCGAATAGTTGACAATCTTTCCGGAAACAGGTTCCCACCGCGCCAGTATCGAACAGCACCGAGCACTTTCACGCCGAATGCAGAACACAGCAAGTTGGCACAAAAACTGGGCCTTGATTTAAATTTCGAACTGCGACAATTCCAAAACCGTTATGTGGCAGCCCCCGGTGAAGAAGGGTTGCGGAAAGCTGAAGAAACTTTTGAATATTGGCTACTTAACGCGAAAGACTTTTTTGGAAGGTAAAGTAATAGAAAATTAATAATGCCCACCCGAACTCGCTGGCAGCCAGTGGACTGCTGGTTTTAGGCCCGTGCTGTGCCTATAAAACAAGCATGATACGAAAACTTTGCACATCCGTTAAATTTCACATCGTGACGCTGGCGGAGAATTTCGCGGCGCGGCCGCATACATCGAAAAGTTTGGCGCGGGTAGCCAACGGGTGGTGTGTGTGAGATCGAGCGCCCAGAACGGCCTGGAACGATCCCTAGACGGGGTTTAAACTCAGGGGCGACAGGAAAATCACGCCAGAAAAGTTTGGCGCGACGAAGCTGCGAGAGTTTTTGACGACACAAGCCTCCTTACCAACTAATTCAACCTCCACGCATCTTCCATCGAGAAATACACTGACTAGGGACACGGCATACCGCCCCGCCAACCTTTTTAAATAAAAAAGACCCGCTCTTTGGCTCGCCGATGTGAGGGGCAAAAAAGCGGCCAGCCCTAAACAGTGTATTCGGTAGGGTATTCCGCGCAGAGAACACTTCAGACGAACAAGTTACGAGGCAATTGGCGGGTGGCTAAGTTTCGGGCCAATAATCTTTAAAGTTTTTAGTGCTCGATCGATGACAAACGGACGACTCTCTTCTTCCATCTCGATCAATCTAAGGCCGCTAAGGGCATCGGCTAGCGCTTGTCTTTCCTCCGAGTGCAGGCCCGGTAAGCTCCTCAGTCGTTCGAATCGATCCAAGATTGCAGTTCGGGCCGTATCGATCCGGCCAACTATCTTAGCGTGTTCCAGCTCAAAAAGAGCGATCTGGTACGATGCCCTCCAGTTCTCGCCTTCGAAGTTTGTCATAGGAGTCGTTTTACTCAAAAAATCTGTTATGCAACTCGTTCATTCTTCGCTAAGTGATCAGCGAGGTAGATTCGCTTCAAACATACTAAGGCAGTATGCGCTCCGGCTAACGTTACTTGTTCCGATTTGTCTTGTCCGTTAGTCCGCAGCAAGAGCACAGCCCGTTCAGAAATTGCTTTTTCAGCCTCAGCAATTCTCTGGAGGAGGACATCCGGATTTACTTCAACGAGTGCGGCCTTATAAAACAATCTCCACCCTTGTTCGCCTTGAACTTGTTTGCCTTTCGAATTCATGAAGTTCGGGTTCGTATATCACGCAATCTCCCCTTCAGATGTTCACTTACGCTACCCGTGCAGCGGGGTACTCACACAGGCGAAGCAATCGCAAGGCGTGCATTGCGGTATCGACCGCCTGTCTCTCTACTTTGTCATGTGTGTGAAAAAGTTCCCGAGCGCGCAATGCAACCGCCGTTTCCGCTTCGATTATTCGAGACAGCCTTTTGCTCTTGTCAGCCTCGAACAGAGCCACTTTATAGACTTCCTTCCAACCCTGCGCGTGAATAGACGTTGCATGTCTTTGATCCATATCCATGTCGCTTTCTATTTCCGGGGCCCGTTTTGCACAGCTGGGGCACATGGAGAGAGGAATGTTCCACGATGCGTCGTCTCCGTAAAGCCAGAATGTCGCGACGCAATATTTGACTTTACCGCCACATCCAGCGCAGCAGCATTCACGAAGCCGATGAGATTCGGAGTCTAAAAACTCTCGGACGGAATCGAGGACGCCCTTTGCACGGCGTGGGGACATGCGGACATGCTAGGACGGTCGCTTGAGGCGGTCTACCCTGTCGTATGCTTACAAAAGCGCGGTGGCGTACGAGCCTACTGGACTTCGGCCCGCCAGTTCTGGAGCTGACGTTCTATGACCCCATAGCAGTCACATGCAGCGTCTTCAAGCCTTATTCTGTCCACGATGGTTACATTTCCCCGCGTGTATGTGATCATGCCAGCTTTTTGCAGCATGCCTGCTGCGATGCTCACGCTCGCCCTGCGTGTTCCGAGCATGTGGCCGAGAAATTCTTGCGTCAATGGCATTTCGTCTGAACCAATCCGGTCTCGGCTCATCAAAAGCCACCTTGCGAGCCTTTCGTCCACCTCATGAAGTCTGTTGCAGGCCGCGATTTGGGTAGACTGCATCGCCAATCGCTGAGCGAATCGGTGCAACTCCAGCTGTAAACGCGGGGAATGAGGCAGGATCTTGGAGAAAGTGTGGACGTCCACCCTGTAGGCGCTGCCATCCCCTTGAACGATGATTCGTAAGGGGCTGCTACGGTACCCATCAATGATAGGTAGGCCGACGAATCCCTCTCTCCCGATGAGACCGACTTCCACGCTCTTGCCGTCTGGCTGAACCGTCAGCACCGAATACAAGCCAGCGTTTACGAAATACGCGGACTTTATCGGTTCCCCAGCCTCATGAAGTACTGTGTGGAGGTTTAAGCGGACAAACTCTAGCTCGGGGAACAATTCTTCATATTCATCGGGGGGCAGCCTAAGCAATATTTCGTTCCCGACACTATTGCCGTTGCCATCTGTTTTCTGAGTCTGCGCACGAGGTTTGGTCGGAGTGATGGGACGGTTTTTAGCCATAAAACGGCTCCTTTGCGCCAGCGTAAACGCTGTCTGATTTTCGCAAGGAACCGCTACCCAGGGGCATGCGGCGGAAAGATGCTAGAGGAGACTCTCACAGCTTACGCTACATTTCGACATCGAACACTTTTATTGCTGCTATCGAACTTAAGCACTTTCGCTATCGTACAGTGCCCGATGTATTGTTCTTTCTCGGCAAATCATTAATTTAGACGGAGCCTTTCCCCGTTGCCATCCGTTGTCCGCCCGCGGGACTTCGGCGAGCCACCTGGAATGGGGCAACGAGGGTGCATGTTCTACAAAATTCTACTGGTAGACGACAGTGCCACAATACGGACTCTCGTCCGCTCCGCAATCGAGAAAAAGACTAATTGGCAGGTCTGCGGCGAAGCAGTAAACGGTAGGGATGCGATCGATAAAGTTAGGAATCTCAATCCACACCTGGTGATCTTGGATTTGCAGATGCCAGAGATGAATGGTCTCGACGCGGCTCAACAGATCACGCAAATCGCTCCCAACATCCCACTGTTGATGTTCACGATGCATAAGACCGATGAACTCATCAGGATTGCTCAAGCGGTTGGGATCAGAGATGTATTTTCGAAGTCGAATGGGTTGCCAGACACCTTAATTTCTGCCATGAAGAATATTTTGGAATCGGAAAGTCTCGCGAAACCCGCCCACCTCGGAAACGAAAAGCCCGCCGCCTAAAAGACAGCGCTCATCCCATGAACTGCAATCCCGCTTCAGGAGGGATTCATATCGCGCATTACCGTCTTTCAGGAACTCCGTGGGTAGTCTCTGAATTTGAAAGCTACTATCTACTTTGCGCCGCCTGTTTTCTCAGGCACCCGAGCGTTCTTGGAATTCAATCCACTTCCTACTTACGCTGTGATCTGTCAGGCATGACGTCAGTGCGGTACGTCTGCGAGATCATCGAGATGATTAAGCTGAAAAGCGCTGACCTAACCGGGAACATTTCCAGCCTAGGAAACCATGATCGTTGATTAGCGCTACCGTGTGCCCGCCGCTAGATACCAGACAGCACATCTGCCTGAAATTGTCCCCTCGCTCTCTCTCCACTTGCTCAGGAGTCATTCTGCGTTTCAGTCCGAAGAGTATTTTGCAAGACGCAACTGCATCAGCTATTTAGCGTCTACGAATGTTAAGGGCAACGTTACCGGCCGGAACCTTGGAACTCGAATTTCTAGATCCGCGAGGCTTGGTATTGCTGCCTCATATTCGACATCATAGGTTTCGCCGACCGCAATATTCATGTCTGCCGCCGAATGTCGCAACTGTACTGGAGGCAAATCTGCGCCGTCCTTCGCAATCACCTTCCACTGCACCGGAACGCCTTTAATCATGAGTCGTACGACTAGGTCTCCGATGTCATCGGTAATGTTGATCAGCCGTAGCCGGTATCGAGTTGAAGTGCGCAAGTCGATAGGGTCCGGTTGTGGATGGCCGTTGACCAGCAACAGATAACCAAATGGAGCGTACCTGCCCGCGCTGAAGACGAATGTCCGATCGTGCTCCGCGTCGTATTTCTGTCCCGGTTCCAGCACAATCAACGGCCCATACAAACCGTTCAGAAGTTGCACACTATCGTGCCAGTGCGTGTGGTAAATAAAGGTTCCGGCCCTAGGGGGAGTCATACGGGCCACAAACGACGTTCCCGGCGCAATCGCTGGTGTAGTCTGTTGGCTTGAACCGGTCCAGCCGGCAACCCCGTCGTAGTAACTCTCCAATTGCATCCCGTGCCAGTGGATCACGGTCGGGCTGCTGCTCTGATTCTTGACTTCCACTTCGGCGGCTTCGCCCCGCGTGAGGAATATCGGTGGACCGAGCAAGCTGGAAGGCTTTTTTTCATCTGGCGTCGTGGGCTTTGCGGGATCGTTCACCGCAAGTGAGTAGAAGGGAATCTTCGCGGGATTGTCCGAGATCACAAGTTGCAATTTGCGAGCTGCGGTTACGGCCGATGGAGCCGGCTGAGACGTAGGACCGGGAAGCACCGTTATTCCTATCACCATCCCGCTCATCCCCAGGTTGTGGTCGTGCGCCAATGAGGAGGGAGTGCCGGTTGATCCGACTTCTTTTGGGGCCGATTCTAGAGGGGAAATGTGAGAAAGCATATGACAATGGAATAGCCAATTGCCCGTCCGTTCTGGCATCCAGGTCATCTCGAAAACGTGTCCAGAATCAATATGCTCGGTCACCGCGAGGCGTCGTTGCTCTACGGCGTACGTCTCAAAGCTCTCGCCATTGCCCACGCCATGCACAGTGAAATAAAAGCCATGGAGGTGCATTGCGTGATCGGATTCTGTTGGATTCAAAATGCGCCAATTAGCGGTTTCGCCGATCTTGTAGCTTAAGCGTTCTGTATACGGCCACGACTTTCCGTTGATCGAAAGAATGGAATTGTCCCCGGGGCCGCCTTTTGTCCAAAAACCGATAACAAGAATACGGTCGTCCTTCTTCGCTTGTGGAGCATCTACGATAAATGCGCCAGACAGAGACGTTTCCGCGTCGTCGCGCTGGTCTATCGACTTGCCGGAAGTAGTGGCCCAGTATAGATATGTGCCGACTTCGCCAGCGAGGAACTGCACTTTGCGCGTTTCCCCTGCGGCAAGCTTCAGCGCAATTGTCGGATCTCCAGGATGGCTATGAAGCCCGTAAATTTTGGCTTCCAGAAGCAACGAGTTCCGAATGGTTGCACGTATCCGTGTCCCTTGAGGCACACGTATTAGGGGTCCTGAACTTTGCGGATCGTGACCCTGCTCCGCGAATGCGTAAACATCTTTATAAGGACCGCTTTGCGCCTCGGGATACCACCGACCCTCGCGTACTTCGAGGTGTATCTCTAGGACGCCGTTGCTTAAATGTCCCGCAGTCCGGCGATTGTCGTTTGCCGACACCGTCGGCAACGCCGCATTTTCAATGGGTGCGGCAAAAGATAGTGGAAAGAGGCCAAGCAGAACAATTGCGTAGCTACCCAGATGCCGCATCGACACCTCCGACGAGAGGTTACTCTTTCACGAAATCTTGGTCAACGCTGCCGCACCGTCAAACCAGCAGAACGTAATATCTTTTTTCAGTTAAAGACAAGGACATTTCGGCGGATAAGCTTGCGAAAATGAAAGGCGTGAATCCCGTGTGAGAGTCGGGATCGTCGGTATGCCCGAAATGCTGCACGCCTTGGAGCTAATTTAGTCATCCAGTCCAATTTCGCAGGCACTCTATTAAAAACCTCCGTCCCCATGTCTGAGACCGGTTAGTTGAACTTAATGTTCGCTACATGGCTACCGTATATACTCGGATGGGCCAACGTCCTAGCCTGTTCCTAGACCCTTACTCTCCGCGTTTCGTGAAAGCACGGTTCGTAGCTGCCGGGAGCTGGAACGGAGCGATAATGTTTACGTCTGTTTTTGATCGCCGATGACGGTCATACTATGCCGAGGGTCCTATGCCACCTCTTCTCGCCGCGCTCCTACGTTGCCTGCTCCTTTCGGGATTGTTCGCTTGCGCCTCATGCAATCAAAACACTCCTGTTCCCAGGAGTTCGCCGGAGTCTGCTTCCCAAGAAA
>JAYVCW010000566.1:0-6570 GCA_043749775.1 Acidobacteriaceae bacterium | reverse complement strand
CCATCTGCCGCAAGCTAACTACATAAAACTACGTTGAACGATGGTTTCGAATCCCACTCTCTCCGCCATATTCTCAAATACTTGAAGCTTGGTTCCGTGCCGTCACCCGTGCCGTTAACTATTAAGCGTGCTACTTTTCCCGATGCAGTAGACATTTCATCCGTCACCATGGTGCCGTAAACATTCATCGTAGTGCGGATGTCGGCGTGACGCATCAACTTTTGCTGCACTGCTTTTGCTGCACTGTTATTGTGGTGCCCACGGCATCTAGCCAACTGCGGTAGGTATGGCGCAACGTGTGGGTCCCGAACGTCTCAAGCCCCGCTGCTACCGCCGCATCTTGAAACACCTTCCATGATGCGGCACGGTGCACTAAGGCGCATCGCCCAAATGATTGAATCATCAAAGTCGCCCAGTGTAGAGGATCCGTGCGGCTCTGGACCGATGGCGGGCACCCCGGCATTTACCGGTTTTCCGCCTTCTAACGCCGCGCTTCCCGCAATGCGGCGCCCGACTATAAAACTCACTCTCCCTCCTCCTTTCGTTGTGCTCGCGTGTTTTGGCTTGAGAAGACGCTTGCAAACCTTGAGTGTGTGGCGATCGGGGCCTTCAACAATCAACAATCCCCAGCGCGGGCTGTCGACTTGACGTCGCAATTATTTTTCAGTCTGAATCCTTTTAGGCGGGTTCGGAATCCATATCGATCTAAAGCTTACTGGGGTCTTTTGTCCTGTGTTTGTAGCCTAAATTCTTTACGCACTTGGAGTATGCATGGCGAAGAGACTGATTTTGATGCTCGTGATAGTGGCCGCTCTCGTAGGGGGCCTCGCCTTTCTTAAATACCGTCAAATCGAGACGGCTATTGCTGCGGGCGCCAGCTTTGCCCCACCGCCCACAGCTGTGACCACCGTGATCGCAAAACGGGAGACGTGGCCTTCTACGTTGGCCGTGATTGGTACTGTAGCGGCTATTCAAGGCGTTACGGTGAGCGCAGACCTGCCCGGAACTGTCGACAAAATCCACTTTGATTCCGGCCGTTCAGTGCATGAGGGGGACGTTTTGGTCGAGCTCGATACCCGGCAGGAGCGAGCGCAACTTGCCAACATGGAAGCCCAGCGAGATCTGGCGCACATCCAGTACGGGCGCTCCGAGCAGCTTGTCCAAGCCGGTGTCATCTCAAAATCTGAGTATGACAATGCGACAGCCCAGCGCAAAGCTACCGAGGCGCAAGTTGGAGACATCAAAGCAGCGATTGCTCGTAAGACTATCCACGCCCCGTTCTCGGGAATACTTGGAATTCGTCAAATCAGTCTGGGCCAATATTTGGCCGCCGGCCAATCGATCGTCTCGTTGCAATCCCTTAATCCTATTTATGTGAATTTCGGAGTCCCACAGCAGGATGCGCCGATGATGGGCATCGGACGGAGCCTGCGAGTCACCACCGCCGATCTTCCCGGGGTCGTATTCAATGGCAAGCTTACTGCGCTCGATTCTGTGATCAACGAGCAGACGCGAAATATTCAAGTACAGGCGACATTCCAGAATCCGGGCGGCAAGCTACGCCCCGGGATGTACGTACAGGTCGAACTTCAGGTCGGCAAACCGCGCGATGTGATTCCGCTACCGGCCTCTGCCATCAACTATGCCCCTTACGGCGATTCCGTGTACGTTGTCACGGATTTGACGGATCCGAAGGGCAAGACTTACCGCGGAGTCAAACAGCAAGTCGTAAAAGTGGAAGGAAGCCGCGGCGATCAGGTTGCGATTACTTCCGGAATCAATTCTGGCGATGAAGTTGTCAGCTCGGGTGTGTTCCGGCTTAGGAACGCGGCTCCGGTTCAAGTGAATAACTCTGTGAAACCCGGCAACGATCCGAATCCCAAGCCTGATGAAAGCTAAAGCGACTACTGTGACGCCTCTGTGAGGAGAGTGCATGAAGTTCACTGATCTGTTTGTAAAACGTCCTGTCCTGGCGATGGTGGTGAACCTCGTCATCTTGATTGCTGGATTGCAAGCCATCCGCTCGCTCAGTGTGCGGCAGTACCCTCGCAGCGACATCTCGGTTATCCAGGTGACCACAGTATATGTAGGGGCCAATGCGGACTTGGTGCGCGGATTTATTACCACTCCGCTCGAGCGCGTGATCGCCAGCGCCGACGGTATCGATTACATGGAGTCGACCAGCGCCCAGGGACTGAGCACGATCACCGTTCACTTGAAGCTGAACTATGACACGAATGCCGCTCTTACGCAGATACAGGCCAAAGTTGCACAAGTCAAAAACGATCTGCCTCCAGAATCGCAGGTGCCAGTTATAGACCTGCAGACTGCGGACCAGCAGTTTGCTGCGATGTACATCGGTTTTTCATCCAAGGACCTCGATGAAAATCAGATTACCGATTATCTGACTCGTGTTGTTCAACCCAAGTTGAGCGCCGTTAGTGGCGTGCAGCGCGCTGACATTCTCGGCAACCGTACCTTTGCCATGCGCATATGGCTGAAGCCCGAACTGATGTCCGCACGCGGCATTTCTCCTTCAGACGTGAACAGCGCCCTGTCGAAGAATAATTATTTGTCCGCGCTTGGAAGCACCAAGGGTTCCATGGTTTCCGTGAACCTGATCGCCAACACCGATCTGCGAACGCCCGATGACTTTAAGCAGATGGTGGTTAAGCAAGAAAACGGCGTGGTGGTTCGCCTCGGAGAAATCGCCGACGTACAACTTGGCGCCGAGAATTACGATCAGGATGTCCGCTTCAATGGGGAATCGGCAACCTTCATGGGCATCTGGGTTCTACCCACGGCGAATTCCTTACAAGTAATTCAGGAACTTCGCAAGGCCCTTCCCGGCATTCAGGAGCAACTGCCAACGGGAATGAAGCTGGGCATTCCTTACGATTCGACCGCATACATTCAAGACGCAATCAATGAAGTGCTGCATACGCTCACGGAAACATTGTTAATTGTCGTAGTCGTAATCTTCCTTTTTCTCGGGTCGTTCCGCTCCGTGTTGATCCCGGTCGTCGCCATTCCCGTGTCTCTGATCGGGGCGGTGTTTTTGATGTTGCTAGCGGGTTTCACCATCAACCTGCTGACCTTGTTGGCAATCGTGCTTTCAGTCGGCTTGGTCGTCGATGACGCTATCGTCATGGTAGAGAACGTCGAGCGACATCTGCAGATGGGTAAGACTCCATTTCGAGCGGCGGAAGACGCTGCCCGCGAGCTGGTCGGTCCAATCATCGCGATGACGATCACGCTGGCGGCAGTCTATGCGCCGATCGGCATTCAAGGTGGATTGACCGGCGCTCTCTTCCGCGAATTCGCTTTCACGCTGGCGGGTGCCGTCGTCGTCTCCGGTATCGTGGCACTGACTCTGTCGCCAATGATGAGTTCGAAACTTCTGCGCGCTGGCGCGACGGAGAAAGGCTTTGCTGGTATTGTCAACCGCCAGTTTGACCGCGCGCGAAACCTATATGTTCGATTGCTGACCGGAACCTTACACTATCGCCCGGTTGTGCTCACGCTGTGGGGCATCGTCGCAGTCCTGATGATTCCGTTCTACATGTTCTCGCAACATGAACTTGCTCCGTCCGAAGATCAGGGAGTTGTTTTTGGGGTCATACAGTCTTCCGCAAATTCGACCCTCGATCAGACTAACCTGTTCACCTCGCAGGTTTACGACGTGTATAAATCATTTCCCGAGAGCGCCAGCATTTTCCAGATCACGAATCCCGGCGGCGGCTTCGGCGGCATGGTGACCAAACCGTGGAGTCAGCGGACCAAAACGACACATCAACTTCTGTTGGAGTCGGCTGGAAAGCTCTCGAAAATTGCCGGTATCCGCGTTATCCCATTGACGCCGCCTCCATTACCCGGCGGCGGCAACTTCCCTGTCGATTTCGCGATCGTGTCATCGGCCGAGCCGCAGCAAGTCAGCAAACTCGCCGAGCAGATTGTGGGGAAGGCGATGGCCAGCGGCAAGTTCATTTTTGCGGACGCGGATGTGAAGTTCGATCAGCCGCAGACCCAAGTCGTTTTCGACCGTGACAAACTGCGCTCGCAAGGAGTGGACCTGAGCCAGGCCGGTCAGGATCTTGCCACCATGCTCGGCGGCAATTATGTTAACCGTTTCAGTATCCAGGGACGCAGTTACAAAGTTATTCCACAGGTGTCGCGCGTGGAACGACTAACGCCGGAACAGCTTTCTCAAATCTATGTGAAAGGCTCGGCAGACAAACTGGTGCCGCTTTCCACGTTTGCCACTCTAAAAACAACCACCGAACCACGTTCGCTGAACAAATTTCAGCAGTTGAACGCGGTGCGCATTCAAGGGGTCATTCCGCCAAACGTGCCGCTCGACGAGGCGCTGAAGTTTCTCGAAGACACAGCCAAACAGGTTCTGCCACAAGGTTTCACGGTGGATTACGCTGGTGAATCGCGGCAGTTGCGCGTAGAGGGCAGTAAATTTCTCGGAACCTTCCTGCTGTCGGCAATCTTGATCTATCTCGTACTTGCCGCGCAGTTCGAGAGCTTCCGCGATCCCTTTATCATTCTCGCCGGTTCTGTTCCCTTGGCCATGTCGGGCGCTTTGCTGTTCTCGTTCATGGGCTTCACCACTCTGAACATCTACAGTCAGGTAGGTCTCATTACACTAGTAGGGCTAATCGCGAAGAATGGCATTCTGATCGTGGAATTTGCCAATCACTTGCAGGAGACTGGGCTAAGCAAACTTGAATCTATTATTGGCGCTGCCAGCACACGGCTGCGACCAATCTTGATGACCACGGCCGCCACAGTATTCGGCCATTTCCCGTTGGTGTTCGCGACAGGCCCCGGTGCAGGAGCGCGAAATAGCATCGGCATCATGTTAGTCAGCGGCATGATCATTGGCACTGCCTTCACTCTTTTCGTCGTGCCCTCGATTTACATGCTAGTCGCGAAAACACACACGGCATTCCGGGACGAGGAACTCGGAGATGTCTCAATGCGTGTGCCAGAAGGGGCAGCAGTCTAGATTTTGGCTGTGCAACCATCCGCAAACGCCGCGGCTTGGCACGCCTGCTTATTCGTCTTGGTCCCCTGGCCGCGCAGACTCTCTTCGGGTGCGTTTACCGCTGCGGCAGAAGAACGAGTCGTACGCGTTCGACTTGCATTCATGTCCGTTGCCGTCCGCCGACTCGTTCGCATTATGCGTGTATGCCGCGCGCTGCTTCTTCCAGCGCCTTCATCGCAATGAGGTAAGGGCTCGGGCCGTGGCTCACTCTTGCGACGCCATGCTCTGCCAGTACGCGAACGGCCGGAGTGGCTTGGCCAACCATGATGTTGAGCGGGAGCGACGACGCTTGAGCAAGACGAGCGATCAGATTGATATCGGCTAGACCGGGCGCGAAGAGCCCATCTGCGCCAGCTTCCGCATATGCCTGTGCTCGCTCGATCGCCTGACCAACCATTGCATCATCATGTTGATCGGGCGCTCCCTGGAAAAAGATATCGGTTCGAGCGTTGATGAAGAAGCGGATCTCGGCCACCTCAGCCATTTGCCGAGCGCGTCGGATGCGCTCGACCTGATCGACTGTTTCGCGAAGTTTTCCATTGCCCGGAAAGCTGTCCTCTAGATTGCAGCCTACAGCCCCTGCGTCGATCGCGAGGGTGATCGTCTCGCCGACCACTTCCGGGGCATCTCCATAACCGCTTTCCAGATCGACCGTCACCGGTAGATCCGTCGCGCCGACGATCCGACGCAGATTGTCGATCGCCAAGGCGAGCGGGATGCGCTCGCCATCGGCGAAACCATTTGCATTTGCCACCGACCAACTGCCCGTGGCGATCGCCTGGGCACCTCCAATGGCAACGGCCTTGGCGCTGCCTGCATCCCAAACGTTGAAGAGGACGAGCGGCCTTCCCGGTACATGCAACTTGCGAAATTGCTCGGCCTTGAGTGTTTGATCGGGCATTTTGTTCTCCTGATACATTAGCGAATTCGACTTGACGTCGCTGCAACAAGGCAAAACCAAGTCGCTAGCGTGCCACTCAGCAACACAGCGACGGGTCGTTGACCCCGCCGCCGCGCGCCATGAACATTTGCAGAGGTTCTGTTTTAATTCACTGGTTTAACCTTTCCTACCCGCCGTCGCGGAAGCGTTAGCTTCCTTCAGCTTCTGCGCGCATTCGTCGCAGCACACCTCGACCGTTTTGCCGCCAATCTTGACCTGGATTGCACTGCCATCCAGCGCGCAATCGCAAGCCGCGCAAGTGTTTGCAGCCATGATTTATTTCTCCTTACCCGAGGTCCGGGTAGAAACAGTAGGCCACTGAGAAGGAGAGGGTCGCTATCAGAATTTTTAGCGACTTGCGGGAACGGATTTAACGATGCAAGGCGGACTGCCGGAATCCCGAAGGCGAGCGGCCATAAGTGTCTCGAAATGCAGCACTGAAGTGGCTATGGCTCGAGAAGCCAAGATCGAGGCTCAGCGCGGTCAGGTCATCGTACTCCGCAAGAAGATCCAGCGCCCGCGCCAGTCGTAGCCGCAGGTGGTAGCGATATAAGGGCACGCCTTCCACTTGTTGGAA
>JAYVCW010000565.1:0-8658 GCA_043749775.1 Acidobacteriaceae bacterium | reverse complement strand
GTGAGAGGAAAACTCGACGACAGCGACGATCACAACCCACAGAACACTCCGATCACGGACTTTTTCAACACCCACAGGCGTTATCACTCATTGGCAGGGTCAGCGAGCAACATAAGGATTTATGGCCAGTCACCGGAAGAATCAAACCGCGCCGATTTTGCGGAGGACTGACTTCAGCAGCACTTGATTTCTCCCGCGTGGTCGGCTATGTCCAGCCAGCGTTCTCGTCAGCATTGAACGGGACTTGTTGGTCAACCTTATTAAGACCCTGACTGGAAAGTTTTGCAATGCTGGAAGTATTTTGGTTTTCCATTCCTCGCGGCGAGGATCGGGATATTCCGTATAGACACTCTGCGCGGAATGAATCACGCCCGATTCCATTTCTTCGAGCTTGTTTGATTCTTTGCCGATATAGATGATTTGACTCACTCGAATGTCCCGTCGCTGTAGCAGACCTATGGTTTGTCTTCCACTAGGCTTTCCTTTGGCATCGGCGCTCTTCGGCCCTGGATGAAACGCATATTCACGCAGAACGTCGCCGTAGGTTTTGATTCGGGCGGCGAGTCGACTCCCGTGGAAGCCCTCGGTCGTAATGCGATAGTTCGTTCCTGTGTATTGATCGATCCACGGCATCTTCAGCCAGCGGCCCGAATTCAATTCATAAGGCGCGACCAGATGGAACTTTTCCGGATCGACCCCCAACGGATGGCCGAACTGTTTCACATGACAGGACAGCAAGAAGTTGAAAGGCTTGAATCGGTCGCCATACTGTTTGCCAACGTTGAGTTTTGCTAAAGACCGCATCACCTTTGGGCCAGTGATTGTGACGCGCCCAACGGCAGGAAGATGCTCAAAGCTTAAGGGTTCGGTCCGAAGGCGTAGAGCGATTCGAACAATGCTAAGCCATGCTTGCCTGATCCAATCCCGATCTTCGCTTCCGAGATCGGTCGGGTTTCTGAGATGGCCGAGTCCGTGCTCCGACCACCTGTCTTCGTGATTATTTATGCCCTTCTGGAGCAGGACTGGATTGCCGTCATCATCGCGCAAGAATAGTGCATACCGCTTCGCCGAAACAGCGAAGCAGTAAATCTGCCGTTGTTTCCTGGTCACCGGATCGTAGTTGTCGCGTTCGATCTTGAGGATGGAGCGCGACTTGTCGCGGTATGGACTCAGTTTTCGGAACCATTCTGATATGCCATCCACCTGTTGGAACGACAAAGCCCTAACGGCAGTGTGGCCATCCTTCAATTCGAATGGTCCGCCTGGGCAAGGAACTAATCCACCGTGCTCGCTTGCGACGATGGCCATAGAATCGGTGTCCTCCATGACGTAAGCGCCTCCCAACTCCGAGACGCACCATTCAAGTAACGCCAACATGAGCCGCGCGCCCCCGGTAATCAATGAGGCGAGGGGCGGAAAACAAAATTCTCCGGGCAAATCGGGGTTTGCGATTTTACATGCAAACGGTTCAGGATCGATGCCATGGCATGTGACCTCGACGCGCTCGTCGTCTTCCTCGCGGTCCATCTGTGCATAGATGCCGTAGCTTGTGGCGCTTGCGAGAACCTTGAGCGCCTTTTCGAGTCTCTTTCTTTCAACATCGGAAAGATTGCAACGTGAAGACAAACGCAGCCTTTCCTCGACGATCATTCGAAAGAAGTCCTCACGGTTCGGATCGACCTCAATCATCCCTCGCAGCTTGGTTGAGGTGAGAGGAGACAGTACCCCGTCAGGCTCGATGAGGAATGCGTCCACCACCTCAGGAACCCGACCCGTCAGTAGCGCGGAAGCGACGACATCCGGAATGGAAAACCATAATGCGTCCTCTCTTTTGGCGTAAACATGATTCATACCTACCTGCCAATCGTTGCTCGCCGGGCTGTACTTACTTCGGATCGGCAAGATGTCGCCGTTCGGCACCACCTTTACGAAGCCGGTCATGTGCCGCCATGTCTTCGGCTTGAAGAGCGCATTGGGATTTAGTTTTCGGAGGAATGCTTGAACCTTGTCCTTGCAATGCTCTACGACCCGGATTTCTGCGATTACCAAGTTCCACAAGGACATCAGACTGTTGACCGTGGAATACATTGACAAAAAATCCACGTAAACCACCGGGCAAGCGACTTTTCGGATATTCACGCTAGTTCGACCACCAAAGAATGCGGTCTGTGCGTAACCGATGTATTCCTCGGGGAAGCTGGGCTGCCGCTTCAGAATGGGTTCAACGCCCATCGCTCTTAGATAGCCTTTGCCGATTGAGGCGGGAGAGTATGCCTGCGTAGGCGGAAGCGCTATTAGGTGCGCAGCGAATTCGCGGAGCAGTTTCAATGCCAATTCTGACATTGCCGACACGTCGGCGCGATTGTCATTGATGTACTTTCCCGTGATGACGCTACGACGCCGCGTGCTTTTCCCCATGTCTTATTCCAAATGATTCGCACACTGCTTCTAAAGAATGGCCCTCGTCAGTCAGCGCAAACGCGATTGTCCGCAGGTCGAGAAAATGACCGAGGAACTTGTAGCCTGGCTTTGGTTCTCCTGACAGTGAGCCTTCAGGTATGAGGTCTTCTTCGTCGGGAGAGTTACGGGCGGTGAAAGCAATCAGCGCACGTTTGTTGTCGATGTACTTGATGCAGATCCTTGGCCTAAATCCGTTAGGACGTTCACGGCCCTTTTTGTCCCGGTATGACCACAGACCAAGGGAGAAGCCGCCCGCAAAGAAGCCTCGCGCAGGTGCAGCGTCGAACGCTAATCGCGATAGATGAAACGGAAGATTTGACCCGACGACCAGACAGCGAGCCTTATAGGCGAGATCGTAAAAAACTTGAAGGAATTCACGCCGGCTTAGTAGCCCCAGATGCCTGACGCCTGCTGTGACTGTTTCCGCGAGATGGCGTGCCACGTAAGCCTTCAGCTCCCGAAGATCAGCCTTCGAAAAATCATCGCCATAGAATAGACCTTCTTCTAAACACTGGCCGTCAATGAGGACTCGGAAGCATCCCATGAGCAGTTTCTGTCGCGCATCGCCTTTTGCCCAGGTTTTAAGAACAAGAATTCCTTCAGGCTCCCGCCAGGATTTGCCCGAACGGCTGTCGCTTCCAACGGCGGCGGGAGCAGGGAAAACACGAACGGCAACTGGTAGTGATTTGAGTTCACGGTTTCGCATTGGGCTTCTTTCTTGGAGCAAACTGTTCTACTTCTGTCCCCCGCCACCATTGCGATCCAAGTTCTTTCAGCAGAACTTGGTCGAGCTTTTCGAGCATGTCCGCTATCCAAATCAAGCCTTGCTCGATCAAATACAGAACCGTGTCGATAAAACCTCGGACAGAAGCGGCAGCGGCGACGAGTGGGCTGCCCTGTGCATTCACCACCGTTGATTTCGGCCAGTCGGTTTGTGACACACTCAATCCGGCGCGGTGGTCGTTCACGGGAACCGGTATCGTTGCCCGGCTGTTTGCTCGACCTGCGAAATGATGGCTGTCGATAGGTGATCTTCCGGACGCAGACCGTTGACAAGCGGCACATGTAGTTGGCTTGGTGCCGGGAATTAGAGCCTCTGGCCTCTTTTCACCGCACGAGCAAGAAGTATTGAGACCGAACCGGCGAGCGGCCAGAACCTTTCGACGATGGGCTCGGATAGGATCGCGTGCTTGTAATTTCCGAGGCATCACAAGCTCCTCGCGTAGAGAGACTCGAACGAGAGAACACCAGCAGAACCCAGTTCGTCCAATTCTTCGGGGTCGGTCAGGAGCGGTATTCGTTCTCCAACTGCGTCGATGATGTACTTGCCCTTAAACTGTGTGAGCTTCGAAGTATTGCCCGTCTGAAGATAACGGTGGACGGCAGCCGAGTGCTTGCCTGCTTTGCTCGCCTGCCGGGAATCCCGCGTCGCAACCTCCCGCAGACCGTCATCTGATACCACCATTACGACACGCAGGAGGCGGTCATATGCTTTGGCCACATACCGACCACTCTTGAGTTTCCGAAAGGCACTCGTGGCAAAGCGATCCACTTGGGCGGGTGTGAGCTTTAGTTCGCGCATGGCTCGCGTACGCGAAAACCCTTGTCGCACCAGCGCAACCCACTTCACTACAACCATGTAGAGCTCCTGCATGCTCTCGGGCATCGCGAAAAACTCTTCCGCGGTTGCTGGGCTGACCTGCGCTCTTATCCCTTGCAAAGCTCTGTTTTTCCTCTTTTTCGTTTGCTTGCGCTTGTTTTGGCGTCTCATGTCTTTCCTCCGGTATTTCCATTGACGCCCAGGGAAGGGCAGAATACAATGGTGTGTCGAACTCACGCTGCTGAATCGACACACTTGGTCGCACTTAGATCGACGATTCGACACACTGTCGGCTAAAGGACGTTTCAATGAAGACAGAAACAGGTACAAAGATCCGCTGGCAGAAAGAAGATGAGATTAGATGGGTAGAGCACGAATTGCAGCGCTCCAGATTTGGCGCGAAGTGGGAGAAATCTCCTTTATCAGACAACGCGATTGGTCTTGAAGTGTGGCTTGCAAAAGCAAGGGATCAGAAGTCTTGGAAGGAAATCGGTGATTCTTTTTTCCCAAAGTTGAAACTGGAAGCCCGGCGAAGCGAAGCTCGTCGCGCTTATGACCGAGTAGAACGGTATCTAGAGAATCCCAACGCGAGGGAATTTCAGGGGCATCGCCTGAAACAACTTATTGAGGAGACATTTGGCGTGTCTGCTGAAGATTTCCGCACTTTCATTGTAGAGGGCCACCTCCCTCGACCCCGGGAGAGTCGCGCCAAGAAGAAGTAATGCAACCGGGACGCGCTGGTGCGCTAACACCTAACGCGCCCCTAACCACCACAGGAAGGACACTCCAATGGCAGCTAATGAAACCGTATATCAATCCGCACAATCCCTCAATTCAGTTCCACGTCACGGCGTTCTCACGCTGGTTGGCTACGGCATTCAGGTTCGAATCGACCGTGGGCACCTTCTCATTGCAGACGGTATCGGCTCTGAGCGCAGACACTTCAGATTGCCGCGAGTCGATCACGGTCTAAAGCGGCTTGTCGTTATCGGTTCAGATGGCATGATCTCACTTGCCGCGATGCGCTGGTTGGCTGACCAGGAAGCAAGTTTTGTTCTACTTGAGCGAAACGGCAAAGTGCTCGCCACAACTGGCCCGGTTCGCCCATCGGATGCCAAGCTGAGACGCGCTCAAGCTCGCGCGTTTGGCACGGAATCTGGATTGCATATTTCGCGGGAATTGATATCCCGCAAGCTGACGGGGCAAGAGCGAGTTGCCCGCGAAATACTGCGCGATTCCGACACAGCCGAAGGAATTGCCAGAATGCGCGAGTCGCTGCCAAATGCAGAACGGCTCGATCTGATCCGCCTGGCCGAATCGCGAGCGGCAGCCGCCTACTGGGCCGCATGGCGCAACGTTCCAATTACTTTCCCCGCGAAAGAGCTGCCTCGTGTTCCAGAGCATTGGCGAGCTTTTGGCACACGCACGTCGTCGCTAACAGGGTCACCCCGGCTGGCCAGTAACCCGCCCAATGCGGCTCTGAATTACTTGTATGCGATTCTCGAAGCTGAATCACGTCTGGCTGCCGCTACGCTGGGCCTCGACCCAGGCCTGGGCGTGTTGCACGTGGATACGGCTGCCCGCGACAGCTTGGCCTGCGATTTGATGGAAGCCGTTCGACCTCAAGTCGACCGGTACTTGCTTACGTGGCTTCTCTCGCGTCCGCTTCGCCGGGAATGGTTCTTCGAGCAGCGCGACGGAAATTGTCGCTTGATGTCGTCACTAGCGAGTCAGCTTTCCGAGACTGCTCCAACGTGGGGTCGCGCAGTCGCACCGATTGCCGAGTGGGTCGCTCGCGCGTTCTGGTCAACAATAAAGAAGCCAGATGTCCCAATGGCGACGCGGCTCACTCAGAGCAACAAGCGTGATGTGAAAGGCAAAGCAATTTCTCCCCCGGCGCCTGCTCCACGTCCAGAAAACTCTTGTGTTGGCTGTGGGAAATCTGTCGCCAAAGGCAGCACTCATTGCGTTGTGTGCGTCAAGCCAGTTTCGAGAGAACGAATGCTGGAATTAGCCCGCCAAGGACGAATTGCCTCAAAATCGCCCGAGTCCAGAGCGCGAGTAGCGACGACGCAGCGCCATCAGGCGTTAGCTTGCAGAAGGTGGAACCCGTCAAGCCAGCCGAAATGGCTCACAGAGGAGCTTTACAATGACAAGATCAAACCCGCGCTAGTGAGATCTTCAATTTCTCAAATAGCTGAGGCCCTGAAGGTATCAATTCCTTACGCTGCCAATATCCGATTAGGGAGGCGACGCCCCCACCCGAGGCACTGGCTAATGTTGGCGCAGCTCGCAGGTTCCTCTTCAACGTCGGTATGATTTGAAGGGCACCGCGTCGCATCCAGGGCGCTGGCGAGACTGGTATCTCTCAAGCTCCGAAATATCCGCGGCAATTGCCTTGTTGCGTTTAGACATTGTGATCGATTGCTGATCGAAGGAGAATTCTGGCTCATCCGATAAACGGTGGAGGAGAGCCGTCCTGTTGACCAAAGCTGCGCCGCTATTCTAGTTCCAGTCTGGGTTCGAGCTTAAGTTGCTTCTATCGGCTCTAGCGGCATCACCGTCTTTCGGTGAGCCCGAGACATTGGCATCGGAGCCTCTGAGCTTAACTCACAGAGCGTAACCAGTGGTCGACCCGACGATCCGCATGAAAACGGTCATAGCTCCTCCAATCAGCTTCACTGCAGGCTCAATGATCGCAGGAATCACATGCGTCATGCCTCGCTCCCTGACAATTAACTCCACTCGAAATTTCATCCGGAAGGGGCGGCCCCCCGCGTGCATAAGATTGTTCATCCGTACCAACTTTGCGTGATCTATCGGCAAACGAAAGTCCTGCCCCGCCAGCTCGGCCTTGTCGCTGTCGATTCTCGCTTCATGTAAATCAAGGTAATCCAATTGTGTGAGCATGATCTCGCGGTCGGCCGTGATCCACAACGTTGGCCCGTCGGGATATTCGCCAAGAAACTCCGACTTAATTTGAGGACTCCTAAACTCATCGCGGGACCCGCCCGTCGCAAACGACGTTCTTAATTTCCATTTCTCTTTTTGATCTCTTATAAACTCACGATTCATTTCCTCGACCTGCGCTCTCAAGTCTCGGGGAAAGAATTGCACTTCGACGCCCGCTTCGTTCAGGAGTTGATCCCCAAGTCCACGAATGTCGGGATTAGGATCGAGCATCCCGATAAATACGCGAGCAACTCTTCGGTCCACAAGACGCTGAGCGCAGCAGATTTTCGGCGGGTTTCTTTTGGTGCAGGGTTCAAGCGTCGTGTAAACAGTGGCTCCTGCCAACGTTTCGTTCGACAGCTTCTCTTCCAGCGCGATGTATTCGGCATGGGATTTTGGGTTCTCGCCACGATGGGCCTTCGCTAGGACTCTGCCATTCTTGACGATGATCGCACCGACTCTGGGATGAGGCCTACCATCTTCGGCGACACTGTTTCTTGCCTCTTCAACAGCCAGGAGCGCGAAGCGTCGGTCATCATCGGCATCACTAGGCCGTGAGGCACGGTATTCTTCGCCTACAGTATCGGCGTCGCGGGATTCGAGCAGCTTCTCCGCGTCACTGGAGATAGTGAACCAGTCTGCAACTTGCTCGTCGTTGCGAATCAGCAATCCTTGCCTTTCCAGCCAATTCCATGCCTCCATCATCCGCTTTGTCACCTCAGGTTGGCGGGCTCCATACTCCGGCTCTTTAGGCAGCGTCCCAAGGCACACGCTTTGGTTTTCAAGCGTGGCCCGGAAATACGCCCGATTGAGCCCCGCATGTTGATAGACCGTGTTGAGCCCTCTGTAGCTTTGCAGGTGCTTGAGTAGAATCGTTCCCAGCGTCGGCAAATCCTGTCGCAGCAACTCATCAGCAGTGGAGCAAAATGACTTCAGCGAACGAAGCGGCATAATGGTTTCGATAACGCCCAAAAACTGAATAACTACAGAGATGGGAACCCCTACGTCCCTACGGGCCAGACTCCCTTATTGGCCACCGATGGCATTTTCCTCAAACCCTCTAGCACGGACTGAGACTTCGCTGTCCAAACCGGGCGGAAGAGATAACTCCCACTGGCGACCTTGAAACACGCAAAGTAGGGTCCCGAAATAGTGGTGGCTAATCCGGTCGGGAAACGGTGTTCTTTTGTAGCGATCAGATCACTCAGTTCCTCAACTAGTTTGAGGAAGTTTGTGTGATCTTTCTCCTGCTGAATTCTCAGCATAGCTCGTTCATGCGCTCGCGCTCGGCGGAGGTCATGCACGGAGTCTACCTCATTGGATGGCGAAGAGTTCCCTGGGCACAGAGAAGGCAGCCATTATCAAGCGGGATGAGGATGAGAAATAGCATCCGAACGAACCCTGGCGTGCCAAAAGGTTCCAGTGCATGGGTGGGCCTGTCTGAGTGTGATTGGCGCCTCAAGTGCTGCTGAAGTCAGTCCTCCGCAAAATCGGCGCGGTTTGATACTTCCGGTGACTGGCCATAAATCCCGATATTGCTCGCTGACCCCTGCCAATGAGTGATAACGCCTGTGGGTGTTGAAAAAGTCCGTGATCGGAGTGTTCTGTGGGTTGTGATCGTCGCTGTCGTCGAGTTTTCCTCTCAC
>JAYVCW010000564.1:0-5449 GCA_043749775.1 Acidobacteriaceae bacterium | reverse complement strand
GCAGCACACTTCCCCAGGCTGAAACGGATACCGCTCCCTCATCCACTCCATCCGGTTCAGCGCCCCTCGATGCGTCCCCTCCACTCCCTTCGGTCGTCCACTTGAACCCGACGTGTAGAGCACGTATAGGCGGTCGGTTGGCTGAGGTTCCACCGCAGGTCCGTCCAAATCCTCCGCCGAAATGATGTGCCAGTCCGCATCAATCGCAACCGTACTGATGCGATGCATCGGAGCGTTTGACCGCAGTTTGTGCTCCGTAATCATCAGCACTGGATCGGAATCTTGCAGCATCGCTTCGATGCGAGCCGGCGGATAGGAAGGATCAAGAGGAACGTAAGCCGCTCCGGTTCTAAGGATGCCGAGCATGGCAACATACAAATCGAGAGACCGGTCGATGCATAACGCCACTCTCGTTTCCGGGCCGGCACCAAGCTTCCGCAAGTACATCGCGAGACGTTTACTGCGATCTTGCAGCTGGCAGTAGGTAAAGTATTTTGCTCCCTCACGAATTGCTACAGCGTTTGGAGTGCGCTCGCACTGCTGGTCAAATGCCTGGTGAACGGTCTTCGTCTCGGCTGACGACGAAGCATCAGTTCGATTCCACTCAAACAAATTTTTAGTTCTCTCTTGATCGGAGAGAATCGGCAGTTGCGAAATGCGCTGTTCTGGATCAGCCGCTGCGCCCTCCACCAGCCTCATCCACTGCTCACCCATTCGAACCATAGTGGAGTGATCAAACAGATCGGTGCTGTAGTGGAAGCGCGCAAGAATTTCGTCCTGCCGCTCGTCGAGCTCAAGGTACAAATCGTATTTAGTCGCGCCCGTATCGACATCCATCTGCGTGAGCCTCCAGCCTGGCGCAAATTCACGCATGGGCGGTTCCAGTGAGAACATCACCTGGAACAATGGATTGCGGCTCAGATCGCGAGGAACATTGAGATCGTGAAGAAGGTGACCGAACGGAACGGTATCGTGCTCAAGCACGTCGAGCGTCAAGTTGCGGACGCGAATCAGGAGTTCGCTAAAGCGCGGGTCGTTTTTAAGATCTGTTCGAAGAACAACCGTATTTAAGAAATAACCGAGCATCTCTTTCAACTCAGGACGATCGCGCCCGGCTGTTACGCTGCCAATCGGAAAATCATCTTGTCCTGAATAGCGTGCCAGGAGCGCGGCGAATGCCGCGAGCAACGTTTGGAAAAGAGTCACTCCCTGCGAGCGAGCCAACGCTCGAACCTCCTCTGTCAGGCCACGACTCAGCGCAAAAGGGTACATACTGCCGCGAAATGTCTGCAGCATGGGGCGCGGGTGGTCGGTCGGCAAATTCAGCACAGGCAAGTTGTGACCAAGCTGCTTCCGCCAATAAGCCAAATGTTTTTCGACATCGTGTGCCGGCCGGGCCTTCCGCTGCCATAAGCTGTAGTCGGGATACTGCGCCGGCAGCTCAGCAAGCGGAGATGGAACTCCGGCTACGCGAGCTTTGTATAGAGCGGCAAGTTCGGGGACAAAGACGCGATAAATTGCGACTCCGTCGAAGATGATGTGGCTGAGTGCGAGGTAGAGACGATATTCGCGATCTGCCAAACGCATCAAACGCGTCCTGAATAGTGGCGCTTGCGAGAGATCCAGAGGTTCCTGCGCGTCCCGCGTCGCAATGGCAATCGCCGCGGCCTCGCGCTTCTCATCGGGGATGGTTCGCAGATCAATCACCGGCAACGAAACCTTGATCTCTGGCTTAACGTCTTGCCGGGGCTCGCCGTCTACGAGCGTGAAGCAGGTTCGCCAAGCTTCGTGCCTGCGCAAAATTTCGTTGAAGCTATATTCGAGCGCGAAAACGTCGAGATCGCCGGAGTAGTGAATGGTGACCGGCTCGTTGTAAAGCGGAACATCGGGCACCATCTGTGCATGCATCCACACTTGCTCTTGCGAAAAAGAAAGCGGGACGGGCTGGTTGGAGTCTCTCCGCGGAATGCCGTCAGTTTCGGCCGCTGGACGCAACGCTACTTCGCCTCGGAGGATTTTCTCCAAGAGAGAGCGCCGTGCGTCAGAGAATTGGGAAGACATCAGAAACGGAATTCGTCGCCTACTGCGATGGCTTCGACCGGTCGAAATGAATTGGCAGCGCCGTCAGACCGCGCAGGCCAAGGTTATCTCTCCAGCGGAGCGGGGTTGTCGTATCGAGCGAGAGACCGGGGAGTTTCCGCAACAATGTAGAAATAGCAATTTGGCCTTCGATTCGGGCAAGCGCCGCGCCAAAACAAAAGTGAGCGGCCCACCCAAAAGCGACATGCCGATTGTCTTTGCGTTCAATGTCAAGCTTATCAGGATCGGGAAATCGTTCCGGGTCGCGGTTAGCCGCGCCCATCACCGCTATCACCGCCTGCCGCTTGCGTATCTTCTTGCCACCCAATTCAACATCGGCGGGAGCAAGGCGAGCCGTGTGCTGGCTCGGACTCTCGTAGCGCAGCAACTCTTCAACGGCGGATGGTATGAGTGACGGATCGTCGCGCAGCTTTTGCAGCGCCTCTGGATTACGCAAGAGGCTGAGCATGCCGTTGCCGATCAGATTCGTAGTCGTCTCCTGGCCCCCCACCATGGTGACAATCAAGTTCGCGATGATTTCGTCCTCGGTTAGTTTGGCGCCGTCGACAGTGGCCGACATCATGGCGCTGACCAGGCCATCTTGCGGCTTTACACGTTGCTCCATCATGGTCGAGCGGAAATATTCGGTCATGCTGCGGACGCTGTTCAGAATTCTTGGGAAGCGATCGGGATTGTGTTGAAAGTTGCCGAGCATCTCGGCGAAATCGGCGGACCAGTCTTTCAGCTTGTCGTGATCTTCCACCGGCACGCCAAGTAATTCGGCGGTGACGATTGCGGGCGCTGGGCTCGCAAACTCGCTGATCAATTCGATGTGACCGCTTTCCACAACTTTATCCAGGAGGGCGTTCATGATTTCCTGAATATGAGAGCGCAAGGCCTCGACCCTGCGGACGGTAAATGCGGCCGATGCGAGGGCACGCAAACGTGTGTGATTGGGAGGATCAAGAAAAAGCATTTGCCGAACCATGACTTCGGCAATTGGATTCAGCGCCGCCAATCCCATCGTGCTCAGTTGCTCGGGCGACGGGGTGCGATCGGCGGAGTAGCGATGGAGAACCTCGATCACGTCGGAGTAGCGCGTTACGATCCAGGCATGAAGATACGGATCCCAGTGCACCGGGTCCTCCGTCCGCAAACGCTGGTAGAGAGGATAAGGATTGGCAAGAACTTCCGGATCGAGCAGGTGGTACAGGCTTAAGACTTTTTCGGGCTTCTTCGGAGGATTCGGGTTGGGAGGCTTCGCGCCTGCCGCGTCCTGAGCCGTGATGCTCGACATCTAGATTTCCTGACCGGACGAAGCTAACAAACGCTGCGCTTCATCTTCACTCATGTTAGCGAGTCTGGCGTGAATCAGCCGCTCGATCTCAATTGCCATGCCGCGCGGAGTCGGTTCTTCAAACAGCGTTCGCAGCGGAAGATCGACTCCGAAATTTTCTTTCACCTTGGCAATCAGTTGCGCTCCCATCAGGGAATGACCGCCGAGGGTGAAAAAGTTATCTTCGCTGCCGACATGGGAAATTCCAAGAAGACTCGATAGAACCGCAGCCAAATGCTCTTCTATTGGGGACCGATAGTCCGCGACCGATTCATCGCGAAGCGTGTTCTCTTCTGTGGGCTGCGGCAGTGCGCTGCGATCGAGCTTTCCGTGCGCCGACATGGGCAGATGCTCAAGTCTGACGAAGGTCGCAGGAACCATATGCACGGGAAGGTGCGAACTCAAAAATTCCCGCAGGTCACTTGGACTCGGCTCGACTCCGACGGCGAACACAACATACCCGACCAGGCGCTGAACGCCGGACGAATCAGAATAGTGGCACACCACGCTCGTCTCGATCTTCGGATGGCGATTGAGGATCGCAACGATTTCGTTCGGCTCAATACGATGGCCCATCACTTTGATCTGGTCATCGATTCGACCCATGAAGGCGATCTCGCCGTCCGGCAATGCACGCACCAGGTCGCCGGTGCGATAGAGCCTGCTGCCGGGCTTATTCCCGAAGGTATCCGCAATAAATTTTTCGGCGTTCAACGCGGGGGAATTGATGTAGCCGCGCGCAACGCCCATCCCGCCAATCAACAATTCGCCTGGCGTACCGTCAGGTACGCGCTCCAGCTTTTCATCCACTACATACGTTTTGACATTGTCGATCGCTCGACCGATCGATGGGAATTCCGTGGATGATCCTGTACTGTGTCCGGCACTGGCTGAGTCGTGTGCTTTTTCGCGCATTTGTTCGCGCACTTTACCCGACGTTGCAACTACGGTGCACTCCGTCGGGCCGTAATTATTAATCAAGGCGAAAGGCAGTCCTTGCGGGGGACGACGGCGGAGAGTATCCGCGCCCGTCAGCAAAAATCGAAAGGCGATCCGCTGCGGCCATGACAACTCGATAAGTTCCTCGGCCACAACGGTCGGCACGAAGCCTATGGTGATTCCGGCTTGCACGATCCAATTACGCAACAGGTGGGGAGTGATGCGAAACTTCTCGTCGACTATATAAAGACTCGCCCCAGCCGCAAGGTAGGGCCACGTCTCCCACACTGCCGCGTCGAAGCCGGGGCTTGCCTGCAAAGTCGCCATGTCAATTGACGTGACACCGAACGCGCGGAGATGCCATTCCACCAGATTCATCAAATTGGCATGCGAAATCTGAACGCCCTTAGGCCGCCCGGTCGAACCTGAGGTGAAGATGATGTAGGCGAGGTTCTCAGGCTTCAGTTCGACCTCGCTGTTAGAAGTGACTGGATCCTGAGGAGCTTTCTCGAGAACTTCTTCGAGAATGATGGTTCGGAACTGGCCTGAGGGTAATTTTTCGGCAGCACTCCGCTGCGCGATCACAAACGGAGTGGCGGAGTCCTCTAATAGTATCGAGAGTCGGCGTGCAGGATAAGTTGGGTCGAGGGGTAGATAGGCTCCTCCGGCTTTGAGAACTCCGAGCGCCGCGATCGGCAAGTCGACGGACCGCTCGATAAAGATTCCCACGGGAACATCCGGGCGGACTCCAAGTGAACGCAAGTGTCGAGCAAGCGTGTTAGCCCGAGAATTCAACTCGCCATAAGTAACGCGCGTGTTCCCGTCGACCAGAGCGACGGCGTTGGGCGTTTCCTTGGCTCGCTCTTCCACCACGGCGTGAATGTACGGATTGGCCATAATCACATACTCAAAAGACTACCTGGGCTTGCTTACTAACCCAACCCGGCCCTAGCCAACAGTTTCTGTGGTCGTAGACGATTTCGCGTCGAGCACTCGTTTCAGCAAAGTTTCCACATCGTCGGCGGAGAGGGTGTCGAGTTGCGCTAGTAGCGCCTCCCGGCTTACATTCGGCGCTGGTCGCGGCCTGCGCTCGAG
>JAYVCW010000563.1:0-17610 GCA_043749775.1 Acidobacteriaceae bacterium | reverse complement strand
CCATCGGCGTTGCTCTTAAGAATAATGTCGTCAAATTGTGCTGCCTCTGACAAGCGACCTACGACGCGAACGCTGATCTGGTAGTTCTGTCCTGGCATGGACGGCTGGGCTCCAACCTGGCCTGCCGCCACTTCGACGTTCTGCTCGCTCAACGCGCTGACCACGTCATCTGCTGTGAGAGACCGGCCAGCCATGCGCACCGGATCAAGCCAGAGACGCATGGAAAATTTGCGCTCGCCGAAAATGAGCACATCCGCGACTCCCGGCACACGCTTTAACGTGTCGCGAACGTAGACATCGAGGTAGTTGCTTATGAACAGCGTGGTGTAGCGATCCTGCGGGTCGGAGAAGACGCCCGCGCCGAAGACGAAGTTCTGCGAGGTCTTCTGGACCGTAATGCCGATTTGTTTTACCGCCGCTGGCAGCCGGCCGGAGGCGGTGTTTACGCGATTCTCGATATCGACGGTTGCGAGATCCGGATCGCGCGTGATATCGAAGGTGGCGGTGACCGAACTGACTCCATCATTCGTACTCGACGAAGTGATGTACTTCATCCCCTCGGCGCCATTGATTTGCTGCTCGAGAGGCGTGGTTACGGCCGACTCAACTGTCTGCGAACTGGCTCCATTGTAGACCGCAGTCACTCCGACTTGCGGAGGCGCAAGGGTCGGGAACTGTGCGATCGGTAGAGTGGGAATACACACCGCGCCCGCCAGAATGATGAGCAGTGCGCAGACGGTAGAGAAAACCGGACGATGAATAAAAAAATCGACCATAATTTGAAGACTGCTATCCCCCGAGCTTGGCAAATAGCTTGGCTTGCACGAGAAGTTTGTTGTTAGGTAGTGCTTTCTTGCGGAACCACAGGCACACCATCGATTAAGAACTGCGTTCCTGAGACGACGACTTTGTCGCCCGGCTTCACACCGTCATTCACCACATAATCGTTGCCGACGATCTGGCCGATCTGCAGCGCTTTCTGGTGAGCTACGTATCCACCCTTTTGATCGGACTCTGCGACGAAAACGAAATAAGTTCCGCCAATCCGCGAGACAGCCAGAATCGGAACAACCGGCTTGCTGCCGGTGCCCCAAATCACGCGAGCCCGAATAAACTGCGAGCTTCGCAAACTATCGTTTGAATTAGCGATGGTTGCCTTCGCCAAGATCGATTGGGTCGTGTTATCAACCTGCGGCGAAATAAAAGTTATCTTGCTGGTGGCAAGCAATTTTCCCGCACCATCAACGATCCGTACCGGGACATTCACCTTGAGTTGAGAAGCCTTCTCGATCGGCACATAAATGTAGGCTTCAAGACTACCGGGACGATCGACCGTTGTTAGAGCGGTAGTGGTCACCACGCGATCTCCGACACGAACTGGAACATCACCGACAATGCCGGCGCGCGGCGATACAACTTTGTAGTAATGCAACTGGACTGTCTGCTCTCTTGCCTGTGCGCTCAGTGAGTTCATTTGCGCATCGGAGGCATCGAGGGTAGCTTTGGCCCGGTCGAGTTCCTGCTTGCTCACCACCCCAGCCTCCGCCAGACCCTTGGTCCGTTCGTAGCTCTGTTGCGCCAATTTCAGTTGCGCCTGCTGCGCGATGGTGGCGCTCTCCTGACTCTTCAGTGTCGCCGCCTGCTTCTGGGGGTCAATCTGCATCAGGGGTGCCCCAGCCCCAACCCGCTCGCCAGAATGGACGAAGATCTGCGTAATAATGCCTTCGACTTGCGGCATCACTACGGCCGAATCGCGAGACTTTAGCGTGGCCACGTAATCAGTCGAGTCGTCGACCTTTTCCAACTTAGCCGTTTGAACCTTGACCGGCATGGCTTGTGGCGGCGGACCCGCTTTTGCTTCCTTGCTGCTTCCGCACCCGCTGGTTAAGAACAGTGCCAGCAAAATGCCAGCAAGGACCATCGATGACGCCTTCAGACAATATCGAGACATACTTTTTTCAACTCGAAGTGAGACTTGGCCGCGACGGCGGCTACCTTTCGGACCGATCGCTCTGCTTTCGCGGCAATTCTAAAGCATAAATATAGATTGAGCGCGGAGCGCAGAGGGTCCAAAACAATTTTCGATTCTGCTTCTGCTACATTGTTCTGTTATGAATCGTTTGGCTGCGAAACCGTCGAGAAGCTTTGCCAGCGACAACAATGCGGTTGTGCATCCCGAGGTGCTGGAGGCGGTCCGGCGAGCCAATGAGCGGCATGTTGTCGGCTACGGAGATGACCCTTACACCGAAGCTGCCGTGGCAAAATTTCGCGCAGAATTTGGCAATGATATCGAAGTATTTTTTGTTTTTAACGGTACCGCCGCCAATAGCTTGAGCCTGCACACGTTGACTCGACCGCACCACGCTATCCTCTGCCCGGAGCAGTCTCATATTTATACAGACGAATGCGGTGCTCCCGAGCGATTTACAGGATGCAAACTGATTCCCCTGCCGGCTCCGGATGGAAAGTTACAGATAGAAACTGTCGCGCATGCCTATCACGGAATCGGCGATCAACATCATGTGCAGCCGCGGGTGGTGTCAATCACTCAGGCGACCGAGATGGGAACTATTTATAAGCCTTCAGAAGTTGAGGCGCTTGCCGGTTTCGTCCACGAGCGAAAAATGTTTCTCCACATGGACGGCGCGAGAATTTCAAACGCAGTCACCGCTCAAGGTATGTCACTTCGCCAGGCAACACGCGACCTCGGCGTCGATGTGCTCTCTTTTGGCGGGACAAAAAATGGGCTGATGGGGGTTGAGGCGGTGGTATTTTTTCATCCCGAGCTTGCTCAGGATTTCCTTTTCGTTCGTAAGCAGGGCATGCAACTAGCGTCGAAGATGCGCTTTCTCTCGGTGCAAATGGATGCGCTATTGACGAATGAACTTTGGCGCAGAAATGCGGGGCACGCGAACAAAATGGCCCAACTACTCAGTAAGAGCGTTGAGCGGATTGCGGGAGTAAGCATCGTCTATCCGGTGGAGGCGAACGGCGTTTTCGCGAAGATCCCAACCCTTGCCATTCCAAAGATCCAGGAACGATACTTCTTTTATATCTGGAGCGAAGAGGAATCAATTGTCCGGTGGATGTGCTCGTTCGACACGACGGAAGAAGACGTCGCTGAGTTTGCAAAGTTTGTCCAAGAGGTAATTAGCAGCGACTGAGCTGCCTCGGCACTCACAACGATAGACAAGGTCAAACAGTAAAGCTGCGGGTAGAAGCAGGCTCTACCCACCCTTAGGTTACTTACGTTTTTTAGCAGCTCTCACTTTTGCCCAACGGGCTCTCTGCGCCTCAGCGATTCGCTTGCGCCCTGCTGCTGAGATTGTTCTCTTCTTCCCGGCTGTTCCTAAACGAGAAGACCTTTGCTTCTTACCGTGTAGGTACACGTGCCCGAAGGTCGTGAGAGCTGCACTGACGCGATGAAGTTCGTCCTCAAGTCGCGCTCGTTCATGCTGTAGTTGTTTCACAACTGAATCAATTAGAGTCTTTGCCATGGCAGGATTTTACCACTCCCAAAATGCGGTTGAACATTGTCCGGCACTTTCGTGTCGGGTTACCGCGCACAAAAATTCCCATTTGCGTATAAGTATCCCGTTACAGCCTTCTTTTGACGGTTCAGGCGAGTCATGCTTCGTTGAAGTATCCAAGTCTTAACTCAAGCGGAGCCATGGGCGCGCCTCCGCCGACCAGATAAGTTGGATCAAGATAAGTTGTATCCAGATAAGTTGGATCAAGGCAAGTTGGATCAAGGCAGTATCTGCCGGAGCCGCAGCCCGAACAACTGTCATTCAATCCATTGGGGGAAAGCGTCAGCATGATTCAAAGCGTTACCATTTGCCCGACAGGTCGGCCTCATCCTGCCGGAACTGGTTCCGCTTGTGGCGCAGAATAAAGACCATGCAGATGGATAGAAACGTTGGAGGCACAATAAGGATGAGGATGCCGCTTTGCAGAGCCTCAATCATGCGCCTGCCTGCCGATGCGGCCTGGGTGTAACAAAGCGCACAACTTTGCGAAAATGCGTGGGGAGGGCTGGCGAGGAGCACTAAGCCGCAGATTGCCGCCGTAATGAGGATAAGAGGCCGTTGCAGAATTTTACTCGCTGACATTTTTGTTGCCCCTTTCAATACGCAGCACTGGCGGTGCGCTAATTACTTCACTTGAGAATACGGGGCGCCATTGACCATGCGATTGCTGTCGGTCCAGCCATATTGCAGTCCCAACAGCACAGACACCGTAAAGACGACCACAAAAATCAGAAACGCACGTTTTTCCGAATAAAGATGCATGAAAAACAATACCGCCAAGGTCGCCTCGATCGTCGCCACGAACAGCATGCGGGTGAACATCTGCGAGACCGTCAGATGCTGGTAGGCCATTATGAATTGCACGCCCGCCAACACCAAAAGGCAGACATAGACAATCACATCTTTACCGAGCCCTGGAGTCGGATGCGCTTCCTGATTACCGCTCTTGCGGACTTCGATGGGATTCGCCATAAGAGGATCTCCGTCATTCTTCTCTAAAACATTCTGGTCTACCGAACAGTCTAGTGATTCAGGTTCAACAGATAGACAAACGGGACGACAAACATCCAAACCAAGTCCACGAAGTGCCAGTAAAGCCCGACTACTTCGATATCGTCGGCGTGGTAACGTCCGGACCTGTAACGCAACCCAACCGCGAGTAAGGCGGCGACTCCACTGACTACGTGCGTAAGATGAAGGCCAGTAATACTGAAGAAGGCCGACCCGAACAGCCCCGTCCCCCAGGGATTTTTAAACATCGTCATGCCTTCGGCGATCAGCCCCATCCACTCGCGAATATGAAGCATGGCAAACACGATGCCGAGCACCGCCGTAATCATGATCCAGAGGAAGGCCTTTGGCTTATCGCCCGCTCGCGAGGCCCGCACGCCAATCAACATGGACAGACTGCTCGTAAGCAGAATGAACGTCATGATCGCGACATTGGTAATGCTGTGAAAGGGCCGTGGCCAGTTCGGAGCGCCGTTGCGCAGGAATCCGTAGGCGACGAGGCAGGCGGCAAAAGTCATGGTGTCGGCAATGATGAACAACCACATCGCAAACTTTTTGGTGGGAATGGAAAAGATCGGACCCGCCATTGGAGCGGCGGCGGCGTGACCTTCCATGGTTAAATCCGCTTGACTCACGGTGCCTCCTGATATGGTTCGATTAAAGTTTGATCCGCAGCAGAACGATCAAATAAATCCACAGCACGCCCATAAAGTGCCAGTATCGCGATGTAGCGACGATGGTGTTACGACGAAGCGTCGTCTTATTGAGCTTGCTGATGACGTAAAGGAGCGCACCCAGTCCACCTAACACGTGGATCGCATGCACCGCGGTCAGCAGGTAAAAAAAAGAACTGCTGGGGTTTGTCGCTAAATAGAGGCCCTGCGCCCTCAACTGCCGCCATGCGATGTATTGACCCACCACAAAAAGCAATCCTAGCCCTAAGGTGATGTAGAGCCACCGCGCCGGATGTTCGGAACTCAACCGCAGCCCGGTCATATATTTCTCGACTCGACGGCGGGCCACTTCCAGAGTCCCACTACTGGCTGCTAACAGAAGAGTGTTGAAGTACAGGATCGATGGCAAGGTGAAGCCCTGCCAGTCCATCGAAGAGCCTTTGCGGACGATCAAAGCGCTGCTGAACGCCGCAAACATCATCGTCACTGCGAATAAAAATACCCAGATCGCGGTGGATGAAGGTGGCGGAGAATACTCCGTCATAACCCGCAAGCCGCCATCAGCCGGCGTTATATTCTTCGATCCTCCATTGCCATTGCCCCGGTCGGGTATTCGGTCTGGTATTCGGTCGGAATCGATTTTCGGCGGTTCGTGAATTGTCGTTGCCATACTTACTGCACTCCATTAATGACTGCACATCATGACTGCCCATCTGACTGCTAGTAACTGGCGCAAATCACGACTACCGATGACGCGTCACCAGTTATTTCTCGTCGTGTTCCGTTTCAACCTGCTCTGGGGACGCCTGCATGACGTAATCGCCAACCGAACTCTTTACTCCGTACTGATAAGGATCGTGGTAGACGATTGGGTGCTTATCGAAATTGTTCCACGGCACCGGCGTCGGCGTGCTCCACTCAAGCGAAGTCGCTTCCCATGGATTCTGGGGCGCGATTGGCCCTCGGAAGCGGCTGTAAATGAGGTTGTAAAGGAAGATCAACTGTGCAAAGCCGGTGATGAGCGCGGCGATCGTAATGAAGCGGTGCACCGGAATCAGGGGCTGCAGGAAGTCATCGACGAAGGTCGAATATCGGCGAACGTTGCCAGCCATTCCGAGGTAGTGGAACGGCATGAAAACGCTGTAGGCGCCGACAAAGCTGAGCCAGAAGTGAACCTTGCCCAATGTCTCGTTCATCATTCTGCCCGCCATCTTCGGGAACCAGAAGTAAGTTCCGGCGAAGATGCCAAACATCGCAGCGACTCCCATAACAAGGTGGAAGTGGCCGACGACGAAGTAAGTGGCGTGCAGCATGATATCGATCGAGGGCTGGGCCAGGAAAAATCCGCTAACTCCGCCGCTAACGAACATGGAGATGAAGCCCAGAGCGAATAGTGACGCCGAGTTAATTCGTAACCGAGATCCGTACAAGCTGAAAG
This sequence comes from Acidobacteriaceae bacterium, assembly GCA_043749775.1. Taxonomy (GTDB): domain Bacteria; phylum Acidobacteriota; class Terriglobia; order Terriglobales; family Acidobacteriaceae; genus Acidiflorens. Next base: position 10,957 of record JAYVCW010000563.1, on the reverse strand, counting down.
TCCAGATGAGGACGACGATTGTCGATGGGATCGTGATGACGAGCGTCGGGAATGAGAAAACCAGCGACGAAAAAGGGTTCATGCCGCTGACAAACATGTGGTGGCCATACACCATGTAGCTCAGAATGGCCAACGCTCCCATGGAGTAGATGAGCACTCGCTGGCTGAGCATTTGACGGCGCATGTTTGCGAGCAGGACGTGAGAGACGATTCCCAAACCCGGCACGATCGCGATGTAAACCTCGGGGTGACCGAAGAACCAAAAAAGGTGTTGCCAAAGAAGGGTTGATCCGCCGGAATGCGGCAAGATCTGATCGTTCATCACGAGGCCTGAAGGCACAAAGAAACTGGTGCCGGCAACGTGGTCGAGAATGACCAGAATGCAAGCCGGCATGAGAACGGCGAATGCAGTAAGTCCCATGCAGGAGGTGATGAACCACGCCCACGCGCTGAGCGGCAATCGCAACAAGCTCATGCCTTTAACTCGCAAATCAAGCGTCGTGGTAATGAAGTTCAACGCCCCCAGAAGTTGACCGACACAAAACAATGCGATCGATATCGCCCAAAGAACTACACCACTCCCTTGTCCCGGTCCGCCTACCGGACCGACGGCATTCAGCGGGGCGTACTGCGTCCAACCGCCGAGAGTTGGACCGTCTCCAACAAAGAAAGACGCCATCAAAAAAAGAAATGCCGTAAAGGTCACCCAAAACGACATCATGTTGAAGCGCGGGAAGGGCATGTCTTCCGCGCCAACTTGTATAGGCAGAAAGTAATTGCCGAAGGCCGCGAATGGCGCCGTAGTAAGCACGAAGAAGACCATGATGGTTCCGTGCATGGTCATCAATTGCAGGTAAAATTCGGGCGTCATTACGCCACCGGGCGCGCCACTCCGCGACATCAATTGCAGTCCGGGAATGGCTGCGTTTGTCCACGCCAGGTGAATACGCATCAGCCAGGAAAGGAACATTCCTATGTATGCGGCCACCAGCGCTAACGCGTAATACTGTTTGCCTATGACCTTATGGTCGACGCTGAATACGTGTTTCCGAATAAACGTCGTCGGAGGACCGTGATGTGCTGCCGCGCGGACTGACGTGTCGTGCATAGAACCCACCTCGGGAGATATTTCGAATCGCCGCTTTCACGGACGAAAAAATTATTGTCCGGCCTGCTGCTTGAGCCATGCGTCAAAGTCCGCCTGCGGCATGACATTGAGATAGGCTTTCATGTTGTAGTGCCCTAAGCCACAAAGCTGGGTACAGACGATTTCATACTTACCAACTTTGGTCGCAGTGAAATGCAGCGTCACGTCTAGTCCCGGAACGAAGTCCTGCTGTACGCGTAACTCCCGCACAAAAAATGAGTGGCCCACATCCTTCGCGTGCATCAGAAGGTGAATTTCCTTATTGACAGGGATGGCCATTTCGGCCGCCACAACGTCGTCTCTCGCATCAACGTCATGCTCTGGATCAAGACCGAAGATATTCTGCGTACCTTCATTGATCATCTCGGGATGAATGCCGCCGAATTTCTTGTCCGGGCCGGGATAGCGGAAATAGAACGCGAATTGCCCTGCCTGCACTTGAACCGGCATGGCATCGGGACCGGGGGCCGTGAGATACACCTTCGCCCAAGCGTTCACGCCGAAGATTCCCAGGGCCATGACCTCAATGCCCACGACCAGGAAAGCAGCGATCACGAGCCCCTTCGCGCCTCCGGGAAATTTTGTAATCTTCGCGTCAGCAGGACGATCGGAGAACTTCCAGATGAAGAATGCCAAGACAAATTGCGCGGCCAGAAAGGAGATACCAGCCTCGGCCATCGTCTCCGACATCTGCTCGTCGATCAAGGCTCCGTGCGTCGAGATATTCTCTGGCGCTACCCAAGTGTGCCGCAGAATGGGTATCGCGGACAGAATCGCGATTACGAAGATGGTGACCGCAAACAGCTTCGCCATACAGCCCTCCGACAACGGTTCTGCACAAAAAAGAGAGGGCGGCGGAGAGACTTACTTCCGCCGCCAGATTGCTTAGTAGGCTTTCGCCTTGAAGGTGAAATTTACATCTTTGGATTCATTACCAGTGATGGTGACGTCGGCAGTCTGTGTGCCGTAATCCTCATGCCATGCGGTCAACGTGTACTTGCCGGGAGGAAGATCAGGCAATTTGAATTCGCCACCGCTCTTACTGACGTCGTAGTGATTGGTTTTCAGCACCACGAAGTAGCCGTGCATCCACGGATGGATGTTGCACTTTACGGAGATGAACTCTTCTTTTTCATACTTCTGCGTAATCGGCGGAGTTCCGGGTGGCTGCGACTTATTCCACTCCTGGTTTACTTTGGCCAGCGGGTGGATATTGTGGGAGGTTTGATCGTCGTTTGCGATCTTTAGTTCCTGGCCGGTGTGCATCGGCAGCACGTGGGGAACATACTGGCATCCCTTTTGATCGTAGCTCACAGCCTGACTGGGAACTTTACCCTCGTCGTTTGCGCCGGCAGATACATAGACTACTACGTTCTCAAGGGCGTTGTTAGGACCGGTAACTACGGTTTCACCGGTGATCGGAGTCGTGTGCTGTTTAGCACAGCTCGGCTCCTTCGACATATCAATCGGCTTTTGCTTGGCTGGCGTGCCCGTGTAAGTCACCTTGCCGGTGACGGATCCGGCGAACATCAGTGACGCACTCATAAGCAACGTTGAAAAGACTGACGTTGAAAAGACTAACAATGTTTTCTTAGTGCGCATGTAGGGTGCTTCCTCCTTCAAGTGTTCCGTAATAACTTTACTCCTGCCCTCCGCCGGGTGGCTTGTTCTCGGCAGGGGCGGGATTGGCGGGCGGCGGATTCTTATCCACATATGGGGGAATGACTCCGTGCGCGGTTGAAAGAACTTCAGTTTCTTTTCCATGGCGGTGGACCTGCAGAGTGCGCAGGAAATGAACCAGATCCCAGGCATCATTCGGCTGAATTACGTCCGCAAACGATGGCATTGGGGTGCCATCGACCCCGGTCATGAATATCCTATAAATATCGCGGTTCGTGCCGCCGCACTTGAATCTGGAATCGTCCTTGCCGAGCGCGAAGTTATAAGGCCGTATCGGCTGATCTTTGCTGTCGGTAAGAGTCGCCGCCGACGGTCCGTCGCCTTCGCCATGCGGACCGTGACACTTCCAGCATTCCAATTTCGCGAAAAGCGCCTTACCATGAGCGATGCTATCGATCGTGACCGGTGGCTCGGCTGGAATTTGAATAGGCTGTCCAGGCTTCTCTTTCTCCCAACGCGGCGAGAAGACCTTGATATAGGCAACCAGGTTAGCGCGCTGTTGCGCCGACAAGGCATTCCAGTTCGGCATGTTGGAGTTCGTTAAACCACGGCCGAGAGTATCGTAAAGGTCCTGGTCGGTAGGCAGTGTTCCTGTCGGAGTTGAACGGCACTTAAAAGTGGCGATGGTGAAGTCGCGCGGTTTCGGATCGATCCAGAGCGCATTCTCGCCACTGGCGTCACCGTAATCTCCGTGGCACCCCGCACAGTACCGGCGATAGTCACTCTTACCCGACGCCGCGTGACCGGTGATGTCCCCGATGTGACTTTCCATCGACCTCGTTGGAATCGATCCCTTTGGACCGACGTCCGGTGCATCCTGCGCCCACAGCGTGAAAACTCCCGCCAAAACAAACCCGAGAACGCGGGCTCCGCAATAGATTGACCTAGCGACATGCATTTTGCGTCTCCTAAAACATCAGCCTTTACGAAGTTCCTCGAAGCGTTTAGGTCCCGTCTAGTACACGAAATCGAATCCAAACATCAAGCTGTTGGTAGACAAATCGGAAAAGCTCACAGGCGACGTTCCGCGTTGCCTGATCCATGAGAACTCATTATGAAAAGCGAATCCCGCGCGGCTCGTCATAAACGGGTTGTACCGGTATCCAAATACGTAATTGTCGATGTCACCCAGATTCGAGGGCGTTCCCGGGGTTGACTGTTGCGACATTCGAACCCACTCAGACCGCTGGAAAATCGTGAATTGCGGATTATAGACAACGTGAGTCTCGACGAACGCTCCGTTCCAGGTAGGACGACGTGAGCCCGCCGGCAGCGTCGTACCAGACCCCGGCGCATTGTTCAAAGCACCGCCGATAACGTCGCCGTAGCCTTGTCCAAACCATGCGCTATCGGACCCGTGCTGGGTGAAGACCTGGAAGTCAAGCTTGCTGCCGAGGTAGAACAAACCCTCGAAGCCATAACGACTGAAATCTTTGTTCCCGATTCCCGTCCCCGGTTGGGCGGCGCCTCCGCTGGTGTAGTACATGGTGGGAGCCTGGCCGACCATGGCATAACCGCCGACGCGCTGCACGCCTAACTTGCCGGCGCCGAAGGCCTGGCTACCAGCCAGGAACCATGTGTAGGAATTCTGTCCGTAGGGCAGGTCCGGATTTCCATCAACCGAGCTGAGCGCGGCTATGGATAGTCGAGTGCGATCATTGTAGGAGTGTCCCATCCACTCGGCACCGAGTTGGTTGTCTCCGATCTGGCCGAAGATATTGCCATCGCCAATCGGGATGAAGTGGAAGAGTTGATAAGCGGCTCCGCTAGCCGAAAGTGTCAGTTCACGCTTTTCGGAGATGAAGCTGTCTAACTCGAACTTGCCGACCTTGAAATTCAGCCACGGGCTGGTCAAAAGGTTGTCGAATCGAACGTTCGCGGATTCAAAGTGAAAAGAGCCCAACTCGTCGGAGGAGGGAACAAACAGGAAGGAGATGTTTTTTTCGAGCGTGCCTCCGGTGAGGATATCCAAGCCGCCATAACCAAATCCGGTGGTCGTGATCTTTCGCTCCCCCGGTAGTCCGGTCGTCGGATCATCGAGCGCCACGCGACCGTTGCTCTCGCGACTAAAGAATGGCGTAAAGCGAAATGCAACCGGCCAGTATCCCGGATTCTGCCAGATCGGCGCATCGCGATCGTTCATCAGCTGATAGCCGTTGTCTTTGAACTTCTGACCGAAATAATTCAGCATCGGCCAGCTCTCGTGGCAAGCCGAGCAGCGCAAGCCATATTTCCTGGCAAAAGCCGGGAACGCATGGGCCGGCTGGCATGCGCCGACCATCAACCAGAGCAATGCCAAAGTTGCCGAGAATCGTTGCAACTTCAAACACACATGAGATTGCGCCCACATACGCATGCTGAACTCCTCAGAATGGTTCGTAGATTTTCGAATAGACAATGTTTTTCCAGCGCGGCGCGACTGAATGTCGCAGTTACGGCTTAGACTTTCGTTGCCGGTCATCTAGAACGCCGATACGAGAACATGTAAAGTGGTCAGACCACTGCCCCAGCGGCTGGATAGTACTACCGCAGATAATCAAAACGCAAGAGTTTGGTGACATTTTTTTTACAATAAATTTACATTTGGTTCGCTGGCAAACAGAGACCACGGGTCACCCCCTCGCGCGGCGCTCAGTTGACAGAGGGAGATGAAGCGTATGAAACTCGGCATCAGGATGGACCGGGCAGCGCTGAGCCGAGCGAAACTTCTTCCGCAGTTGCGACGCCGATTCTTGGCGCTCGCAGTCGCGTTTTTAATGCAGGTGGCAATGGCTTTACCCGCTGTTGCAAAAGAAAAAGAGGTCTTGCAATACGGCGCGGGATTAATCGTGAACATTCCGACCGCTGAAGCTGAAGTCGCCCAGGTGGTCGAAGAGGTGGCGCAAAACACCATCATTCGCGGAACCAAAGAGTACAACAAAGACGAATACATCGGCGGGGCGACGGAAGCACATTCTACGCCTGCGTTTCGGGCGTGGACTGAAGGCGGCAAAGTCTTCTACAAAGTGCGCGCACACGCTCTCAATCCGTTAAATTTTAAAAATACGAACGACACTGGCACGCTCGCGGTGCGCTACGTGGTGCAGCCTCAAGGCGAGAGCAACACCGTCCTGCGAATAGACGCGATCTATGTTGAGGACTATCGCCACGCAATTCATCAGTCGAATGGCTCGGTGGAAGGCAGCGAGTACAAAGTCATTCAGGACAAGCTTCAGGCTGCCGCGCTCCTGAAAAAAGAGACTGCCGAGGCGTTGGAAGCGAAACAAGAGCACGACGCCAAACAGAAGTTCGGCATGAATGCCGAAACGACTGTGTTGAGCACACCAGCCGCCGAATCTGAATCAAAAAATGATCCCGCTACGGTTTCGGCGCCCGCACCGGATAGCCCTGCGCTTGAAGCGGGCGTGTCGCTCGAGCAACACGTTGCGGACCTGCGTCGCGAACTGCAGCGGTTAGTGAAACAACCGGGGGCGCCTCTTAAGTCGGCCCCCTTCCGCACCGCCAGCACGCTCACCTCGCTCGATCCGGGCGCTGAGGTTCTGATCGTGATTTCAACCCGCTACTGGTACGGGGTCGAGACCCACGACGGCCAGCACGGATGGCTTCGTCGCGATCAGTTGGAAGAAATGCGATGAAGATCTTCGAGATCCTCTCGCGGCGTAGTCTTTTATCTTCGGGACTGGCTCTTGGATTGTGGCTGCCAGGGCCAATTTTTGCGGCACAGATTGGGACACAATCAGCCACCACTGCGGCGCAGGCATCGGCCATCGAACGCACGTTTGCGCTGCCAAAAGCCAAAATTGAAAAGGCTTTGAAAGAGTTGCAGGCATCCTTGAGTGGCAGGCTGCCGGCCCTGGACGGATTTGCGGTCGAGGGGCAACACCCGTTGTCTCGCTATCAGCGCGGATATTATCAATCCTCCGTGCAGATTGTTCCGGCTCCGGGTGGAGGATCGACTGTCCGGGTGACGACGAAAGTGACGGCATGGTACGCAGATAAGACTTCCGGACGATCCGGCTACCAGTTGCTGACTTCAAACGGACGACTGGAGTCTGACCTTCTAGACCAAATTTCTGACGTTTTAGGTAACACTGCAAGCGCGGCTTCCGCTGACGCTTACGGCACATCAGGCTCGGCCCAGAGCAGCACCGCGCGCCGGCCAACTTCAAACTCAACGTCAAGCTCAACGACAAGCTCAACGCCATCCACGAAAAACGACAATCACGGGAGCGATGGGTCAGCCATTTCCGCGCCGGCGCCTCGCCCGGATAAGTCGGACCCCTTCGCTTCGCCGTCCCAATCCGCCGCGCTCTCCAGGGACCAGCTGGCGGAAACCAAGAGCGCGCAACGCCTGCCTGGCAGCACGTCCGGAAACACATTGCAGGCGCAAGCAGCGGCGCTCGAAGAAGTGCTGAAGAATCAAGCCCATCCCAAAAATCTTGTGGCGATCAAGAAATCTGGCACTCCGGTCGTGGCCACGCCTAGTTTGAACGGCAAAACGCTGTTCCTCGCGAGCGCGGAAGATGAATTTGAGATGCTCGATTTCAATGCCGACTGGGTGCACGTCCGTATCTCGGGCTTATCTCGCGGCTGGATCTGGCGCACGAGTTTAGAGATGCCGGAGGGTATCTCTGATGTTCCGAAGGTAGCCGCTGCGGGCGCCGGTGTAATCGCGGATCTGTTTCAGATATCACGGGAAGAGACGGCGCCCTTCCCGGGTGATTGGGCTCCGCTGCGCGGAAAGAACGTAAAAATTATCTCGGTGCAAAAAATTCAGGAAAACAGCACCGATGCAGGACCACAGGCCAAGTTGGAATACACCAAGTCGTTGCTCGAGAAAAATTATGCAGAACTATCGTCCAAGGGTCAGGAATTAGCTGGCATTGTCTTGATCTTCGACTCCGTCGACGGCGGAATGATTGCTGCTACGCTACCCACGGTGAGAGCCTGGAAGGCGGGCACATTGTCGGACGCCGCACTGTGGCATCAGTGTTATTTTGATCCTCCGGAGACGTTCACAATTTCTTCGTCTCCTGGGGCCGTGCAATGACGGCGCTTGCAGATAGTAGTTGCCAAATTGCTCAAACAGATGCGAGCATCGTGTGTTCAAGCATGACCGCGAAACTAGAGGTCTGATATTGGCGCTGGTGTAGATACACCGATGCCAGTTGCTTTTTTTTTCGACTAAGCACACACAATAGATAAACGATAAATAATCAAGTAAGCGTGGGGTTCATGTTACAAAAATTTTCATCGTTACTGCGCGATTATGCCGAGCTTACTAAGGCGCGCATTACAGCTTTGATTGTTCTGACGGCGTGGTGCGGCTACTTCTTTGGCGCGCGGCGTATGGGCGTATCGTCATTGTCGTTGGGATTGTTTGAGGCGTTGTTTGGAATAGCGTTGGTTTCGAGCGGCACCGCGGCCCTGAACGAAGTTCTGGAAACCTCAGTCGATGCGCGGATGCGGCGGACTGCCCTGCGCCCGCTGCCTTCCGGCCGCATGAGCAAAGCCCATGCAGTCACTATCGGATTAGGACTGACTTTAGGGGGCTCAGCCTATCTCGCAATCTATGCCAACTTACTAACTGGGTTGCTCGTTTTTCTGACGGCGCTGGTTTACCTCGCGGCCTACACTCCGCTCAAAAAGATATCCCCTATCTGCACTTTTGTCGGCGCTTTTCCGGGAGCGATGCCGGTAGTTTTAGGCTGGACCGCAGTCCGCAATCGGGTCGAAATCGAAACCATCATTCTGTTTGCCATCATGTTTGTCTGGCAATTTCCCCACTTTTTATCGATCGCGTGGCTGTATCGGGAAGATTACGCGCAAGGCGATATTCGAATGCTGCCGGTGGTCGAATCGGATGGAAAATCGACAATCTGGCGTATTTTGGCCTATTCCGCGATCTTGATTCCGGTGAGTTTGATGCCCGTCGCCTTGGGAATGGCCGGACGTTGGTACTTGATCGGCGCAGTCTTGATGGGTGCTGCGCTCTTCCGCGTGTCGATGGGAATGTATTACCCGCAACTGCCCGCTACGGCTTCAGCCTCGAAAGCACCGGCCCGCCGGTTGCTGCGAGCTACCATCTTTTATCTGCCTGCGCTTTTTGCGCTGATGATGGTCAATTCCGGCAAATAGGATCTGCAAGAAGCAAAGACTCTATACGCCCGCGCGGTTAGTTCGGGACGAGTTCGAGTTCAATCTTCTTACTCGCAACATCCAGCTTCGTAATCTTAAATTTGGATACTTGTCCCGTTCGCAACGATTCTGGCTTTGTCTCTTCTGCAGGTGGCCCGCTCTTCCATCGCTCCTGCAGCATCGAGCCTAAAGAAGACAAGTCAGCCTTCCCTGCCTGCGCAGTTTCGCTCGCAGGATTTTTTACTTTCGACTGCTGCCTGAGCAGGCTTGAAGCAATCACTCCCTCGCCAAGCTCGACGCGCCCTCTCTCCCCGGAAATCTCAACCAATCTCCCGCTAACCACATCTCCTTCTTTATGTTCAGCGAGGTACTCGTCGAGTCCCGTAGGCACAAGTTGTTTCATACTCAAACGAATCGTTCTCTTCTCGGTATCGATGGCGATGACTTGCGCTTTCACTAACTGGCCCACCCTCAGCACTTCTTGCGGATGATTAATGCGCTTCTCCGCGCTGATCTCGCTGACGTGGATCATGCCTTCGATACCCTCCGCCAGTTGTACGAACGCGCCAAACTTGGTAATGCTGGTCACGGGTCCTTCGATCACGGTACCCGGCGCGAACTTTTCCGGAGCGGCCGCCCAAGGGTCTCCCAAGGTTTGCTTGAGCCCGAGCGACATCCGCCGTTCCGCGAAATTCACGCTTAGGATCACGGCTTCGACGACCTCGCCCTGCTTCACGACGTCTTTCGGCGTGCGAACGCGCTTGGCCCATGACATCTCCGAGATATGAATCAAACCCTCGATGCCGGCTTCGATGTCTACAAACGCGCCAAAATCAGTCAAGCGGCTGATGGTTCCCTTCACTCGATCGCCGGCTTTGTATTTTTCGGTCACAGCCTCCCACGGATGCGGCTGAAGCTGTTTCATACTGATCGCGATTCGGTGCTTTTCGGAGTCAATCTTGATGATCTTGGCCTCGATTTGCTGACCAACTGCGAGCACGTCCGAGGGCTTCGCAATCCGGCGCCAGGAAATTTCGCCAACGTGGAGCAAAGCATCGGCGCCGCCGATCTCGACGAACGCACCGTAGTCAGCCAGGTTGCGAACTACTCCCTGCACCCTGTCTCCTTCTTGTAGCTCGCTGAAGCGAAGCGCCTTGCCGGCCCGCTCGTCCTCTTCCGCAACCGCCCTGCGATCGACCACGACGTCTTCATCGTCGACATCGAGTTTGATGATGCGACAACGAATTTCCTGCTCAACTAATTTCGCAAGTTCGGCGGCGTCGCGAGTACCGCTGCGAGATGCCGGCATGAAAGCGCGAACTCCGACATCGACACTGAGACCTCCCTTTACGACGCCCGTGACCGTACCGACGATGGTGGCCTTCTCCTCGAAAGCTTTCTGCAGCGAGGTCCAGTCGGTAGGGCGCTCCACTTTGCCGCGTGTCAGCTCGTAGTAGCCTTCTGGGTCGCGCCCTTTGACCGTGACCTGCAGCACCTCTCCAGGCGCCGGGGGTTTGTCAGCCGGGAACGCGGTTAAGGGCAAAATGCCTTCTGTCTTGAATCCAATATCAAGAATCACGGATTCAGCGGTGACTGAAACCACGGTGCCGTCGCGGCGTTGAGAGCCCCCATCGGATTTCTTGGCGTGGCTTTGCTCGTAGTCCGAAAGAATGTCCTTGAACGATTCGGTGGGCGAGTCGGTTGCGCGCGAGGCCTCGGTAGCGGATTCTTCTGGAGCCCTGGGACTCGCGTACGTTGCGTTATCGGGTTCGGCAGGAAGGGCGTTTTCGCCGGCAATATTTGAGTTTTGCATATTATGAGTGGACTCTTATGGATGGACTCGATCGTGCAGTCTTGCCGTGAAGTTAATCTGGGCACTGCAGCCCCATAAAGGATAGCACTCAGCGCAGCAGCGCCGGGCGCCGGTTCGCCCGAAAGAGCCAAGAGGGAACAAATCGAAACATAAGGTATAAACCGTTTCTCTTCTCGATA
>JAYVCW010000562.1:0-13003 GCA_043749775.1 Acidobacteriaceae bacterium | reverse complement strand
GAAGCCCGGATGATAGTCACAACCTATAATCAGCATGTTCGGCTCCTTTCCTCCGAGCCCTTTGGTTGGTTTGCGCCTCCAAAGTTTACTCGGGCCTGGAAGCCGACATTGTTATGGAATCATTACACTCAAAAACCCTCCCCTGGCTGGCCGGGGTCAATGAGCGCTATCGCCTCTGAACGCCAGTCATTCGAGATTCACCCTACAGCGTGGTCGCTTCACGTCGTCGCATCCAAGTGAGCCTCAATTTCATCCACGCTCATGAGTCTTGGTACCAGAGAAACGGTTTTCGGTTGGTACAAGAACATCCAATTTCCTGAACGCTCAACAGTAAGATCGCGGTTGGAATTCACCGTGCCAAAAATGTCAGCGTCCGTCTGCGCCGCAATTACAGTACGTCGCCAGCTTCCTTTGCCAACGCCGATTCGACAGTCAAATGCCATGACCCTGATTTTGTGGCGCTCTCCATCAATGACGTTCCAAACCGCTGTTGCACCCTGGAGCGATGTTCCGGCGAGGCTGTTTGATCGAGGTAACGCCTGTCCGATGTAAATGAATCCCAGGCGCTTCGCTAGTTCTCGAATTGCATTCACTCGATGACGGTGACGCCAGTAAAAAAAGCACCCCAGCAATCCTCCGCATACCAGCAGAATCCATATTTGGAGGGTCGCAACCTGTGTGGGATTGTGACTCGCATTGGAAACTGGGCCAAGCACGGCGCAATTCTAGAGCAGAAAGGGGATAACTGGCGATAAATCCCCATAGCACTCACTGAGAACTTCCGATTACGGAATGCTCTATGGCACGTCTATACGTCAAGGCGATTCGTACCATGTAATGGGCCAATTTTCAGGGTTACCGAACCTACCGATGGTCGAGATATCATGGAGACAGGCCGCAGAATGGGTCCAAACATATTCAAGGGAATTCTATGTACTTTCGCACTGTGGTTTATTGCGGTGTATTCGGCAATTGCCCAGTCATCGAATTGGCCCGCAGCGCGGCTGCACCACTCGGGTGCCTACGACGACGCGCGTAGAGAATTCGTAGTGTATGGCGGATACACCTGGAACCAAGCCTCCAAGAAGGTCCAAGCAGCAAGTGATGTCTGGGCGTGGAATGGTATCGAGTGGAGGCTGATCTCCGACACAGGAGTTCATAAGTACGTTGCCTCCATGGCCTACGATTCGAAGCGTCAGCGGATTCTGACCTTCGGTGGCGCTGACGATTCCAACGCGATTGATGGGAAGCTGAGCACCTTGGAGGCCGGTGGCTGGAACGTCATAAAGGATCTTCCGTCCCTCGGTCGCGCCGACGCTACCCTGGTGTATGACTTCACGCGCGATCGCCTCGTCTTATTTGGTGGTAGGCACGAGAACGTCATCTTTGCTGACACGTGGGAATTCGATGGCAACGACTGGAAGCCCAATTTTATGGCAGGCCCGTCCCTGCGTTCCGCTGCTGCCGCTGTGTATGATTCAGCGCGTGGAGTGACCGTTTTATACGGTGGGTTTCGTCCGCTCGCGGCGCTCGGCGATACCTGGGAATGGAATGGCGAGCAGTGGAAACTCGTCAGTGAATCTGGGCCAGGGCCACGAAGCTGGCCTGGCCTTGCTTACGACTCGAAGAGAAAACGTACAATCCTCTTCGGCGGAGAAGACGAGAAAGGTCGCTTCTACTCCGACACCTGGGCCTGGGACGGCAAGACTTGGAGCCGTCTCGCAACCGAAGGCCCTCCGGAGCGAATACAGTTCGTGATGGGATACGATTCGGCCAGAGACCGCGTAGTGTTGTTCGGAGGCGTGAACGACAAGCCACAGCGCATGCTCAACGATGTTTGGGAGTTCGACGGTCAAACGTGGATGGAAAAGAAACCCAAATAGTCGCAAGCAACTTACACGTTAGAACGTTCGACTTGCCTTCAGATCTTCAGATGGCGATAAATCGCCGTATCACTCATTGACCCAGTCGGCCAATTCTTCGTCACGTGATGTAAAGGAAAACCGCCCAGACATCGGGCGGTTTAACTGGCGAAACACGGGCCAATAACTCACTCAGGAGAGGGCGGTCACTTTCCCTTCCAGCGTTGGAACGTCCCTTACAGTTTTATTGGCGTCGACTGAGTGGCGACACATTGCCATGTTCCGCTTGGCATCTTCACCCACGTATCAGTCCAGCGCACGTGAGATTCAAAGGGCTTACCCGACGCATCGGTCCCTTTTCCTGTGAAACCTCCAGTCGCGATGGCTGTATCGCCAAAAACAGTCACCTTCACATCCTCGTAATCGGCACTGGTGTATTTCATCGCCTTTGTCATTGTCATGAGCGCGGTCTTGTCATTGACCTTTCCGTCGCTCTCTGTGTCCGCGATCTGGTCGGCCAGCAGCGGAGCGATCAGATCAGGATTGTTTGTCTGTTGTCCCTGAAGCCATTTTTGCTCCAGTGCGGCTACCGCGTGCTCGGTCCCGGCTGTCTCTTGGGCTGGTGACCGCGCCGCACATGCCCACACAACCAAACCGAGAACAGACCATGTCAAGCTTCTCTTCATTGAAATCCTCCTTGAGTGTTTTGCTAAGAGCCCTATCGTCGTGCGGTGTCATTGAATACCCCTCGACTGAGGATGTCAATGATAACGCTTAGCTGGCTCCGATGGTCCATGATTGGCGGATCGCCATAGCACTCATTGACATGCGCGCCGTTGTGCGGCTGTATGCTTCGCAATCGGACTGCCCAAGCCCGGCGTATACTCCAAAATGACAATGAACTGGCTACCTTGGGCTCCCTTGGGAGCAGCAATGCTTCACATCTTTGAGGAGTTTGTTTACCCAGGCGGGTTTCCTGCGTGGTACAGGAACTACCGATCTGGTCCCTCTCGAATCACAGCGCGTTTCCTGTTCGTCGTCAATGCCGCCCTGCTTGTAGCTTGCGGCAACATTGCACTACTTGGCAGGCTAACCTTGGGCGTTGCCTACTGGCTCATGATTGCCGCGGTGATGTGCTCGAACGGATGTTGGCATGTCTGGGCGAGTTACAAATCTCGCGGCTATTCTCCCGGAGTAGCTACGGGGGTGATCATTTATGTGCCTTTGGCTGTCTACGGCTACAGCCACTTTGTACGTTCAGGAGCGGCTTCGATCGGGATGGCTCTAGTCGCGGGTGCGGTTGGCGGTTCCTACCACCTCTGGTCTGCCTTGTTCCATGGGAGGTCTCGAACGTAAGCAATCGTCCCAAATGGTGAAAAATCGCGAGTACACTCATGGCCCCACGATCAGGGGTTTTGAGTGCCAACGCCTAGTAACGTCAACAATCCTAATTTCTGTTTTCGGGCAACGCTGGCCGTAATAATATCAAGGCCAAACGGAGTGTTTAGGAGTCACCGTAAAGTTGTTCGCCCAGGATTGGCAGATGAGTGTAAAACGCTGGAGTTTGCTGGTTTTGCTGGCCTTATGCGCTTGGGGCGTGTGGTGGTTTCTTTCTCGCGCATTTGAACTGGCTAGGGACACCGCTTACGAATCACATGCTCGGGCCTACATCAAACGTATCGATGAGGTGCAGAACGGATTCCTGAAAGACAACCCTGCACAAGGCTTTGCGTGCAAGCTCGATGATTTGCGGCGCGCAGGTTTGGCATCACCCTCCGAAAACAAATACAACTTCGAGCTACATTGCGATATGCGAGATAGACCTCCTGAGATGGAATACTTGGTTGTTGCGTACCCCGCCGACAAGCGTGTAAAGGGAGTGTGGGGGTTCCAGTTCTTTTGTTCAGACCAAACGGGTAAGATTTGGGGCGAACTCAGTCGTGAAAATATGCGAGACAACCTGAGCGAATCAGAAAAGGCCGGATCATACGATTTTGACAAAATATGCCGCCGCAACCGTGACTCCTCACGATAATAGATGATCGGAAAGTTGCCGTCAGTCACAACTGGCGAAAAATCGCCATATCACTCAAAATGCCTTGGCGGGATGGTATTGTCTTAGCGAAGGGCGCTATGGCAATCACGGTCTTCGTATTCGCAATAAACTTGCTCATCCTCTCCGTTCCAACCGTCATGTTGACGGTCGCGTGGAGTAGGCTCATCGGCGATTGGCGGAACGGAGCTGTCCAGAGTGCTGCTGTAACAGCGTGCCTCGCGTTCGCATCAGCCTCGACGCTGGTTGCCCTTGGCTCTCTCTTCTGGCAGGTTTTTGTCAGACCTATCTCGCCGCGCGATTATCGGACGGCGGTGTCAGGGTTATTGTTCTCTGTCGTGAGTCTCGTCGCAGGTTTCTTGCCACACTACGAGCACGAGCATCGGCCTTGGCGACCTGGACTAGCCGCTGCCGTCTGGATGTTTCTGTGGTTTGTTGCGACGGCCTTCTCCTACTGACTGCAATCGTGAACGAACTTCCATCCCCCGGTAAGTGTTGCAAAATCGCCATGTTCACTCATTGACACCGATTCTGGCGAAGTAAAAGCCCAAGCATGCCTTGAAGTTTGCCCCCAAGTCTTCGGAGGTTGAAAATGACGCAACGAACCTTTTCTCTGGTCACCGCAGTACTCTTCTCTCTGGTAGCTCTCCTTCATGCTGTCCGCCTCCTTCGTGGGTGGCAGGTCACCATTGAAGGCGCAGTCATGCCAAATTGGATCAGCTGGTTAGGGCTCGCCATCGCGGCGTACTTGGCCTATCAAGGCTTTCTATTGAGCAAGACGCCGACGAAATAGATTCCGTTCATCGGACTGGGGGACTCGACTGGCGAAGGGACGTGCGAGTGGGAGTAATTCGGAAAAGGCACAAAGCATTCAGCACCCGACCCGGTGGCCATCATCACAGCTTTTTCCAGTCGGTGAGCGCCACCAACTCATCCCGAATTTCCTGCAGTCTTTGAAGTCGCCGTTCGTGCTCCGCTGCGCCGGGTAGCTTTTTCTCGCCGCTTTGCAAGTACAGGCGATCCGCCTCGCTGATCTGCGCTATCTCCTCCCGCAACTTCGCGATGCGCTCTTTGACGGACTTCTGCTTGGGGATAGGCTAGCAGAGCCCAGAGATACCCGATTGCCATTGCCTGTCGGGTCAATGCCGATACGGCACAAGACCAACGTTACGCTCTGTTGGTGCGGTGCTGGCGATGCTCGGTGAAAAAAACGGGTAATTTCGACACTATTTTGGGGGTGGCCTGCAAGGCTGCTTGCAGCGGCTCAAGTTTATGCGGCCTTTCGCCCCTTGGTTCGCTTACATGGAGGATGGCCAATCAGCATACCTTCGGGCCATACACGACACCCACCCCGGCCGCCGATCCTGCTGAGGATGCGGTAATGGGAAACCGTCTGACCCACGGGTTGGGAAGGCGTGGACACTGGCGAGAATGTTACGGGGGATGTAGGGGAAGGTCAACGATAGCGGCTCTGATGGAGAAATTCGCGTCCGTGCTAGTCAGTCGGGTACCGGCTCTGCGCTTCGCACACCGACAGCAAGACGCATTCTTCGAGGCTGCCAACGCGGAAACCAAGTCCTGATCTTCCTTTTCGAAGCCGACCTGCTGCTTGGACCGTGGGCGGCACCCCTGAGCCCAGCGAGTTGTAGACTGGGTTGGCAAGGACACACAAACGAAAGCGCCTCACACGCATCGAGTCATGGGACGCCCGTCGCAGTGCGGATTTCAGGACTGCAAGTGGAGACGAACTTTTCCGCTTGCTAGATAGGGTGCGAATCCCAGTTGACGACATGAATAAACGAATAGGAATACACCGGGAACCCGACTAGAAGGCAAAGGAGACTTACAAGGAGGGACGACGTACCACGACCTTTTCCCCAATTTCAAAACTCATCAAATCTTCACCGACTTCCAGAGGTCCGGAATAAGTTTTTCGTGTAAGGGGAATCAAACTCGGAGTGTCACCCGGCACCACATGTGAATACACCGCCAGTTTTGGCTTCACTCGCGCAAAGATTGTCCCCGCCTGTTCAGGCGTTGTGTGATGCGCGACGACGATTCGAACCCGTTCTGGGCTGAAGGACGGGTTTTGTGTACGAAAGGCATCGGGGTCGATCACTTCATGAACCAATACATCGGTTCCTTCAGAAAACCGGATCAGATTTTCGGAGAATCTCGTGTCGCCGGAGAGCACGACGGAGTGCCCCGCATAGTCGATCCGGTATCCGAGTGCGGGTTTGACTGGGCCATGATCGACGATAAATGCAGTGATCTTCACTTCGCGGCTCTGGTATACAACCCCTTGGTCAATGTCCTTCGCCACCACGACTACGCCCTGCGCGGGCAGTTTTTCGTCTACGTCCCGCCGAATGTGGATGTCGAACTCATAGGCCCGTTCCAAATGTGACATCATTTGTTGAGTCCCGGTCGGCCCCCACACCCGGAACGGAACCTTGCGTCCCTGAACCCATCCAGTCAACCAGAGGTCAGGAATGCCCACTGTGTGGTCGGAGTGCAAGTGGGTAAGAAATAGGGCGCTTACGTCAGCGAAAGATACGTTGATCTGAGCCAGTCGTTGCGCGGCACCGCGACCGCAGTCGAACAGGAATTTTTCGCTTCCGGCCTCCACTAGGGTACTCGGGCCGAAGCGATCCATTCGTGGCTGTGGGTAGCCAGTGCCGAGGAGGGTTACTTTGAAGTTCTGTGCTTGTCCAGTGTCGCCAAAGACAATTAATGCACCTAACAACACAAGAAGCTTCAGCCACAATTGACTGTGGTGGCGCGGTGCTGAGTTCATTCGAAGTACACGTTGAACTCGCAGTCTAATTCATTGAATCGCGCGGAGCAACCGCAGGAGCTTGGGCAGCAAGCACGGGGTTCGCCATACTAATTTCAGTGCCCCTCCAGCATTTCCAAACGATGCCGCTCGGTCGCCGACCCCGACCGTTCAGCCGTCCCGATTGGTTCTTCGAGATCAAGTGGGACGGCTTCCGGTCGCTGGTTCGAATAGAGCATGGCGAGAGCCTCGCCAAAAAGATGCTCGAAGTTGGGTACTGCGAACTTCTCAAAAGGAGGATGGCGAGGTCGTCTGTCTCGATGTCGAGAATATTCGCAGTGGGTTGGGCGGGAGGAGTTGCGACTAGGGGAAGAGCCGATCCTGAACCTTCGGCAAGCTCCACACGACAACAGGATTCCGCGTCGTCGTTCACCACGGAATTGATCCGCGTGCTCACGGGATAGCACCGCATCCTCTGCGCATCATAGGGCTTCAGCATTTCGGACGCCGCAGCCACATTCGTCATTCCGGGGTCGAGCCACAGGTTGTAGCTGTCGGGATCGAGGATCACTGCCATCCGGTCGTGGACGGCGGAGGTCACGGCATTCGGCGTCGTGGTGAGGATTGAACAAGACTTGACCCACTGTCCGCTCGGGTCTTTCCAGCGATCCCACAGTCCTGCGAAGGCAAACAACTCCCCTTCGTTGACTTCGAAGCAGTAGGGCTGCTTTGTATTTCCCGCTCGCGCCCATTCATAAAATCCGTCTGCGGGGATCAGGCACCTGCGGGATTTCAGCGCATCGCGGAACGCGGGCTTTGTGGCCGCGGTCTCAGCCCGCGCATTGATCATGCCGGCGGCGGTAGACGAGTCTTTCGCCCATGATGGAATCAGTCCCCAGCGCATCAGCGACAATTCCCGGACGGGCTCCTTCGGGTTTTGGCGGATGACTGCTACAGACTGGGTGGGGGCGATGTTGTACCGGGGAGCCCAGTCCGGTTCTTCGGAAACGGTGTCGAAGTACTCTCCAACAAGTTGCTTTCGCCGGGATAGTCGGAATCGGCCGCACATTGGGAGATTATGGCAGATCGGATAGCGTCACGATTATTGGGGTGTGGTCAGAGGGCTTTTCCTGCGCTCTCGGCCCTTTGTCGATCTCGCAGCCTTCGAGCCGATTTGCCAGCGTTGGGGATAACAAGAAGTGATCGATTCGTATACCTCGATTGTTTTGGAACGCCTGCCGAAAGTAATCCCAAAATGTAAAATGCCCTATTTCGCCCACGTGCAACGACCGGAACGCATCCGTATAGCCAATACCCAACATCGCACGATAGCGGGCTCTCGGCTCCGGCTGAAACAAAGCATCGTGCTCCCATGAAGACGGCTTGTGACAGTCGATGTCCTCAGGAATCACGTTGAAGTCGCCGCCTATTAGCGTCGGCACATCGTCCTGCTTCCATCCAATCATTTGCTGAGTCAGTCGATCCATCCAAGCTAGCTTGTACGCAAACTTGTCACTCCCTACCGGATTGCCATTGGGGGCATAAATATTGACGATGCGGATGCCCTTGGTGATTACCTCCAAGAACCGCGCATGGCTGTCGGAATCGTCTCCGACGAGAGCCTTAGCAATCGTCTTCATCGGGTGTCGCGACAGAATGGCAACCCCGTTATAGGCCTTCTGCGTCACCGCTACACTCTCGTAGCCGAGCGACTTGAAGGCTTCTGACGGGAACTCCGTGCCCTTCAATTCTTGCAGCAACAACACATCCGGTTCGCGAACTTTCAGCCATGCCGTGACATGGGTCAGCCGAGAGCGAACAGAATTCAAATTCCAGCTGGCGACCTTAAACATCAATCCACATTCTAGCGTCGGAGTGTAAGGGCGGTTATTGGCTGGGAAGCTTTTCGGTTCATCTGGTCACGAGGCGGGCATTGCCCTGAAATAGGTGGCACCAATTACGCGCTTTTTGGCAGCGCCCTCTGAGATTCACTCAGCTTCGCTGCTTCCGAGTGTTGCTTGATAACCGCCATGGTCCGTGCGGTGTAGTCTACCCGTTTGTCCGACTTGGGGCGTCGTTTTCGTTTGGTGACCGAATCGTGTTTTGACACTGGCTTCTCCTGTTTGTACCGCGAAGGGCTCTGCGACAACAGCCACTGTAGTCTCGAAGCCGCCCTTGGGACTGGTCACTTTTGCACAAACCTGAGCCGCCACGATTCCACTTGCTACCGCCAGCCTCCGCTTAAGAGCGAGGACTTAGGTGACACGAACGAAGCAAGAGGTTGTAAGCGAGTCGGCTGGGGCTGACCTCGGGCGGGAGTCGATGCCGGTCATCAAGTCCGCGACCACGTCTGCGGCGGTGTAGCTCGAGGCATCGGGCTGCACGAACCGCGCAATTTCCGTCAAATCGTTCCCCGAGGTGACCAACCCTTTTTCAACGTACTTGCCAGCTCGTATTTGGGGATGGCCGATATTCGCCACGAGGGCATTGCAGAGGCATTTCCTCCCCACCGTATTCGCCGCGTCTCCGCCCTTCGACACATAGACAGTCACTGGCTCACCCGAGCAGCGGTAGTCGACGGTCCCTGCCGGCGTTCTATAGGCTTCTCGCAGAAAACCCAAATCGCAAATCCGCGGTCGCGCTGCATAGATTTCAGGCTCCGAAACCGTGCCTTCCAGTTGCGCCACTTTGAACGGGAAATTGGTCGGGGACGCCACGGGGTCTGCAAAGACGCGAGTTTCCCCGGCTAGTGCTTTTGCCAAGAGCGCTTGCTTGTAGTCTTCTCTTAATCCCGACTCCTGGCAGAATGCGAACGCAGTTCCTACTTGCACACCGGTAGCTCCAGCGGCCAAAGCTTCTGCCAGCTTCTCGGGCGAACCATATCCTCCTGCAAGCCAGAACGGAACATTGAGGGCACGAATCTTTTCCAGATCAACGATGTCGCGCTCCCCATAGATCGCCTCTCCTGCCTCGTCAAGCTGGAGCCTTCCGCGAGGTGGCGCATTGTGGCCTCCAGCAGTCGGTCCTTCGATCACGAATCCATCCACCGCGCCATCCGCCTTCTTCAGCATCGTTGTGGCCAAGGTATTGGAGGCAATGATCGCCAGGAACTTTGGTCGAGTCAGTGTCGAAAGATCACGCCCCATGAACTCCCGCGGCGTGAATACCATGGTTCTGTCGTCATCGCCATGCGCGCCGGTGACCTGGAGGAGATAGGTTGCGGCCTCGTTATTGGAGAAGCGATCCAGCACGCCAGGAATTTTCAGCGGTACTCCCGCCCCCATCAAAACGTATGCCACGCCGGCCAACATTGCGCCGTAAATGGAAGGCAGATGTGGCAGCTGAACTTTTTCCAGGTAGTTGATTCCCACTGGATTGTCGTGCCCCTCTCGGGCGAGGAATACTTCCACAAAGTTGGCGACGACGCAAAGCTCCTTCAATTCGAGAGGAGTGTCCTTGGAATGCATGGGCAGGCTCTTGTACGACGCTGTTGCCGCCTTCCCGCCTGGGATGTAGTGTGTCCGCCATACACGCTCGGCCACTTCTAGCAGCGGAAAGTGATCGAGACCGCGGCGCATGTGGCCGCCGGGATCGCCGTCTTGTAAACGCCGGGCAAAGATCACATCAAGCGCTGTTCCAGAAACCACTCCAAGCTGGCCGAGCCGGGATACGGCTTGGGCAAGCCGCCAACTGGAAACGCCGGCACCCATTCCGCCCTGAATGATCGTTGGAAGACTGTGCATAGAGGCGCACTCGGCGCACACTAAGTCTTGCAAAAATGCAGGATTCTTATCGTCTGAGTTTTGTAATAGATTCGCCCGTACTGGCCTGGCAGGTGCGGGAGCCCTCGCAGCAGCAACTCAGAATCAATCGACGGCCGACCCGTTTCACTGTAGCTTTCTTTCAGTTGCTGCCGGACGAACTCGAAGCTGATGTGCTTGTCGATCAGCCGCAGCAGATGTTCGGGAACTTGATCTTCCAGACGGAATAGTAGAACAGCGCTTCTGAGCGGGGGTGTTGTCCCATCATGATTAGCAGGCCTCCGAAGATAGAAATCCAATGCAGCATGAGATGGATTCCTCCTTCTAACACGCTTCTGCTGAATCTCACCTGCTAAATAACAGTGACTTTTTCAACACCCACTCCTGTTAAAGTCAACTGAAACAAGAACCACGAACTGGCGACGAAGAGGGGCTCCGCGCGGCCCAATCTTATTTACAACCTATGGCTTGGGCGGGTAGAGAAGCAGATACTCGTAAGCAGCCGCGGCTTCGTCCTGGCTCAAGTAGGAGAAAACCGGCATCCTGCCTCGGTGAAGCGCTGGCGGCGTACCGCTCATGATGGGAGCACCATTCGTAACTTTTCGGACGAAGTCGGGGAGGCCCACCCTCGTCGTAAGGGAAGAGAGCGGTGGAAACTTGCCTTCCGAGATTTGCTCAGGGTCGGGGTTCGGCCCGGTCGCGCTGTGGCAGACGTGACAGGTGGATTTCACGATATGCTCACCGACACGGTCAGACGATTCCCTTACCGCAATCTGGTGCTTCTCGGCGCCGGGTACGCCGGAAAGTTGTTCGATGTAGGGGATCAGACAGCGAATTTCCTCTTCGCTCAAGGTTGGTGGCAGCATGTGTTCTCCCCCGTGGTGGAGCCGCTGCCGCAACAGAACCCTGGATTCCTTTGCCAGAGCAACTAACTCTGACTCGCTCATTTCCCGTCCCGCCTTCTTCATTCGCTCCCTGGTAGTGGCGACGGAGGTCGCCTGCACCAGACTGGAAATAGAGTTTATTTCTGGGGGTGCACCCTGGCCGAGTTCACCGTGGCATCCTCGGCAACTCAGGCGATACAGGTCCGAACCATGGAGCGTGACGATTTGCGTAGCGTAACCCGGGGACAGGTGCAATTGCCACGAGGAAGTCTCTCCTGGCGCTGGCCCCAGTCTCCAGGAGCTTCTACCCATGCTACTTTCGTTAAAAGGCTTCTGGACGTGACGACTCCAGCTTTCTCCTTCAACAGCCGTGACCAAAGTATGTCTAGCACTTGCCGTCTGACCGAATAACGACGATGCAACTAGGAGCGCCGCTACCAGGATTGCAAGATTCACCGATTTGGTCCATCGCTCCATGCGCACCTCTTCTCCAGTTCGCTACTTGTTCACGGTTAGCTGGACGCTTGTGGTGGCATCGGTCAAACTCACCGTCTGCGTGGTGGGTTTGCCGTCCTCGCTCCACGTTTTCAGGGTGTACGTGCCCGGTGGAACGTCCTTGATGGTGAAGCTACCGTCATAGGCGGTCAGTGCGAAGTACGGTGTGGGAACGACCACAATATAACCCGCCATATCTACGTGGAGATTACAGAAGAGCTGTGCCATACCAAGGTTATCGAATTGAAACGACTTTGTGTGTCCCGGCGACACAATATTCATACTATGCCGGAGAGCCTTGTTGCCGTTGATTGAGGACCAATAAACGTTGTGCGCGACGTGATCGCCGTTCATAAAATCTACCGTTGTTCCTCGCAAGATCACCAGGGTGCGCGGAATGAAGGTCTGGTTCCGCTGGTCAACCTTTGCATGTTCGACGGGAGGATCGAATTTCTTGCCCGTAATGGCATCGATGTAGATCGCAATGTTTTCTACTGACTTCAATCCCGGCGCTGATACCTTTCCCTTCACCTCTCCTGCTTGCGCGAGGCCTGCAACAAAGAGAGTGCCAAACAAAATAGCCGCAGGAGCGGTTCGCCTAATAGCTCTCATTCAACTATCTCCATACGCGGAAATTCCGCCGACCGTACTGGACTACCGAAGGTCCATTTCCGGCGACGTTTCCACATGCTAGAGCGAAGCTACGGCGGGAGGCTGTGATTTCAATCACATATATGAGTGACGAACTCACGAGCACGGCGGTCGGGCATCACAGCACACAGAGCCGCAGCAGCCACCAGACAAGGAATATCGCGAGGGCGGCAAATGATTTCACGAGTCGGGGGGGTGTCCTACAGGAGCGAACTATTCCCCCTAGCTCCGCGTACAATAGACTATGCAGATTGAAACCCACCTCGACTCGAAAACAGTCGCACGATTGAAGGACCAAAGCGGGTTGTTGCTGAGGACGTATCGGGCAGAGTTTGCCAAAGACCCGGCCAGCCCTGCTACTCAATCCTCGCGCAGCAATATGATTGCTTTCCGCCACAGCATCGAGCAGGTCTATGGGAATGCTGACGTGACCGGCGAAATTTGTACCAGGTGGAATGAGAGAGAACCCACTTGGAGGAAAAGCGGGTCATGCCCATCCAGAGGTATAAGCCAGAGCAAAT
>JAYVCW010000561.1:0-8079 GCA_043749775.1 Acidobacteriaceae bacterium | reverse complement strand
TTGCTCTGGCTTATACCTCTGGATGGGCATGACCCGCTTTTCCTCCAAGTGGATTCTCTCTCATTCCACCTGGTACAAATTTCGCCGGTCACGTCAATCTCACTGCCTGAAAAGTGCAGCGTCGAGCAGATCGCCGGCTTGATTTATAGGAACATCTCTTCGAACCATCGCGAGAGTGCAGGCGCATGGAAATCCTATTTCGAGCAACTCGGCCTGCCGCTGTTTCAATGACCAAATACGGATCGACTTCAACTTTCTGGCGAATAGTCTGCTCCTCGCGCGGGCCGGACAATAGCTAGCTCGCTGCATCCGTTAGACTCCCATCAATGAAGCGCGATCAATCCGAAAAGTCGCAACTCATTACTAGAATGTGCAACCATTTGTGCACCCACTTAGGAAATTAGAGTACGAAGGTCATAAATGGCCAAAGCCCCCCGTAAGCACCACTATGTACCAGTTTTTTATCAGAGCAACTTCATCAACGATGGCGGATTGCTTTGGGTCTATGACCGGAAGACGGGAGCGTACAAGGAACTCCATCCGCGCGTCATCTGTTTCGAGAAGGACTTATACGCTGTAACGCCCGAGAACAAGCCCTGGGACATGCAGGTGGAGTCAAAGGTTCTTGGCGTTGTGGACAGCCTCGGGGTCAAGGGCATCCGCGCTTTCCAGATCGGAAGGCCCAACAGCGAAGCGGAACAGGCTGTGGCATTGTTCATGGCCTTTCAATGGCTCAGGGTTCCCTCTATCAGCAGGGACGTCCGGGCGACTTATGCGACGGCCATGGAAGAACTGAGTCGAATCACCTTTGCGAACGTTGAGCGTGCAAACTCTGTCATGGACAAATATGCGCGAGAGACGGGCGAACAGATCAATGTCACACCTGAGTCAATGGTCGAGGCCGTTCAGGGTAAGCACTTGACATTTGTTGCGACAGAAGTTTCTTTTCTTACAAACATGATGGAGCAGGCGGTGGATCTTGCCAAACTCCTGACGCACCTCGATTGGGAGGTGCTTGTAGCATCTGAAGACACCGGCTTTGTTATCTGCGACTGCCCTGTCGTAATTGTGCCGCCAAAAGGAAGCGATCAGGTCGGTTTTCTAGTGACGGGCTCGGCAAATTATCTACCCCTGTCGCGGCATCTGTGCCTTCGCCTTGGAGAACCGGGAAGAACCAGGAAACACAGGAGGGTCGACAAGGAATCAGTCCGCATCGTGAATCTGAACATTGCCGCAAACTCTGAGCGTTTCATCATTGGACCATCGCGAGTTCAGGTCGAGAACGTCGTTTCGCGTAGCGGGTGCGAAGAAATGGAATCGACTCCTCGCATGATTATGGAGACGGTGGAGTCCGATGAAGATGGGGCCCTGCAGAAACTGTCAATGCAGCCGCGGAGGTACTTCTACCGGAAGAATGGAGCACAATCTGCGCCATGAGGGAGATCGCCCTTCACGCTTCTGTGATGCTTGATATTCCTCAGCATGACTCCATCCGCGCAGTCTCAGCTTCAAATCAGAGCACGGATGCGGATTATGGCAGATAGATGAGCAGCTCCGTATGTAGCCGTGACGAAATGTCTGAATTGGACTATTTGATAGCACCCGCTATCGTGCGTGCTGCACCGGCATATCGGCGCCGTCTTTTGCGACCGCCCGCCACTCCACCGGACCGTTGGCCAGGAGGAGTGACGTGGCTACCAGCCGATCATTCGGAGTGATATTCACTAATCGAAAACGCTACGTCTGGCCAGTTATAAGGACCATTAACCCAGGTTGCGGACTGCAGTTGAGCAGCAGCGGATCCTGTATCTCATTGAAGCCGCCGCCATTTTTGCTTGCGTGTCGAAGGGGTCTATTTCGAGGTAGCATACGATCCTTGACGGTCCCAGTTATATGTTGTGGAGGGGCTGAGGTAATCCTGTTTTTAGACCGGTCAATGAGTCCTGCACCGATCTCAAATTAAACGGTGCAGGCTTCGGTGGTGCTGAGTTGTGAAGCGTTAGGGAAGAACGATCACTTCCCCCTTCATGCCCAGACCGTCATGCAGCGCGCAAATGTACGGAAATACTCCAGGATGGGTAAACGTAACCCGGAACCGGGTAACGCTCAGAGGTGGCGTAGGAAGAAACAGATTATCCTGCGGTGCCGCAATGATCAGTCCCGAGTGTACGCTGTCAGCGCTCAAATTGATGATGCCGTGGAGCGCTCCATCTGCATCAAGGGTTGCGTTGACGGGTGGGACGGGATTCGCAGGTTCGACTCCGAAGGTGATGGTATGCGGTGTCGCCGGGTCTAGATTTGTCCATTCGACGGTTTCTCCGGCATGGATTACCTTCGTCGGTTCCATGAAGCGCATCACGGACAGAGTCTGAGAGCCGCCGCCATTTGCCAGAACTTCGCCGATGCCGACAGTCACACCATTCTTGCCAGAGTGTTCAGCCATATCGTGCTGGTGAAGATCAACTGTGAGGAGAGCAGTGCCCTCTTTAGCCGCTTGAAGATCGTAAAACTTTTGCTCGTGCGGAAGAGAGTGTGAAAGATCGAGAACGTGGACCACTCCCGTCATGTTCTGATGGACCAGGCAGACCAGTTTGAAGTTGCCGGCGGTGGGAAAATTGACGGTGAAAGTCTGCTCTTTTACGAGGGGAGGGGTGGTGACACAGGTAGAGCCGTCCACGGTCGCAAAACCGCTGACGGTAAACCCGGGACATCCGACCTGAAAAGGCAACCTTGTTTGCCCGACCGTAAGAAAACTCACGGTGTGGATCTCGTCAACGTGAGAGGTCCACGTGACGCTGTCCCCGGCGTGTATCCAGATTTCGTTGGGAAGGAAAGCCAGGGCTTGATGCGCGAGGGATTGACTCTGGGCTCCGATATTGGCTTGCCATTGGGCCCGTGCCGTCAGCGGAAGAATCAAGAAAACCAGCGCGAACATCCAACGGATGCTCGAAAGGCGGACTGAGCGTGAAGCGTTCATCGTTTCTCCTTGTAGTTATCTGGCGAGCAGTCTATTGAAAACTGGATAGAGGTGGTAAGGTCACGAGCATCGTGCGGGAGCGGTGCCAAGCGCCTGCAGTGCAGTCATGGAGCTAAACGTTTTCGTAACATGACTTCTCTCCTTCGAAGGCTTTTGCAGCCAGAGTTCGCCGCGATGGTCCTAAGTCTTAGCCGAAGATCAGATTGGCATCCATCCCAGCACTCTCCCATGAGTCGCACTTGTGGCTCACATGGCAAGTAACTGAATTTAGAGCAGATAGCAGCCTCCTCTGCTGCTGGAGATGCGTGATAAACTCGCCTTGGCGGGAAGGATGTGGATGTGACGGAGAGGCCTGGCCCAATGGTGCGCTTCGGGGTCTTTGACGCCGACTTTCGCACCCAGGAACTGCGCAAGCAGGGTGTGCGAGTGAGGCTGCCCCAACAGTCGTTTCAGATCCTGCGGATGCTTCTGGAGCGCTCGGGAGAGTTGGTGAGCCGTGATGAACTACGCCAGGCGTTGTGGCCGGTAGATACGTTTGTAGATTTCGACCACGGGCTAAACAATTCCATCAATCGCATTCGTGACGCACTGAATGACTCCGCTGATACGCCACGCTATATCGAGACCTTGCCCCGGTTGGGCTATCGCTTTATTGGTAACATTAATGGGGCGGCAGCGGCACCGTCATCGGAACCGCCTCTCCTCGAAGCGAACCGCTTGATTGATCGCCGGGTCTTGGACGACGCTACCAATCAGCGGCAATACGTAGAACCTGCTCCACGGCGTGAACGCCGGCTCGTCGCAGCCGTCGGAGGGCTTGCCAACGGCGCTGCGGTAAAGTCTGAGGCTCAGGAATCCAGGGCTGATGTTGCGACTACTTATCTTCCTAACATCCGAAAGCGCCGGCACAGTTGGTACTGGGTCGCGCTTTGCGCAACTGCTGCGGCGCTGGCCGGAGTTGGCTTGCTGCGTTTCCGGCCGACACCCTCGCCCCCCTCTGGCAGAATCATGCTGGCCGTGCTTCCTTTCCAGAATCTGAGCGGCGACTCCCAACAGGAATACTTGAGCGATGGTCTCACGGAAGAAACGATCTCTGATCTCGGACAATTGGCTCCCGAGAAGCTGGGCGTCATTGCCCGGACCTCGGCAATGGCCTACAAGCAAACCACCAAGACCATTGGCCAAGTCGGGCAAGAGCTGGGCGTGGACTATGTACTCGAAGGCAGCGTTCGCCGAGACGCTGGCAAAGTTCGCGTCAGCGCGCAATTAATTCGGGTAAGGGACCAAACCCATGTATGGGCGCACAACTATGATCGGGAACTGCATGATCTACTGGTGTTTCAAAACGAGCTTGGGTCGGCCATCGCCGAACAGGTTCAGATACAACTCGATCCCCAGCGGAAAATGGAGCTGGCAAGACGCAGGACCGTCGATGCGGAGGCTTACGAAGATTACTTGAAGGGACGCCACTTCTGGTATCAGTTCCGGCTGGATTCACTGAACAAATCCATTGACTATTATGAACGGGCACTCGGAAAAGACCCGAACTACGCGCCAGCCTACGCGGGGCTGGCGGCTGCTTATTCAGTCCGGGCGAATCTGTACGGCCGGACCGCCGACGATTTTCCTAAGGCCAAAGAAGCCGCGCAACGAGCGCTTGATCTCGACGAATCGCTGACCGAAGCTCACGAGGCCATGGCCGCAGTGCACATTTTTTATGACTGGGACTGGGCCGCCGCCGACCGCGAACTAACCCGGAGCGAGCAACTGAACCCGCCCAGTCCGGAGCGCTGTCTGCGGGCGTACTGGTTCGAAATCCGGGGTGACACCGATTCTGCGATTGCAGTTCTCAAGCGCGGGCTGCGACTTGATCCATTTAACCCTCTTTTAAACGCCGATCTGGGAAATGCTTACTACTACGCACGGCGTCCCGACGAGGCTCTGACGCAATACCGGGAAAACCGAGAGAGCGATCCCAACTTTCCATTGGGGAATGGCAGACTTGGAGCGGCTTACGAGCAAAAAGGAGATCGCGTCGCCGCTGCTGCTGAATACCGAAAACAAGGTGATTCGCTGTCCTTGGTTGTGCTCCAGGCGAGAGAAGGCCACCCGAGTGCGGCGCGCACATTACTGAACCAGCTAGAGAGCGCAAAGCAATCTGCCGACCCAGGCTCAATGGCTCGCCTCTGCGTCGCCCTGGGGGATAACAAGGAAGCGGTGAATTGGCTCACAAAGGCCTATGACAACCGCGCCCACTGGATGATTTGGCTGAGGGTGGATCCGATTTACGACGCTTTGCGCTCGGACCCACGCTTTCAGGAAATACTAAGGTCCATGCGATTTCCAGAGTGACGGGGCTGCCCATGATTTTGCATTTCACTGGGCTAGAAACTATTCCAGATCGCGTAGGCTTGAATGACCTGTCGGGAGGAGCAAGACGAATTCCGAGTATATCGTCGCGAATCCGGAAGCAATCGACGTCCTCATTGGTCATAACGAAAGCAGTTCTAAAAGGTATAGTCTGAAGACCCTACCCCCCCGCAAGGAGTCTCAGTAACCGCTCGCGTCCCAATCCATTCGCGTCCCAATCTATTTTGCGGTTTCCCGTCGATCACGTCTTGCCAAATCCATCCACCCAGCATGCCCAAAAACATCTAATTATGGGCAGCCAGGCCGAGCACCTTGCATCTGTGTAGCGTCAAGCATTTGCGGCGCCGCGGCCAAGGAGGTTTTTGGGCAGGCCATGCGAACCGACCCGGGTGTTCGGGTCAATGAGTGTAATGGGGATTTATCAACAGTTAGCCGCTCACCTTGGCTCGGTTCGGTAAAATGGGCCAATGTTCGCTGTGCTGCTACATGGCGGGTGGACACCATCATCGCTGCCATTCTCTTTTGGTTATCGCCGTTCATCGTCTTCTTCTTTAATTGTGAACTGGCTGATGCAGTGGAGACGCAAACGGAAGCATCCCAGTTCGTAGCTGTGGCGGGTCAATGAGTGCAATGGGGATGTTTCACCAATCAATAAATGCCTATTTCCCTCAATCACCGTCTATTCTTAGCCCCGAATCGACGCAGCCCGGTTTATCATTTATTCACATCTGTGACCTTATTCTTCTGCTTCCGCATTTCGCCTCTCGCGATTGCACACCCCCAAAGAGGAGACGCCCGCACCGGGGGTAGAGAAAGCGCAGAAGTTCGCACGAGTTCTGAACCACAGCTACGCGGCAGCAACCCCAACTTGTGTCGATCCCCAAGTGGGCTAAAAGCGGAGGCGATAAGAGTATGATCGCCGCTTGTATTGGGACCCTGTCCTTCCTCATATGGGTCTATCTGCTACTTGGCAGAGGTCGCTTTTGGCAGGTCTCGACCGTATCCATCGAACCGAAGCTGCTTCTTATGTCCGCACCTCGCGTTGCGGTTGTCATACCGGCACGCAACGAGGCGGATGTCGTCGGGCTTGCGGTCCGGTCATTGCTTGCACAGGATTATGCCGGTCGGGTACAGATCTTTGTGGTGGATGACCACAGTTCGGATGAGACGGTAAACGTAGTACGCCAGGCCACAGCGAGCAAGTCCGAACAACTCACGATCAGTTCCGCCATGCCTCTGCCCGCAGGCTGGACGGGAAAGATGTGGGCGCTGTCGCAAGGCGTACAGCAGGCGGCCCGGTTTGCACCTGATTATTTTCTGTTCACAGATGCGGACATCATCCATGCCTCCGATAGCATTGCCTCTCTGGTCGCTCGAGCACAGGGGGATAAATTCGACCTCGTGTCGATGATGCCGCGGCTGCGGTGCTCGTCGCTAGCTGAGCGTGCGCTCATCCCATCATTCGTGTTCTTCTTTCTCATGCTGTATCCGCCGGAGTGGGTCATTAACCCCATGTACAAGACTGCCGCAGCTGCCGGCGGTTGTGTCCTGGTTCGCGCCGAAGCGCTGGCGAGGATCGGGGGGGTCGCTGCCATCCGAAAGGAATTGATCGACGACTGCGCACTAGGTCGGGAAATAAAGCGCAAAGGGAGCGTGTGGCTGGGGTTAGCGCAGAACACGCACAGTATTCGCGGGTACGACGGCTTTGGCGGAATTGGCCGCATGATCTCTCGCACCGCGTTCTACCAGTTGCGACATTCCAGTTGGCTGCTGATGGCAACGGTCCTCGGAATGACCATCACATACATGGTGCCGCCGGTGTTGGTGTGCTTTGGCGGATGGGCGGCGCTCTTGGGGGGCACGGCATGGTTCATGATGGGCGCTGCATTCTGGCCAACGCTGCGGTCTTACTCGCGCTCGCCGCTGTGGGCACCTCTGCTGCCTGCCATTGCGCTGTTCTACACTGGCGCAACGGTCCACTCGGCGGTTCGATACTGGTTCGGTCACGGTGGCGAGTGGAAAGGCCGTTTGCAGGATGCAAAGTCACATTTCGCAGGCTAGTGGGCCATCAATTTCAACAGCTAAGGTCTAGAAGTGCGGTACGGGGTAGAAAGTGTTCCGCACATTGAGAAAATGACTGTTTTTGTGGCCGGTTGAAAGTCCAGTTTCCTCCCAAACAGCCGAAGTTTGGAGGATACAAAATGTCTAAGAATCAAAAGAGTGCTTGTAGGGTGTCGTAGCGCAATTCCGTTTTTGCTAATGTCGCGCGAAGGAGTTTTTCAGCAGCCACGCCTGTTAACACCAGTTGCCTTGCCCAACGGCCGGAACCTATCATTCCTTTGTTCGCAGTCGGGGCTGATGCACGCTCGAAGCAGAGACTTGCCGTGTCCAAAACGCAGTTCGTCAAATACGCAAACCGTTGGTTCTGGGCATACGATGCTGCACTAGGTGTGTTTCTAAGGCACCTCATCGATGCGGCTGAGGCGAACGGGGAGTCAGATACGGCATGGCTGTCTAGTGCGGTGCCGTCTTGGCGCAGGGTGGCCTGCATTTCGGATTTCGCACTCATGCTCGATGAAAACTGGTCGGCGACCTGACCAGACCGATTTGTTGTACCAAGTGAAGTGTTAGTGTAACGCGTCTTTTGATCTGTGCCCGTCGTCGTAGCCGGGGGTGTGGAGATGTGGGAAACGCGAAGCGTTTTCCACATCTCCATGCCCCGGTTCTTTCGG
>JAYVCW010000560.1:0-13807 GCA_043749775.1 Acidobacteriaceae bacterium | reverse complement strand
AGCAGTTGTGGCTCAGCGAAAACGTTTTCGAACTTCTGAATATCATTCCCAGACACATCGTAGATTCGTTCGCCGTCATCGGGGCGGCCCTATTTCTGGAGGGCAAGCAGGAGGCGTATTTCTTCGATGAGGCCAGCCGGTCTTTGTTCCCCATCGATCAACTGAAGCCGATCAGTGATCGAGGAGAACCAGTGCTCGATCGGAAACGTAAGATCTGCTACATGCCTCTCCGAATGGGGGTGCGATCGGTCGGTGCCCTCGGGTTGGCGGGTTGCGATCTCTCTCGTGAAAGTCTGGAAGCGATCGGCAGTCTGGTGGCGATCTCGATTGAGCGTGCGAACACCGTCGACAAATTGAGCCGGAGCGAAGCTGCGCGCGAGAGTGATCGTTTGCGGTCGGTCCTTCTGGATTCCGTCACTCACGAGTTCCGCACCCCCTTGACATCGATAAAAGCGGCCGCAGAAACATTGCTTTCCGAAATTGAGCTGGAAAAGGAACAACGAAAAGACCTACTCGAAGTCATCAACGAAGAAAGCGACC
This sequence comes from Acidobacteriaceae bacterium, assembly GCA_043749775.1. Classification (GTDB taxonomy): domain Bacteria; phylum Acidobacteriota; class Terriglobia; order Terriglobales; family Acidobacteriaceae; genus Acidiflorens. Next base: position 13,267 of record JAYVCW010000560.1, on the reverse strand, counting down.
GGCTTAACCGCCTCGTGGGAGAAGCCGCAGAAGTAGCTCAACTCGATTCCCATCAGCTCCAATTTCACTTTGAGTCACACCAAATTAGAGAAGCCATTGACAATGCAATCAGAAGCCTGCCCCAGGCACTCCGGCGTCATCCTCTCGAGGTCACGATTCCACGGGATCTGCCTGCAGTGCGCATGGATCTTGAACGCATTACGGAGGTGATAGTCCATCTGCTGGACAACGCTGCTAAGTATTCCCCACCAGACACTCCGATTCACATCACTGCTGAACTACGCGATTCTGAAGTGCTCACGAGCGTTGCGGATCACGGTCCCGGTATAGACGAAATGGAGCAGGAGGTGATTTTCGAGAAATTCTATCGGGGACGGAACCAACGCATGATCATCCAAGGCACTGGAATGGGGTTGCCAATCGCGAAGGCGATCGTTGACCTCCATGGTGGAAGGATCGGAGTGACAAGCCAATTAGGACGCGGATCACTATTCCATTTTTCCTTGCCTACCGGTTGAAGCAAAATCCGCACAAACTTCCAGAGCTCGTGATTACGACGGTTGGATGTTAGTTTGCCGGACCGTTGGGCGCACTCGCAACGGTTGCCGGAGAACGCTTTTCAATCGCGAACTGAATCTCGCCGCCCTCGGGCCTCTTCACAAACAGGTCGTGTTTGTTCAGTCTAACTTGTACCTCAGCGCCGGACTTCCAATCTTCAGGTAATCCATCAGCCGAGTGCCGGGGAGTGTACTGCGCGCGGTAAAGAAAATCCTTAACCTGAATTGATACTTCAAAGTAGGGAGAATCGCGTGTGACCGGAGTATTTACCAGATAGTAGAGAACTTCGCTGTTCGTTTTCTGCTCAACAGTCATGATCTTGCCAGATTGATACTCTTCTGGTTTGCGAGCAGCAGAAAGAAGTGAAATTAGAAAGAAAACAAGGAATGAAGACCCTAAAAATCGTCGCATACACCACCTAGTATAAAGCAGGCGCTAAAGGAGCCACGCTGCCAGAAATTGTGCATCCCGGAAAGTTGCGTCAACAAAAATAAAGGCGCCGGAATGAACCGGCGCCCCAAAATCGCAAACATTAGAACGTGTAAATCAAATCGATCTGGTGGCGGCGAAGGTTCGGGTCCGTTGCGCCGACCGCTACCCCAGTTGCCCGGGTCGCGTTTTCCAGGTTGGTGTTGAGAGTGTGGCCGATCCACAGTGTATAGCTGGCGACCGTGTTGTTGCGGAGTTTCCACAACCCGTAAATTCGATTTTGAATAATATTCGTCGGCGCTCTTTGATCGCTTTCCGCAAACGATGCGATCACAGAATCTTGCTCCTGACGCAGCCAGGCATAGCCAAGTTGAATATCATTCTTATTCTTGGTTTGCCCAATGCTGAAGTCACCGCCATATTCTTTATTCTGTTTGCCGAGAAACGACATTATATTTCCCTTGGAGTCCAAGGGATGACTTTGGGCGTCCAGGTTCTCTTCGAACTCAAGCAACAAGTTGATCGGCAGGCGGGCCATTCCTGTCTTGATCTGATTGTTGAGGATGAAGTCGGCGTAGTGGAAGCCCGAGTAAAAATGAGCATTGCCCTTAGCATCGAGGATGGTGGCGTTCGTCATTCCGTTGGGCGCAAAAATACAAGGCGCGAATGCGTTAGCTCCGAGAGCTTTCGCACATCCTGGACCTTCGCCCGGAACCGGGAATGGACCCACTCCCGGAGTAGGTGGCACGGTGGTCGGGATTGCGGGAGCGCCGGTGGTGTTGGCGCCGACTGCGAAGGCGCTCTGCTGCAGGATGGCGTCCGGGCGATTAAATTTCAAAGTCAGGAACGATGGAGTTACCGTCCACGGTCCGAACTGGAATTTCGCCGAGGCTTGTCCGCCAAGAGCGTAAGAGTCTTGTCCGCCACCGCTTTCGTTGTAGAGCAGCTCTATTCCCTGAACGGTGAAGTTCTTCAGCGCTTTTCCTTTGAGATCAAAAGAAAACTTTTCGTTGAAGCCTTCGGGATTCGTATCAGGATCGCCGGTAACCGAAGTGCGCTGCCATTGGTAAGCGAATTTTCCGCCGGTCAGCGACAGCCACTTGTGAGCAATGGGGTTGTAGGTAATCCATCCGCGATCCAAAGCGATCGTCTTGCGGTCGAAGACGTTGGTGAGGGTCTCGTTGCTGGTCGTCGGATCGCCGAGCGGCCCGGTCGCCAGAGAAAAGCCCGCCATGAAATCGTCATTCAACTTGCCATCCAAACCGAATCGTACCCGAATTCGCGCCCGGTTCCGGTCTTGAACGCCCTTCTGAAAGAAGTTTTCCCCTCTCACTCGAACGTCGCCGTTGAAGCGGAAGCGGCCCACCAGTCCCTCTAATGCCCCCATTCGTTTCTGCTCCTCGAGCGTTCCCAGGGCTGTGTTGGTCAGCGTAGTCCGCACATCTGTCAGCTCACTATTGAGACGAGTGACATCGTCCTTCTGTTGGTTGGCGAGGGCGGCGGCGTCATTGGCCTTCTGTTGAGCGTCAGCCACGGCAGTCTGAGTTTGCTGAAAGTGCTGTTGCTCTTGTTGTGCCTGTTGCTGTGTTTGCTGTTGTGCCTGATCTCTCTGTTGCAGCTCTTGCCGCAACTGTTCGATCTGTTGTTGCTGGGCCGCGATCGCGTCGCGCAGCGACTGGACATCCTTCGCGGTGACCGCCGGCACTGCTCGTCGAGCTCTTTCCTTAGGCGCTGTGGTCCCCGAGTTTTGCGCCAGTAGGCTGGATACGGCAAGCGCCGGAACTATGCACCATCTAAAAACAGACTTCATCTTTTCTCCTTTGAAATAGCTGTAATTGCTAAATTGTTTTGCGCCCACAAGCCTGCAAAGTTGACATATCTAACTTTGCAATAAGCTTTAACGAATTTGCTTGATGGTTTCGCGCACCTTGGCGGCAACGCTATCCGGCAGCGGAGCGTAGGCCAGCGGCTCCGTCATCTTCTCGCCTTCGTCCAACATCCAGGTCAGGAAGTCTTGCAGGATCTTTCCCTTTTTTGGATCTTTCGACTGGACGGGAATTAGCAGCCACGTAAAGCTTGCGATGGGATAAGCATCTTTGCCGGGTGCATCCGTGATCGAGACCCGGAAGTCTGCAGGCATGGATTTGACCGCTGCTGCTGCCGCTGTTGCCCCCTGCAGGGAAGCCTTCACCCACGCACCGGACGAATTTTTTACCGCGCCGTAAGTAATGTGGTTCTGCAGAGCATAAATTAGTTCGACATACCCAAAGGATCCGTCCATTTGCCGGACCATACCAGCGACGCCCTCGTTACCCTTACCGCCGAGGCCAACTGGCCATTTGACCGAGGTCCCTTTTCCAACCTGATTTTTCCAATCTGCACTTACCTTTGAGAGATAGTCGGTGAAGATGTAGTTAGTGCCGCTTCCATCCGAGCGATGTACAAGAATGATGGAGCGATCGGGGAACTTAATTTCGGGGTTGTCCTTCGCAATAGCCTTATCGTTCCAGTTGGTTATTTTTCCCAGGCAGATGTCAGCAATTACGCCAGCAGAAAAACGCACTTCGCCGGTGACACCCGACACGTTGTACGCCGGAACCACAGCGCCAAGTACCGTCGGAATGTGGAGAACTTTTGTCTTGGCTTGCGAAAGTTGCTCGTCGCTCATGGGCCCATCACTGGCTCCGAAATCAACCGTCTGCGCCAAAACTTGACGGATACCACCGCCGCTGCCAATTGACTGGTAGTTAATTTCGACGTCGGAATGGGCTTTGTGATATTCGCTAAACCACTTTGAATAGATGGGATAGGGGAAAGTGGCGCCGGCGCCATTTAGCGTTGTCGTTTGCGCGATAGCCGGAAGAGTCAACGATAGACACAAGAGCACAACTCGGCGAATCAATAGAATTTCTCCTTTATTTGCAGGACACCCCTTTTCTACTTTTGCCGTGTTACAGGAAGGTTACAAAGCGGTGAATTTCTTGTGAATCGGAGGGTGCGGCGGATCGAGGATAGACTTGTGCCAGCTTGACGCTGACTCGCAGGTTAAATTCCGTTGCTGCGATTTCGAATTAGCGAAGAATTCCGTGCGCGTTTCCTGTTCTTTGCGAAAAACAACACAGCACGGTTCTGTTTCATTTAGGCCTCGCCGTGCAGCCCAAATCAATTCGAGCGCGTCGCCGGTAAGCGTTGCAGTTCTTTTCGATGTTGAACATGCCCGGTACGACACAAAAAACCCTCTCCCCGTGATCGAGGAGAGGGGTGCTGCAAGCGGGACGCGTTTTAGTCGTCGTCATCTTCGCCGTTTGGAGCTGGCTTGTTGAACTCGCTCGGGAGGCGAACCGTTTTTTCACCGGGATAAGGCCGTGTAAACCCGGTGGACATGTACCAGTTGAAATGGTTGACGGTATCCGGATCTTCAGAGTCGGGCTTGGTAAGTTTGCCGGCGAAGATCTGCGTCTTCTTCTGCATCCATGCCGCCTTCAGTCTTTTGATCCTGGCGTTGTCGGTTGGGTTCGCTACGCTCGCAGTAACGCCCTCGTCGAGTGGGACTTCGTTCTTCACGTGCGTCCACGGCTTGAAGTTCTCCGCGGGAGGGGTGCCGTGAACGAAAGCTGTCCTCATCGGCGACGCTACGAGATCAAACTGGTTCATGGGCGGCAGACCGAGAATCTGTTCTATCGTCCGCGTCATGTTGACTTGCGTGTAATAGGTAGACTGGGTCGGTCCGTTCTGTACTGCATACGGACTGACAATGTAGCCCGGGCTGCGGTGACCATCGACGTGATCGACACCGTTCTGCGCGTCGTCTTCCTCGATGAAGATTGCCGAGGTCGACCACACGTTGCTGTGGCTGATGTAGTCGATAGTGCGGCCAATGGCCAGGTCGTTGTCGGCTTGTTCAGCGTCCGGAGTTGGCGGGCCACCGGTGTGGTCATCCATTACCCAGAGGATACTCAATGCAGGAACTGTACCCGCAGAGATCGGCTTTGAAGTCCTGCACCCATAGATCGACGCGGAACTGGTCAGGGATGTTCAGATCGAACTGCGGGAAGTTTTTGATCAGGTGATTGGACACCGCCGGGAGCGACGATTCCGCGTGGACCGTATTTTCGTAATACAGCGTCGGCTCAAGCCCTGCCTCGAACTTCAGCGCGTCGTTGTAAAAGTCTAGCCAGCTCGGCTCGCTGGTCGAGCCGTCCGGCTGTAAGAAGGTATCGTTCTCGACGTATTCGCCGTAGATCTTTACAGGCAGACCGGCGGCGGCGGCTTCAGAAAACAGGAAGCCTTTCTTCTGATAAGCAAGTGAATCGCCGGCGTTGCCGCCTGGATAGCTGCGAACCCAGTCAGGTGACTGAATGTCGTCGGCGTAAGGCGCCATGCCTTCGGTTATCCATTGGTGACCGTCAGCCGACTGTCGGCTTGGGTCGTAGAAATTGTCGAAGAGGGGAAAACGCTTGACTAGCCTGTGCGCATTCGGCGTGTCCTTGCCGCCAAACACCGCGAGTGAGGGGTCGCCATTGCCGGCGGCCACGTCCCCGAGCACCTGATCATAGGTGCGGTTTTCGCGGACGATCAAGAACACGTGTTTGATCAGTGACGGATCCCCGATCTTGGCTGGGATTGCAACCGGTTTGGTTTTCGGCGAGCCACCGGAGGCAGACTTAACATTTTGTATCAGGTCCCAGTGGTTGTTCTGGAAAACCTGGCTCGTCATCGACGCTAGCGCCAAGCTATCCGGGACGGGGACGATGCTAACGGTGCCATTGTCCTGGTGGGTGTTATAGCCAGTAACGCCGTAGTCGGTTTCGAACGAATAGCGCGTGCCGATGCCCTTGTCATTGGCAACGATAATCGTGTTGTTAGCCTTATCTAGCACGACCGAGGATGGCGCATAGGCCACTGGGATCATGCCCATGACAGGATTCGTAGCGCTCTTGTTGAGGTCCACGACTCCAATCGCGTTTGCATTGTAAAGCGCGACGTAGGCAACGCCAGCTTTGGCATCGACGGCAATCGAGTTCGGCGCTGCGCCGTAGGCTGCTTCGCCTGCGCCCGGCACCCCGATTGGCAACCCTAATGAGATCGTTCGCACCACTTTATTGTTGACCGTGTCGATCACAGAGATCGTGTCGCTGTAGGTATTCGCAACCAGCAGGTTCCCTTGATAAAACGCCATCCGGTCGGATGCAGACCGGTCGAGATAGTAGCGGTGACTCTCATCGACGCCAGATCGACTACAGAAACGGTGCCGGTGATTGCGGCGCCAACTACGGGGTCGGCGACGATTTCAGTGCCGGCGGAATAAATCTGGAAATCCGCCTCCGTAGCCGGCCGACCACCCTCGTTGCTGATATAGGCGGTGGTGCCGGTGCCGTTGATCAGGATGCTGTGCGGCGCGTTGCCCACGCGGATCTGCTCACCCTGCTTTGGTGGCTTCGCGGTCAAGTCGATCTTCGCGAGTGTGTCGTTCTGGTTCAGCAGGGCATACGCGCTATTGCCATCTTTCGAGAACGCGACGCCGCCAGGATAAGAGGTGGACGACGTGTAGAACGTGGCGCAGGATCTGCCATAATCGCCGATCGGGCTGTTCGGAAAACACCGGATGAAGGAATTATTCGGCGGCACACTGATCTGCGCGTCATCTTCCAGCAAACCCTCTTCCGTCACTTTGGCGATGGTGACGTTGCTGCTGTCCTGACTAAATAGCAGGGACTTGCCGTCGGCCGAATAAGTGATGCCGCTGTAACTGCCAGTCGAATCGTGTCCGAGCGCGATGTAGTTCTGGAGAACAACGCCGGTCTCGGTGTCGAACACCTCGACTGCTTCGGTCGCGCCCATGGTGAGTACCGCGGCGGTGTGAGTACGCAGGCTGGGATTCAGCGCCACGGCCTTCGCGCGTACGCGGATGCCGAGGTCGACTTGAATGCCCGCGGGCGTAATGACTTGGCCGTCGCTGACCACGAAGGAGCCGTTCGGCTGCGGGCCGGCGACATATTTCGGATACTCTGCCGACTGGCCAGCTGCGAGCGCCGCAGAGCCCAGCCCCGTCGCCAGTAGGCTGGCGAGCGGTCGCAGGCGCTTCATCCGAGACTTATTCTGAGAGTTACTTCGAGACTTTCGGGACATAACGTTCTCCTTTTAATTTTGGTCATCCCGCGACAGGGGATCGGCAATACGACGATGGGGTCGAAAGACGTGGAATGGAAACACATGTGGGGAGAGAGTACGACGCGATAATAGTTCCGAATCGCTGAGGGCTCGTTAACGGCTAATGAAAATTAGGTGAAACTTACATTACAGGCTCGACCTTTTTGTTTGGCCGACTTGTAACGCGCAAGCTACACCTTAGGCTGAAACTTTTTTGGGGTCTTTTTGACGAGATGGTCGGTACCTTCAATCACGATCGGAATATCCGTGCGTCTACTTCCGACCGTCGTCAACGAGCGCGCGGAGTGGTCCCAACCAGGGTTCGTAGCGTCGCCAGCGCGCAACGGATGTGCGATAGATCGGCTGCCGGGTTTGCCACTTACTGGGAGTTTTTACAGCTCGCGGATTCGATTCGGGGCGCAGGCACGCGTCGTCCCATGCCAACCCGCAGGCCGCGATAATCCGCCGGATCACCGGTTCGGGCTCGCGGGTCAAATTCTCGTAATCCACCTCAATGAAGTGATCCGGCGGCAGCACGCTGCGCCAATGCTCGGTAAGCCGCTGGTAGCTGCGGAAATATGCGACCAGTTCCTGGCCTCCGGTTGGAAACGGCACGCTCGGATTGAAATGAGTTTGATGAATCGAAAGCGCCGTGTCCACTGCGGCGCGCCGGCAATGAATAATGATTGACCGTGGGAATGCCAAGTGGATGAGTCCGGCCCAGAGGAAGTTGAATGGCATCTTGTCGGTTACGCGCGCGGCCTTGGGCGCGATTGCGCGCAACACGGCGAGGTAATCTGTCCCCGCCTCAATGAAGAAGTCCTTGGCGCGGGAGTCTTTGGCGACAAACAGCGTGTCGTTCCCGCCCGGGCCGGAGCTAAGCCATGCTGCGCCACGCTCGTTCCAGAAATTCAATTCGCCGCCCGCCCCGACCTCTGGATGCATCGAGATGATCTGCTCGACGAGAGTCGTGCCAGACCGCGGCATGCCGATGATGACCACCGGCGTCCGATCAGAACTGCCAAGTTCCGGCGCCCGCGCCAGCGCCATCAATTCAGGTGTGCACCGGACAATCATTCGGTCGATCTCGATCGAAAACGCGGCCGAGTCGAACGATCCGAAACCCCGGCGCACTTCGTCTGCGGCGTCGAAATTCTGCATGGCGAAGGCGTAGTCGCAAAGATCCTCCGCCGCCTTGCCGATCGCGAGGTGAAGCCGCAGGAGTTGTGCCGCTTCCAGGCCCGGCGTTTCGAGCGCGGATTTCATTCGTTGAACCAGGCCATCGTCATTGTCTGTGACGGGCCGACAACGGACCAAATCGTAGTAGCTTCCCGCCAGCATCGGCGCAATCGCGATCGCGCGTTCGAAGCATTCGCGGGCCTCCTCGAAGCGGCCGATTTCGGACAGCAAATTGCCTAGCAGATCATGCGCCGTGGCGTTTCCGGGATCAGCTGCGAGCGTCTTTCGCAGCACTAACTCCGCTTCCTCATTGCGATCTTCGGTGAGCAGTGCCCGCGCCTTACCAAGGCGGCCGAAGCTCGACTTAGCTCCGGTCGCCGCCGCCCGGCGGAAGCATCCGATCGCTTCATCAAGATGCCCGAGTGTGTAAACAAGGGCGCCAGCGCGAAACCACGCCTCAGTCAGCGACGGGAGCAGTTCAGTGGCGCGATCATACGCAATAATTGCCTCGCCGATCTTGCCCAGCTTCTCCAAGGCGATTCCCAAGCGGAAGTATGCATCCGCGTAGCGAGGGTTGCTGGCGACGGCGTTCTGCAAGGCTGCGATGGCGTCGGGTATTTTGCCGATTTCGAGATATGCGAGGCCGAGATCGTGATGAATGATCGAATTGGATGGCTCCAGCAGCGCCGCTTCGCGCAACGGCGCGATCGCATCGCCCGGCCGCCTGGCCCTGAGAAACTCTGTGGCCAACGCAAGCGCGGGCGCCACCTGCTGCGGCGCGGCTGGGTTTGAAGACCGGGACATGTCGCGAACCTGGCGTGAAGACTACAGCGTGGCAATTCCGATTCGCCAGCTCAACTGCCACATTACCATGAGCTGACACTCAGATTGATCTGCAACAAGCTTGGATTGGCTCCGCACTTGACGTTTCCGCGTAATGACTCCTAGTGCTAAAGAAAAGTTTTCCGTTATTTACAGCCGATTCATAAAGCTCACGTATAAAGTCGAGCGTACTCTCTCCTCATTTGACAATCGTTAAAGGTGTTAGTCATGAGACGTGCTTATTACTACTTCTTCTTCGTAGTTTCCTTTGCTGTCGTTTGCCAGCTCTCGACTGCACAAACGGTTGTCACCAGCGGAGCCGTGCGCGGGGTGATTACCGATAATACCGGCGCGATCGTTGCCGGCGCGTCGGTCACGCTGGCCTCTAGTTCGAACGGGCAGAGTTCGACGCGCAGTTCGAACGCCGTGGGTATTTTTCTCTTCCCATCCCAGTCGGTTGGATTGTATTCAATCGGAGTTGCGGCTCCCGGTTTTCATAAGGAGATCGTCGAGCCGATTCTCGTCCAGGTTGGCGAGACGACTTCGTTAAACGTGCAGCTACTACCCGGCGCAGTGAACGAGTCCATCACGGTCAGCGGCGAATCTCTAATGCTGCGGACCGAAGACTCTAACCAGAGTTCCATCGTTGAACGCGATTTGTTGGATGGCTTGCCTTTGAACGGCCGCCGCTTCCTTGATTTTTCCTTACTAGTCCCAAACGCCAACCCTGACGGGCAAAACGGCCTCGTTAGCTTCGCCGGTGAAGAAGGCGGCCAAGACACCGGCTATGCCAATGCCAACGGTGCCAACTCTTTTTCAATGGACGGCGCAAGCGCTACCAGCAACTACTTTGGCAATGCCCGAGGCGGAGAGAAAGTACCGTACATCTTTGGCGAAAATGCGATCGAGGAATTTCAGATTGCCGTCTCTCCTTACCTCGCCGAATATGGCGGAGCAGCAGCGGGCTTCGTGAATGTGGTCACGCGTTCGGGAAGTGATTCAGTTTATGGCAATGCGTTTTACTACAATCGCAATTCCGGAACCGGCGCTAACGATGCCATCGACAAAGAGAACGGATTTTCTCGGCCGGTGGATATCTTGCAGCAGTTCGGCGGGAGCGTAGGCGGCCCGATCCTGCCCCATCGTGCGTGGTATTTCGTGGACTATGAGCAACAGCGTGAGAAGAATCCGATCACGGCCATCAATTCAAGTTTCACGGGACTAGATCAAGCGGCGGACTTCGGCGTCCCGGATGGCGTCCCCCTGCCTGAACCAAACTCGGCCTTGCCGGAGCCTGGCAATTTGACAACGCCTGATCCAAACAATCCCGTTTATCTTCAAAACGTCGCAAATGCGATGAATGCAATTGAGTCAAACCTCGGAGTGCAGCCGCGTTTCCGCAATGATTGGTCACTGTTCTCAAAAATCGATTACCGCGATTCGAAAGACGATCGCTTTTATCTCAGTCTGAACTGGAACCGCTTCGACTCTCCACACGGATCCATTCTCGGGACTCAAACTGCTCTTTTTGGCAAAACCACTTTAGCCAACGCCTTTGTGCGCGATTATCACGTCAGTGCCGGATGGAGCCATGCTTATGCCAGCAATCTTTTAAATGAGGTGCATGCCAGCTTCTCGCGGGATGACCAGTACTCCACGCCGGCCGGCATCGTGAATGCGGGTCTGCCCACAGTTGTGCTGGCACCAGCCGACGGAGGCGGCACGAACTTGCAACTTGGCAACGCCGGTTTTGCGGGTGGACGGACGAATGAGGCTTTGTGGCAGCTTTCTGATCACATCAGTTATCTGCGTGGTAAGCACACCTTCAAGTTCGGCGCAGAATTCACACGCACGCATGTCACTGATTTAGCGTTCGGAGGTTTCGATCCCGATGCGCAGGCGCAGAATGGAACGTTTCGCGGAACCTACAGCTTTTCCAGCCTTTCAAACTTCGCTTTAGGCATTTACGATAATTTTTTCCAAAGCGCCGGCCAGCCCAAGTTTGTTTTAAACGTGCCCTACCTTGGCTTCTATTTGCACGATACTTATCAGATTCATCCGCGAATCACGCTCGACGTGGGAGTGCGCGAGGATTTCCAGGTCTATCCGCAGCCCAAAGAAAATCCGGCATTCCATCTCACCGGTCAATTTCCAAATCAATACGCTCGAATCGCGCCGCGCTTTGGATTTGCCTGGCAGCCCCTAGATAAAACCGTGGTGCGCGGAGGCGTTGGCATGTTCTACGAGAACCTCAACGGGCTGAACTACAGGAATGCGGTGGTGTCGAATGGATTGTTATCGCAGCAGGCTTCGGTATTACTTAAGTACGACAACGCATTAACGCCCGACCAGCAGACCGCGGTTTTCCCCAACCGAGTCACCGATGCTTCACAATTCTCAGCATCCGCCATATCCCTGGTGGATCCGCACTTTCGCTTCCCGTATGTCCTGCAGGGCAGCCTCCAGATTGAGCGCGAGATTCTGCGCGACACGGTCCTGACTGTTGGAACTACATGGACGCACGGAGTGCACTTGATTTCGTCCAGCGCCTACGATTTGAATTTGAATCCACCGGAAGGCAGGACCACTTACACTCCGTGTCACGCAAGTGCGACGGAAGAGAGCGGCTGTGCAGGTCCGTCTGTCATACTGCCGACTCTCGACTCTGACCTGCTGACCGAGGGGCGCCTCACTTCTAATTTCAGCCAGATCAACGCCCTCATTACGCCCGGCATCAACAACTACAATTCCTTGTTCGTGCAAGGAAAACGCCGATTTCGTCATAGCGTAGCTTTTCAAACCGCTTACACGTTCGCAAAGAACATGATGTCTCGCGGCGTGGACTTCAATAACCAGTTCGACTTCAGCAACACGCATGCGCCCTACTTGATTGACCAGCGCCACCGTCTATCGATCGCTGGAATCTACGAACCGGAATTCGGAGCACATTTGCAATCGCCGTTGATGCGCCGCATGTTCTCGGACTGGACCATTAGCACCACGATGCAATTCGCTTCGGGACGTCCTTACGCGGCGTTGCTCGACACTAGTAACCTGGCAAGTTCAGTTAACAATTCAGCCGCTCTGCAAGCCACGGCAAATTCTGCTCTTGGAATCAACGCCGCCAGCCCCAGTCCATTTGTAGGTCTTAATTCTTTCTACGGACCATGGACGCAGCAAGTTGACCTTGGATTGGCGAGACGATTCAAGCCTACGGAGCGCCAAACGATTACGCTTCAGGCGCAGGTTTTCAATATTGCGAACCATGCCAACTATTACGTTCAGAACGGGACCGGAGTGGTGGCCACGCAGTACTCAGCAGCACCGTTTGGCGACAACCCTGACGGTTCAACCACCTGCGGTGACGGATCGCATCTCACCCAGCACTGCTATCTCACCCCCAGCGCTGGCTTCGGAGCGCGACAAGTGATCAACGCGCTTAACGGTCCGCGCGTTCTTCAGTTCGCATTGAGATATAGCTTCTAACCTGAAATGGTCGGCATGATAGTCGCCGATGACAGGTCTGCCAGAATTCGCTGCGGGTGAGTCGTTCGGGTCGTGAGAGTACATCCCTCTTGATCTCAGCCACCAACTCCAGACCTGCTTTGTATAACTCGACGATTATTCACGTGAGACTCATTCTTTATTAACACCGCATTTACATAAACAAGCTAGTTTTGTCGTTCCCTTAAATAGGCAGCGATTCGTTTATTCGTAAACTGTACTCGTGAGCGTGAGCCATGCGCATGATGAGCAAATCTTCAGCGTGCTGAGCAGCGTCAGGGGTGCGGCAAACCCTAGCTGAATGCTACAAATGAGAAATTTGTCGATTTTTGTTGTGGAAGACGAGCCGGACATTTCTCAGCTCATCCGCCTCCACTTGGAGCAAGCGGGTTATTCTGTCCGGGGATTCTCGACTCCGAAAGAAGTGCTGGGAGAGGCGGAAGTCGTACGGCCGTCGTTATTCCTTCTGGATATCATGGTGCCTGGTGGGGATGGGTATGATCTCTGCCGCCGTATCCGTCAGAACGCGCAGATCGGCACTACCCCGGTTATATTCCTGACGGCGAGGACGGGCGAGATGGACCGGGTTCTGGGTCTGGAATTGGGAGCCGACGATTACATTACC
>JAYVCW010000559.1:0-3891 GCA_043749775.1 Acidobacteriaceae bacterium | reverse complement strand
GAGTCCACGCTGGCTGATTTCTCGCGGGCATCTGGAAGAAGCGGAACGAGCCACCGCCGCCATGGAAGCTCGCGTCGCAGAAGAATATGGAAAGCCGCTGCCGCCCGCGAATCCTCATCCCGTGGAAGAAACTCACGGGCATTTTCTCGACATCTTCAAGCCACCGTACTTGAGCCGTACTTCAATGCTCATGGTGTTCAACTTTTTTCAAACGGTGGGATATTACGGTTTTGCTTCGTGGGTTCCGACGCTTTTGATCGCGGCGGGAGTGACCACTACGAGTAGCTTGCAATATTCATTCATCATCGCCATCGCCGCGCCGGTTGGGCCTCTACTCGCGATCAGGATCGCAGACAAATTCGAACGCAAATGGCAAATTGTTACGGCGGCGTTCTGCATCGGAGCCTTCGGACTACTCTTCTCGCGACAGTCTTCGTCGATGCTGTTGATTGCCTGCGGCGTTCTGCTGACTTGCTCCAATAACTGGATGTCGATGGCCTTCCACGCTTATCAGCCGGAGCTATTTCCGACGAAGGTGCGGGCCCAGGCGGTCGGTTTTGTTTATTCGTGGAGCCGGCTGAGCGCCATTTTTACCAGCTTTTTCATCGGCTTCATCCTGCGCGATTTTAAAGTTGCAGGCGTGTTCGCCTTTATCGCCGCGTCGATGCTAGTGGTGATGCTGGCAATTGGAATATTTGGGCCGCGCACTCGCGGGCTCGCGCTTGAAGACATTTCGCACTGAAAAATCTTCCGTGCAAAAGTGAAATCACGCCCGAGAAGGAAATCACGCTTTTTGTAGGAGTGGTCGCAGTTCACGAATGTTTTTAACATTTTCGATCTTCGATACTCTTTCAATGAGCGCGTTGCATGTGACCGTGCCAAGCGCCGGTGCAATAAGGTCGCGGCACTTAGTAACCACTTCCTCCCGGGTCATCGGATTTTCAGCAGTGCCCCGAACCGCATCGATACGTTCAGCGAAGTGAGAGCCGTCGCTAAGAGTGACCTCAACGATCGCGACCCGCTTTGGAAGAAGGCGGTCAAGTTCTTCATCGCCGATCAGTTCGACCTTAGCTCGTTGCTTCAAGACTGCTGGATCTTTCATACGCTCCTGATCGTGAGAGGAGCGGAACGTCGCCGTCCCATCGACGAGCATGAGCGCGATCATGTGCTGCAAACAAAGATCGGGCATGGTGCGGTTGTCCACGATAATGGCCTCCTCCGTCGCGCTCCGCACCGTCACCTTCCTCACCTGGCCAGCATGAATTGAATATTTTTTTAATAAAGCTTCCATCGCGTCGAGGGGCGCTTGAATAGGAGAGCCAACCGACCACTTCTTGATATTGGTGCGCAGCAATTCGTACCGTTCTCCTAATTTCTCGATCAACACATGTGGGTCCGCTCGCGGATCGAACGCCATCAGAAAATTGTCGGCACCTGACAGTACGTCGTCGACGCCAGTCCATCCCGATTGCACGAGCAGCGCTGCCATCACGCCATTCTTTGCGGGCATGCCCGCAAACACAAAAGATTTTTCAATATGATCGACGTCACGCTTCCACGCCGCAATGCCGGCAGTTTGTTGAGCTGTGTAGTCAAGCACCCAGCGCATCTGCTGGCTATTCAAATCTGCGGCGCATGCGGCAGCAGCAGCGGCGCAGAATACTCCGGCGGTGGCGTGGCTGTCGCGATGGGTGTCTGTCTGAAATTTCGCTCCGCCGAATGCGAGTGTGACTCGCGTTCCGACGTCATAGCCGAGCGCGATGGCACGCATAAAGCGTGAGCCATCGATGCCGAACTGTTCTCCGACGGCGAGAGCGGCCGGAATCGTCACGCATCCGGGATGCGACTGCGATGGAGCATGAGAATCGTCGGTCTCGTCGGCGTGCGCGAGCATGCCGTTGGCGAACGCGGCATCAATCGCGCCGCACAGAATGTCGGAGCCGGCCACCGTGGCAACTCGAGCAGCAGAATTCGCACGGGCATACTTGAGGGCCGCAAGCCCTGGCGGTAGGCCAGTCCCCGAAAGCATCGCAGCCAGCGTATCGAGCAGATGAATCTTTGCACTCTCAACGACGTCCTCAGGTAGGGCTCGGGTTCCAGCGGCGGCCATGTAGGAACTGAGCGGTCCGATTACGGAGTCGACGGGCTTTACTGCGCTCCAGGCGCTGCGGGGCAGCAATGCCGCGACCAGAGCGCCGCTCGTACTGCGCAGAAATTTCCGCCGAGCCACGAGTCCCGGCGCGCTTTCACTAGTCAAGCCAGCAGCACTCAAAGTTTGCTTCACCCCGGTTGCTTAACCGAAAGTTTACGCCATTGATCGTATGAGGCGAGGGTAGAGGTGCAACGTGGCTGCCGAAACTGTCGAGCCTTCAAACGGGGTGAAGTAAACAGGGTTCTGTGCACGATAGCGTTACAGTCGCCGCACCAAGTTGGTGACGCTATTCACGGTAAAGAGCCTCGCGAAAATGCCTCTCCGTCGGTGTCTTCACTTCAGTCGAACCTTTCATGAAAGAAAATTAATCCATGAATCAAAATTAATGTGTAGCAATGCGATTTTGGTGAGTTAAGCTTTTTCGCACACAGGGGGCTCCATGACGTGTTCCTTTCCTCGCCAGAAATTTGCGGTAATTCTTTTTGCACTTCTCAGCGTTGCGCTGCAAGTTAACCTTCACGCCCAAGTTGCCGGCGGAACGATCACTGGAACACTCGTCGATGGAAGTGAGCGAGTGATTTCGAATGCCACTGTCTCCATCACCAATACGGCGACCGGAATTAACCGCACCGTTACCACGAACGAAGATGGACTTTACATTGCTCCCAATCTGGTGCCGGCGAGCTACGTATTAAAATATGCCGCTCCCGGTTTCAAGAGCGAAGAGAAGCGTGGGATTGAATTGACGGTGGGCGCGACCGTCACCATCAACATGACGATGCAAGTCGGGGCCGCCAGCGAAACGGTTGAGGTGCAGACGGAAGCTCCTGACGTGCAAGTGGCCAGTTCCGAAATCGGCGCCGTGGTGAACGCGACCACGGTTCGCGAACTTCCTCTCAATGGTCGAAGTTGGACCGACCTCGCGACACTGCAGCCAGGCGTCAACAGAATTCAGACGCAACCCGACTTTTCCGCGGGGACCGATCGCGGCAACCGCGGCTTCGGACAACAGCTCACCATCTCAGGCGCGCGACCGCAGCAGAATAACTATCGTTTGGACGGCGTCAGCCTCAACGATTATGCGAATGGCGCTCCCGGCAGCGTTCTCGGCGGCAGCCTGGGCGTTGATGCGATTCAAGAGTTCTCGGTGCTAACGAGTAATTACTCGGCGGAGTATGGCAAGACGTCGGGTGGTGTGGTCAACGCAGTGACACGCTCCGGTACCAACCAGATTCACGGCAGCGTTTATGAGTTCCTGCGCAATAGCGCACTTGATACTAGAAATTATTTTGACCAAGGTGGAGTTCCGCCCTTCAAACGCAACCAGTTCGGTGCAGCGGTGGGCGGTCCGATTATCAAGAATCGAACTTTCTTTTTCGCCGACTATGAAGGGATCCGGCAGTCGAAGGGAATCAGTCAGGTCGCAGATGTTCCATCTCAAAATGCGCGTAACGGAATCCTGAGCTCCGGCAACGTAACGGTAGATCCAGCGGCCGCGGCTTATCTCGTCTTTTACCCCCTGCCGCAAGTTGTTACCGGCGACGTTGGGAAGTATACCTTTGCTGGGCAGCAGAAAGTCAGCGAAAACTTTTTTACCACTCGCATCGATCACAGATTCTCCGACAAGGATAGTCTGTTCGGTTCCTACATGTACGACAAGACGCCCTACTCCGCCCCTGATGGATTGAATAACGTCGAGTTCACCACTCTCACCTCAAGACAATTCTTTTCGATCGAAG
>JAYVCW010000558.1:0-3699 GCA_043749775.1 Acidobacteriaceae bacterium | reverse complement strand
TCGCTGGAGTTGGCGTGTGGTTGATCTCGCGAACTGAGGGCGGTTCGGGGCGGCCCGAAGGCATCGGCGTTGCTATTCTTTGCGGAATCGGTTTCGCCGGTTTTTACATGTGCGTTAGCCGCGCCGGGAACGCCAACGTGTTGTGGGTATCCAGTTGTTCGCGTTTGGCGTCGTTCGCGATCACCGGAACGATCGTTCTTTTTGGCAAATATATCGCGCCCGTGCGGCGCTCGGTGCTCGGGATCGCGATCATCGCGGGCCTGTTGGATATTAGCGGGACTATCGCCTTTGTCCTCGCATCGCGGACAGGTCGCCTTGACGCGGCCGTCGTGCTCAGTTCGTTGTATCCGGCGATAACGGTTCTGCTGGCGCGCCTTTTTCTTAACGAGCACTTTAGTCGAGCGAGAACTCTTGGGATGGTTGCTGCCCTGGCAGCCGTGCCTATGATTGCAGGCTGAAACTATCGCGACCTCAAATGAGTCGCTGAACATCGGCATTTCTTAAGACACGCGCTGCTACCAATCTCGCTTGCGCCCGACTCTTTCTTCCTACGATTATCCTTGTTACTCTGGCTTGTGGCGTTACTCGAAGTCCGCAATCTCATCAAGATTTATTCGACCGAATCGTCTTTCGGCGGACGAACCACCGGCAACGTACGCGCCGTCGATGACGTCTCTCTAAACATTCAATCTGGCGAGACAGTAGGACTCGTCGGCGAATCCGGCTCGGGCAAGAGCACTCTAGGTCGCCTCGTGCTTCGTCTGATTGAGCCGACATCAGGACAGGTCATCTTTGACGGTGTCGACCTGCTCAAGGCGAGCCGGTCGGAATTACGTAGTCGCCGCCGCGATATGCAAATCATCTTTCAGGATCCGTTTGGCTCCCTTGATCCGAGATATCGCGTGGAAGATGTCATTGCCGAACCGCTCATTCTGCATGGGGCAATCGGTGAGGTTAAGAGACAGAACAACGCCAGTCGACGGCACCGTGTAAAAGAATTATTGCGTGCCGTTGGCATGGACGAATCAGCCATGCGTCGCTACCCGCACGAATTTTCTGGCGGACAACGCCAGCGCATAGGAATCGCCCGAGCTCTCGCTCTAAGGCCGAAATTCATCGTGGCCGACGAGCCGGTGTCGGCTCTCGATGTGAGCGTCGGCGCGCAGGTGGTGAATCTTCTGCAACAGTTGCAGCGCGATTTTTCTTTGACCTATTTATTTATCTCGCATTCCATGCCGGTCGT
Source organism: Acidobacteriaceae bacterium (assembly GCA_043749775.1). Lineage (GTDB taxonomy): Bacteria > Acidobacteriota > Terriglobia > Terriglobales > Acidobacteriaceae > Acidiflorens. The sequence goes on along the minus strand of JAYVCW010000558.1, from coordinate 2,456 downwards.
CCGCTATCTCTCTACGAGAATCGCGGTCATGTATCGCGGCAAAATTGTCGAGATTGGTGATACCGAACAGATTACAAATAGCCCGCGGCATGAATACACGCGCAGGTTGCTGGCATCGACGCCAGAGATGGCCGCATCCTAACTCGAAATAACAGAGCGCTGAACGAGTATGCATACGGCGGATGTCGTAGTTATCGATGGCGGGATCGGACGCCAGACCATCATCCCAGTTCTCGGCGAATCGCCTGAGGTTTCAGGATTTTTTTTCGCGAATGGTTTCAGCGGACACGGGGTCATGCATTCCCCGGCAACCGGCAAAATTCTTAGCGATTTGATTCTGACCGGTAAGACCGATCTGATCGACCCCACCTTGCTGAATTTTTCGCGCTTCGCAGAAGGCCGCACTATTCACGAAACGGCCATACTGTAATTTCGCCGTTCGTGTACCTTTGTGTGTTTGGAAGTTGCAGGGCGTCTTCCGCGCCACGTAACAAATCGTTTCAATACGATTTCCGATTCGCACAACAATGAAAGAACAAAATTACTGGCTGACGACGGTGCAGATGCCGAGCCCCCCAGTTCAGGCGCTGCCGCCAAGCGCGGATGTCGCCGTCATTGGAGCCGGTTTTACGGGACTCTCTGCCGCGCTATCGCTCGCCAGGCGAGGCGCAAAAGTGGTTGTGCTCGAGACCGAAACGGTGGGCTGGGGAGCTAGCTCGCGCAACGGTGGCATGGTGCTCACCGGCCTCAAACTAGGCGTCAACACGCTGATCTCGAAGTATGGCAGAGATTTGACGCGACGCATGTATGCCGCCTCCATCGAAACAATCAATGTGGTCGAGCGCATTATTCAGGAAGAAAAGATCATCTGTGACTTCGAGCGCCGCGGTCATTTGGAAGTAGCCTGCAAACCCGCGCACTTTGATGACTACGCCCGCCAGGTCGAAGTGATCGCGCGTGAGTTTAGCCATCAACTTCGCGTCGTGCCGCGGGATCAACTCAGAAGCGAAATTGGTTCGGACATTTACTACGGTGGCATGGTCGACGAAATATCCGCCGGACTTAATCCCGCACGGTACGTCGCCGGACTTGGAATGGCGGCGATAGGAGCAGGTGCGCAGATCAATGAGCGAACGCAAGTTCAGAATATTCAGCGTGAGCAACGCGACGGCGCACCCGGTTTCAGGCTCAACACGTCAAGAGGCGCAACCTGGGCGCGCCATGTCTTGGTTGCCACCAGTGGGTATACGGGAGCGGCGACTCCCGCTCTTCGCCGAAAAATTATTCCAATCGGTTCATTCATTATTACGACTGAAGTGTTGCCGGATGCGCTGGCGCATGAACTGAGTCCGCGCAAGCGCCAGATATACGATTCCAAAAACTTCATTTATTACTACCGGGTAACTCCAGACAACCGCATGCTCTTTGGCGGCCGTGCCGCTTTCTTTCCGGAAACCAGCGCGACCGTCCGTCGCAGCGCCGAGATTTTACGCCGCGGAATGATCGAAGTTTATCCGCAATTAAGGAACGTGAAAATAGAACACGTCTGGGGAGGTACCCTCGACTTCTGCTTCGACATCATGCCTCACGCCGGGGAGATGGACGGCATTTACTTTGCCCTCGGTTATGCCGGGCACGGCGTGGCGATGGCTACTTATCAAGGCCAGAAGATGGCGGAGTGGATCGCCGACGGAAAGACCGATAATCCTTTTGCGGAAATTCCTTTTCCAGGTGCGCCGCTAGGACTCTACACCGGCAGGCCATGGTTCCTCCCCTTTGCGGGCGCATACTACAAGGTGCTCGACTGGGTTTCGTAAAGCTATCAGGTTGAAATCGGCGACCGCCACAAACCTCAGCACAATAAATGACATCAAAGTCGTCGTGGTTGCCGATGCATAGTTTAGGCAGACCGCACTCTTCTCAAAGTTCTATAATCCGCAGTGGTGCAGTGCAAGCTTGGGGGAAGCGCAAATGGCTGAGATGACGATCGCTCCGGTTGCTACCCATGGTTTTTTCATGGATGGAAAGTGGCTGGAAGAGGGGGACTTGATTGATGTTCGCGCGCCTTACGACGGCTCGATCGTCGGCCATGTCTATCAGGGGCATCGGGCCCATGCCGATCTCGCGATCGCAGCCGCGGTAAAGGCATTTGGAACCACGCGCCGCCTGCCCGCCTTCGAGCGGCAACGCGTCTTACGCCAGATCGCAATCGGAATCCACGATCGCAAGGAAGAGTTTGCGCGCACGATTGCCCAGGAAGCTGGAAAGCCGATTAAGTCCTCTCGAATGGAAGTTGACCGCGCCGTCTTCACCTTTAACGTCGCAGCGGAAGAAACGGTCCGCGGATATGGCGAATACTTGCCGCTTGATTGGCAGCAATCGACGGCAGGCCGATGGGGAATAGTGAGGCGATATCCACTCGGTCCAGTGGCCGGAATCACCCCGTTTAATTTTCC
>JAYVCW010000557.1:0-2802 GCA_043749775.1 Acidobacteriaceae bacterium | reverse complement strand
AGTCCGATTCGCTCGGCTCTTGGCCATAGGCCTCCTTAAATTGTGCAGGCAGGATTCTAATGGTGTCCCTCGCGAAAGGTAAAGCGATGGAAGAACTAGGGACGAAGGCGTTGAGGTGTCACGCGTAAAGATCGGAAATCTTCAAGCCACACTGGGCGAGAATGGGACGCCAAGACACAGAGGTTAATCGTCACCCGCAGAAAGCCGACCCGTTCCCGGAGCTATACCAGAATCGTTGCCCTTCCGGAATAAAAATAAAAGCCGCAGTGGAGTGGTGGACTGCGGTTGCGGATCGTTGTGAATGCTTGCGGTTTGCGGTTGATTCGCCGCGCTTACAGCCTTCTGATGGTTATCGTGAAGCCGATGATCTTTTTTCGCCTGTTTTCCTTGAGCGTTGACCCAAAGAGCTTATGGAACAGACTAGAACACAAGGCAGGATTAATTGACGCATCCACGCATCCAAAACATCCCTTTCTGCAGGACGTTCAAACGTGTCGAATTTTACCTAGGAACCGAGTTAAGCCTGACCGCCGGGGACCAGCAAAGCTCGACCGCGCCAAGGTGCAGGATGCCGCACAGCATGACGGAGGAGCTTCTACAAAGGCGCGTCTCAGAAAGAAAAAAGCCCGCCGGAAGGCAGGCTTTCGAATCGGGTTCTTTATACAGTGCTCCAAAATGGCCTTCAGGTGGGAATTTCGTCACGAGCTACATGCTCCCAGCTTCGGTTTCTTGGTGGAACGGCGACAACCATTTGCTGCCTTTCTTCTGCCAAATCGACGTGGCGAAAACTTTCCCCGCTTGTTTTTTGCCTTCGCAGGTTGCATCCTGCGTCGCCGTGTAGGTCATGACGACCGTGCCTTTATCGAGCCACCTATAGGAGAAATCGGAAAGCGAGAAGTTGTTGACCACACATCTCGCGTCAGTAATGCTTCTCAGAACCTGCTCCTTCCCCTTGAATACCCCTCCATCGGCGACGCCTATGGCGTCGGCCGGGGTCCACGCTTCCACTGGTTTTGCATTGTGGTCTTTCCACGCTCGCCAGGCAGTTTTTTCGTTACTTTCGAGTGCCTTCTCTACGGTTGCATTCATCTGCGAGAACAATGGGACTACGGATAACAGCAGAGCGAAACCAAGTGCCGTTAAAGCGATTCGACGCATACTATTCCTCCTCCGGCCTTACGTAGTGACGAGGAACTATAGATCGGGCAAGGAAATCGTGTCAACACTAAGAACGGCGGGCTGTCGTTAGCAGATGATATGTCCGGTTGAGATAGCAGGTGATGTGTCCGCTTTTCGGGCGGCGAGGGTAGGAGACCATGCGAAGCATGATCTGTTACCGGAAGGCCGCAGTGGAGCGGGCGATGAAAGTACAGGAAGTGATTTTGCGAGCCATGGCGAAGAAGATCACGTGGTGGCAGGCGGCCGAGATCATTGGCCTTAGCGATCGGTCGATGCGGCGGTGGCGGGAGCGGTATGAAGAGCATGGTTATGACGGATTGTTTGACCAGCGCAAAGGCAAGCCTTCGCCGAAGCGGTGCCAGTGGCGCTGGTGGAGCAGGTATTGGGACTGTACCGGGATCGATATTTCGATCTGAACGTGCGGCATTTTCACGAGAAGCTGCATGCCGAACACTGCGTCGATCTGAGCTACGCCTGGGTGAAGCTGGCCTTGCAGGGCGCGGGGCTGGTGATGCGAGGGCGCAAGCGCGGGGTGCATCGCAAGCGGCGTCCGCGGCGGCCTTTGCCGGGGATGCTGTTGCACATCGACGGCTCGCGTCACCGCTGGGTTCAGGATGAACGCTGGTACGACCTGATCGTCATCCTGGATGATGCGACCAGCGAGATCTACTACGCGCAATTGGTGGAGGAGGAATCCACGGTCACGGTGATGGCGGCGCTGCGCTAAGTGATCAAGCGCAAAGGATTGTTCTGCGCTTTGTATAGCGATCGGGGCAGCCATTTCTGGCTCACGCCGAAGGTGGGAGGGAAAATGGATCCGCATCGTTTGACGCAAGTGGGCTGGGCAGACTCGCGAACGAAGTGGCCGCAACGTAGGCAGCCAGCATGAACAACAAGGCTCCCGCGAGGCGGGCAGCACGTCTTCCCGCGAATCCAGGCGCAGCACTGGCGCGGGATCTCCACAGCACCACCACCGCTGAGAAAAGTTTAATGGCGCTGTCTCCCCCGAAGGCGAGGAGCGTAGGGCTGTGCGCTCGCCATGCTGCGAAAAGGGAGGCAACGGCCTCCATCGTCATCCAGGCAATTGTGATCACCTGAATTCGCTGAATGCGGCGTATGTAGCTTGAGTCGAAACTCGAGGAATCGAGACCACGCACGAGCATTATGCCAGTTCCCCATGGCCCAAACGATGCGATTAAGTTCGCCGTGGTAAATGAACCTCGCCGATACGCCGCGGGAATCACGAATTGCGGTGATAGCTGTTGGCGAAAAAATAGCCTGTTTGATTCCATTTCCCCGGTGACGGCGCGGGTGCTCCTCTTTTGTGAGCGCCAGGAATGGTGTACCCGCCGCTCGCGTCTTCCGGCGCAGCACTCCAGACTGAGGCGGACGAGTACACGCCATACGAATTGCTGGCACCGGAGAGCTCTAGTTTCGCGATGCGTTATGAGCTGAGGGCTACCACGGCGGGGGCGAAGTAATTTCTTAATCCGATCGCAAGGGCAACGTGGCGAGCGACGATTCGTCGCGACCGGACGGCCCCCTGAAGGTGGAGTCGTAGGCGGTGATGAGGCCATGTAAGACCCGCTGATGCGGAGTGAAGACACGTAGGTGGATTTCATC
>JAYVCW010000556.1:0-41194 GCA_043749775.1 Acidobacteriaceae bacterium | reverse complement strand
CTTTGGAACTCTTCAGGGAGCTTCGAGTTGGATTTGTTTCCTGTACCGAGGCTATCGACACTTCGCTCCCCCACGGAGAAATGTTGTTTCAAATCATTGGCGCGATCGCGCAGTGGGAGCGATCGCTGATCGTAGAAAGGGTAAAGGCGGGATTGCAACACGCGCGGAGCAAGGGAAAGAAACTTGGAAGGCCTTGTCTGCGTCAGCTTACTCCCCCAGAGATTGCGCAGCTCAAGCAGGAAAGAAAAAACAGCCAAACACCTTACAGGACGCTAGCGAACAAGTATGGGGTGTCTGTTTTCACTGCTCATCGATTGTGCGGAGGGCGACGTGAATAAAGAAGCCTTTGATGAAAAAATAATTGGAGATCAAGCCGGTATCCATGAAGCTGATATCGAAATCGATAATTGGTGGGATCAGCCCATAACCACCCCCATGGTAGCTAAGACTCTTTCTTGGCTAGGAGTGCAAGTGTTGGGCGAACACGAATGGGAAGATGGCTTGTACCGTGTTCTTGAGGAACTAACCGAAGAAAGCCTCTTCAATCTCAGGGACCGGCGATTGCAGATCGAGATTCGTGACTACGACTGTCGCTTGGTGTGGGCTTTTCCGCTATGTCGACAGGCCTGGATTGCAGATTACTTTCATATCAAGCCTTCAACGCAAATCCTCCTGATGATCAGCGCAGAGAGAGTAGAGCACCGGCCGACCGAGATGTATCAAAAACTGTTAAGACACCAAATCGGCCATGTTCTCTGGGCTTTACGGAACTCCAGGTGGTGTGACGAATGTTATCGGGCTACGAGGGAGTGGAAAAGGTGGAGCAAATGATCCTCCGAAGGAAAATCTTGCGATGAAACGGCATCCCGGAATCTACAAGCGCGGGAACATCTACTGGATCACGTACACGTGGCACGGACGTCAGTATTTCGAATCCTCACATTCGACTGATTGTCGCGATGCCGAAGCTCTCCATCGCAAGAGAAGAACGGAGTTCGAGCTAGGGCGCCTCGCAGTAAGATCCTCAGAAACTTTAACCGTCGACGAATTAATTGATTCTTATATCGCTCAAATCGAGAATCCAGCCACTCAAAAACGGTACAGATTGTCCCAAAGTGTTTTAAGCCCCATTTGTGGAAATAGCAGGATTACCGACATAGACGCTTTCACGTTTGACCGCTTCAAAGAACTCAGAATAAAAGCGGGCGTCAGTTCTGCAGGCGTAAACAGAGACATCGCGCTATACCGAGCTGCATTTAATTTTGCAGTAGAACGTAGGTTACTAGTTCACAGCCCGCTTGACGGCGTAAGGCTTTTCGACGAAGAGAAACAGCGAAAAGCTCCCAGAGTACTTTCATTCGCCGACGAACAGAGAGTGTTGATTTGCTGCGACCTCAGATTGCGTACGATCGTAATGACACTTCTCGACACGGGCATGCGGGTCGGAATTGAGGCCCTCAGGCTCAAGTGGGCCGACATCGATTTTGACGACGAGATAATAGCGATTACCCAGTCCAAGACTTCGGCTGGTTTGCGCGCCCTGCCAATGACGCCCATTGTGAAATCTGCACTGCTAGAGTGGAGAGTCGCCACGAAGGGGATATCTGAGTACGTCTTTTTCAATCCACAGCACCAGAGAATGCACATCCGAAGCGTAAAAACCGCTTGGCACAACGCTCTCAAAATGGCTAGACTTCCACGATTTCCGATCTATCAATGCAGGCATACTTTCGCAACAAGGCTCGTAGCCTCAGGTGTATCGGACACCATCGTGGACCAGTTGCTCGGGCATTCGCGTCGAGACGTGCTCAGGTACTACACAGCCCGGGTCTTGGAGTATCACCGAGATGCGATGTCCCGTCTGCATCAATTGCGAATTGCGAAGAGCCAACTGATTGGTGCCTCGGGAACTGACGCCATTGACGAACTATCCAGGAAGGGTACTACAGTCGTGAACTAAAGGCTCGTCTCCAGTGTTGGAGGGTATCCAAACATTACAATTTCATTACAGCTACAGAAAATTGGAGGTGCGCCAAACTCCAGGGAACACCCATAGATCATTGAAAATAAATATTAAATCTGGTGGCGGCGGTAGGACTCGAACCTACGACCTACGGATTATGAGACCGTCGCTCTAGCCACCTGAGCTACGCCGCCAACTTTGAAATACGCGAGGGAAATCAGGGACAGTCTGGATTGGGCTCAGAATCCCGCCGACGCGGGTGAGACCGTCCCTACAGCATTTTATGAGTGGCTGGAACCGAGTGTCAAACTGCCTCGCTTTGCATCGGCACGTCTCCGTGCGACACTTTACCGATGAATTCGCATGAGTGAGCAAATGAAAGTGATTGCGGTGATTCCGGCGCGGCTCGCATCGACACGCTTGCCGCGGAAGATGTTGCGTGAGATTGCCGGAGTGCCGCTGCTGGCTCGGGTTTACAAGGGTGTGCGGCAATGCTCCGCGCTCGATCAGGTCATTGTCGCGACCGACTCCGATGAGATCATGCGATTTTGCCGGGAGCAGGGCTTCAGTGTCCGCATGACCTCTCGGGCGCATAAATCAGGCACGGAACGAGTCCACGAAATTTCCGAGTCGGTGCTGGCGGATATTTATTTGAACGTGCAAGGGGATGAACCGCTGACCCGTCCTGAACATATTCATGCGCTGATCGCGGTGATGCGAACCGGGTCGGTCGAGGTGGGGACGCTGATGACTCCGGCGGCGGAGCTAGATGTGAGAAACCCGAGCGCGGTGAAAGTCGTGACCGACATGTCGGGACGGGCGCTTTATTTTTCGCGGGCGACGATTCCGCATGATCGCGATGGCGCGGGGGCGCGATACTTCAAGCATCTGGGATTTTATGGGTATCGTAAAGACGCCTTAGATAAATTCGTTGCCTGGCCGGAGTCGGCACTTGAGCGCACAGAGCGACTCGAGCAGTTGCGATTTCTGGATCATGGGGTGGCGATTCACGTCGGCGAGACGCCCTTCGATACGGTGGGCGTCGATACGGAGGAAGATGTGCGGCGAGTGGAAGAAATTCTGAATAAACATTTGTAATTTTCAAAAAACGTTTGACCGAAAAACGTTTGACGAGTTTCGCTGCCAATGGCGGAGGTTTTTTAGGGAACTAACGGTTGGCAAATTTGCGTTCGGACTTTGCCCACTGTTCCGCGGCTGAAACTCGCTTGGTGACGGCGGGATGGGAGTGGAGCAGCCACTCCACCCAGGGGGATGGAGTTTTCTCCGAAAGATTTTGCTGCGCCAACTTGTTCATCGACGTGATGAACGGTTCGACGGTTGCGACTGATTGGAAGCAATAACGGTCGGCTTGCCGCTCGTTGAAACGCGAGTATGCGTTGAGCAGCGGCATCAGCGCCAGGGAAAGAACTGTAGAAACCAGAATCAGGAGCGGCAGGTTGGCGAAGTCGGACATCGTCTCAAACATGTTTCGGCGCTCGACCGCATAGCGCAGCACTTCGTTCGCGAGGAAGAACCCTAGGAGAGTGATTGCGGCCTGCATCATAATGCTCTTCAGGATGTGACGATGCACGTGGTGACCGAGTTCGTGGGCCAGCACGGCTTCGATCTCATCGTCTGAGTAATTGTCGAGCAGCGTGTCGGCGAGAATGATTCGGCGCGTGGCTCCGAGACCGGTCAGAGCGGCGTTAGCCTTCTTGCTTTTTTCGGAGAGATGCCACTTGTAAACTCCCCGCACACGCGTTCCCGCGCGTTCACTCAGCACGATGAGGCGGCGCTTCAATTCTTCGTTTTCCAGCGGTTCGAACTTGTAAAAAATAGGGAAGAGCATGATCGGCGCGATCTGCGCGAGCAAAATCATCAGGCCGAGAAAGACCGCCCAGGCGTAAATCCACCAATGCTCCTGCGCGTGTCGCATGAGTGTGTAAAGCAGTTCGGCCACGACCGTGGCCGCAATCAGCCCGATTAGAAATCCCTTGAGTTCATCCCACAGCCATGAGCCCAAGTTTTGGTTGGAGAGGTTGTAGCGGTGTTCGAGCCGAAATTCGTAAAACTCAAGCGGGAGGCCGATCGCTTTGCTGATCAGCATCAGCATCGCAACGTAAAGAAAAACCGCGACGGAATAATTTTGCGATGCTCCCCTCTCTGCCAGATCGCGCATGGTGCCCGACCACCCCGTGGCGAGTAAGACAACGAGAAGGCCAAAGCCTACAGCGACGTCGGCGAACCCAAGCCATCGCTTGGCGCGGTTATATTGGCGCGACTCTGGGGAATCGGAATCGGATCCGGATCCGGAATCTTTTAACGCGGCGGTATGGACGGAAGAGGCGTTCATCAAAATTAAAATCTAAAGATTGAAATCGGATCGGAATCTGTGGCACCGCTCTACTATCTTACCCCGCATTCCCAATCGCCAGAATATATCCAGAATATTGCCAAGACACCAAGGTCGGTGCCCAACAACCACTAAGGCTCGTGCGAGTGCTACGTTTGGCGGACAAAGCGCTCGCCGCTTTCGAGAATTTCCTCGACCAGCTCGGGGGTCGCGGCTTCCACATAGCAACGCAGAAGAGGCTCTGTACCCGAGGCGCGGAGCAGAACCCAGGGGTCGGCGCCCGTGCCGTTTTTGGGCGCGTCGAGATAACTCTTCAGCCCGTCGCGGTTCTCTTTGCGCAGAATGTTATAGGCGCCAATCTTTTTCGTTTGCTGACTTGAGACGCGGCGAATCGCCTCGTTCTTGATTTCGTCAGAAATATGAAGGTCACGCCGTCCATAGTAATGGGGGCCGTACTCCTGCTGCAGGTCGGAGACCAGTTTACCCAGCGGTTTTTTCTCTTCCGCCATCACATTCGCGAGCAGCAGCGCGTTTAAAATGCCGTCGCGCTCGGGGAGAAAGCGGCTATAACCAATGCCGCCCGATTCTTCGCCGCCAATCAGAATTTCGTGCTCCATCATAAGATCCGCAATATATTTGAAACCGATCGAAGTTTCGTGGAGCTTGCGTCCGTGTTTGGCTGCGATGCGGTCAAGCATGCCGGTCGTGTTGAAGGCGCGCACCACGTCGCCCGGCCATTTTTTGCGCACCAGAAGCCAGTTCAGTAAAACCGACATGCACTTATGGGAATCGACGAAGCTGCCATCTTCGGCGACCGCCCCAATGCGGTCGGCGTCGCCATCGCTCGCGAGGCCGGCGTGGCATTTTTCTTTTACAACCGTCTCTTGCAGCATCGCGATGTGCGGCAAGATTGGTTCCGGATTAATTCCCGGGAACAGCGGGTTCACTTCCTGGCGGATCGCCACATAGCTGATTTCGTTGGCATCAAATATCTTCGGAAGAACGCCGCGGCCTGAGCCGTACATTGCGTCGATCGCAAACTTGAACTTTGCGTTGCGAATCATTTCAAGATCGGCGAACTGCGTAATCGCTTCAACGTAGGCGGGTTTGAGATCGATCTCTTCGATTTCGGCGGCAGCGCCATTCTTCGGCGTTTTCGGAGAGGCCATTTCTTGCTCGATGGCCTTCATGATTGCAGGAGTGGCCGAGCCTCCAAACTTGCCCTTGAATTTAACGCCGTTCCAATTCCAGGGATTGTGGCTGGAGGTGACCATCACTCCACCTGCGGCGCCAAGCTTTTTCACGTTGTACGACACGGCTGGAGTGGGAACGTAATCCGTGGCAAGCTTCACCGGAATGCCGGCCGCCGCAAGAACCTCGGCCACCACTCGAGCGGCGCGGTCGGACAAAAAGCGAGTGTCGTAGCCAACGATAACGCCTCGTTTCGGATCTTCGTTCTTCAACACGTAGCCTGCGATCGCGGACGCCACGCTGCGCACGTTCTCGAAAGTAAAGTCGTCGGCGATTAATCCGCGCCAGCCATCGGTACCGAATTTAATCTGCGTCATTTTTTTGAGATGTTCATATCGCTATTTATAACGATGTTCATACCGGTCGAAAGTGGGCGTCAGACTAGTTTATGGAGTTTTTTCTCGTCCAGATACTTCACCACCTTGCCAACATCCTGCGACTGATCGAGGGTGGTAATAAGCAACGCGTCGTCGGTTTCGACGATGACTAGATTGCTCACTCCGACCAGCGCGACGAACTTCTTCGGCGCGTGAACGTAGTTATTGGATGCGTTGTGGCTAAAACTTCCGGCAGACGATATCGGCGTAGAATCGGCAGGCTTCGTTTTCGCTACGCGGTGCTCATGAAGCGCGGTCCATGAGCCGATGTCGTTCCATCCGAAATCAGAGGGCAGACAAAATATCTTAGACTGCGTCTCTCCCTTCGCAGAGCGCGGTTCGAGCACAGCGTAATCGATGCTGATGTTTTCGCACTTCGGATAAAGCTTACGAAATGTCGCTTTGAATTTCTTCGTACCGTAAGCGGCGGCGATTTGTTCAAGCAGCGGCGCGGTGTTCGGCAAATGCTCACGCAGAGCGTTGGCTAGAGTATCCGCACGCCAGAGGAACATGCCGCTGTTCCAATAAAAATTCCCGGCATCCAGAAATTGCCGGGCTCGATTGAGATCGGGCTTTTCGGTGAAGCGGCCAACGTTCAGAGATGACGAGTTACCCGATGGGGCGCTGGTTTGAATGTAACCGTACCCGGTCTCAGGCCGCGTCGGCTTGATGCCCAGCACGACAATGTTGTCACCGGACGCGGCAATCTCAACGCCGCGAGCGAGCGTGGCGCGATAAGCATCGGGGTTCGCGATGACGTGGTCAGAGGGAAACAATCCCAAGACCGCTTCAGGATCGTGGCGAAGCAAAAGAAATGCCGCCAGCCCAATCGCCGGGGCGGTATTGCGCGCAGCCGGCTCCGCGATGATCTGTTTCGAAGAAAGTTTGGGAAGCTGGCGCTGAATCGCAGTTCGGAGGTCGTCGTTCGTGATGATCCAGAACCGGCCCGGCGCGGCCATTGGAGTAAGGCGAGCGACAGTCTGTTGAATCATCGTCTGCTTGCCATCCAGCGCGAGCAACTGCTTGGCGCGGCGTTTGCGACTCAGCGGCCAGAAGCGCGTCCCCCGGCCACCAGCAAGAATTACAGGATAAAAATGCGGATTAGTCTTCACGATGTTAGCAAAGCCTACCATTGCCGTCGCTGGCGTCAAAGCGGCGGCGGTATAGGGTGATCGTGGTAGGGCTAGAAGGCTCTCGCCGGAAAACCTTAATCGTGCTTGCTTACATGCGAGTGGCGGGCTCTGGGACATCTCCCGCAGGAACACTTGCCTTTAAGAACTCGACCGCCCATTGCGGACGCACCGTGAAACTCTGCACGGCCGATGGAACGACTACGGCATCCCCTTTTGCCAAGGTCACCGGATCGCGTCCCTGCACTTCCACCACTCCGCAACCTTCGACGGCAACCAGAATTTGCACGGATGTTTTGCCGCCGTGGTCTTTTCCTGCCGCCTGCGTTGTGAATACGTGGGGTTCTTTTAACTCGAAAAGGTCCACTGCGAAATAAGGTGCGGCAATCATCGAAGAGTGTCGGCTCTTTCCACCATGAATCGTGGCTGGCGCAGGGCGAATCGCTTTGCCCGAAGCTGTTTTTTCCTTGACGGACTTGAGTCCGCGTTCGAGATGCAACGGTCGCGGACGGCCATAATCGTAAAGACGAAAGGTAGTGTCTGACTGCTGTTGCGTCTCAACAATCACCGCGCCCGGCCCAAGGGTATGCACCGTGCCACCAGCAACGTAGATCATCTCTCCCTGATAGACGTTGATCCAGTTCAGCAATTCTTCCGCGCGATTTTCATAGATCGATTGCTCAAATTGCGAGGTCGTCACGCCTGGCTTTAGTCCAAGCGCGATTTGCGCGCCTGGTTTCGCATGGGCGACATACCAGCACTCCGTCTTGCCCCAGGGCTCATCCAGTCGCTGCGCCATCGCGTCGTCGGGGTGAACCTGGACCGACAGCTTCTCTTCCGGAAATAAAAATTTGAGCAGAAGCGGGAAGCGTCGTGGATCGCGCGCCGCCGTGCCAACTAGTTCTTCGCCAAATTCCTGGCTGAGTTGCGAGAGTGATTTTCGCGCTAAGGGACCATTGGTGACCGTACAGTGATCGCCGGTCAGCCACGCCTCGCCGATACGCTCGCTGAATTTTGCATTTGGATAGATGGCGGATAAATCAAGCGTGCCCCATGGGCGCGGGTCAAAGGCGGGAGACATGAGAAACGGATAGAGTTGCGTCATTCGGGGCTAAAACTAATTTGGCAATGTGACTGGAGTTAATGTGACTAGAGCCAATGTGACTAGAGCCGTAAAGTTCACCAGAGCTGCTCCTTTGCTCCGCTCAAAAACATCTGCTCACGTCCCGCAAAAGCAGTTCTGATGATATGGCATCGCCGTCCCGTTTATAGATGCCCGAAGTACTCAGCCATTCGCTGGAGCGCTTTATCAATATTCTCGCGCGTGGTGGCATACGAAATTCGAACGTGATCGGCGGTTCCAAAGCCTTCGCCCGAAACGGTTGCGACGTGAGCTTTATGCAGAAGGCCATGGGCAATGTCGGCAGCACAATTCGCCCCGCTCTTTCCAAAAAAGCCAGAAACATTTGGATAGGCATAAAACGCGCCTTCCGGCATGGTGCATTTAATGCCCGGAATTGCACGCAATCCCTTCACGATCTGATCGCGGAGCGTAATGTACTCGGCGCGCATTTCCGCGACGCACTCTTGTGATCCGGTAAGCGCGGCAACCGCCGCCTTTTGAACGATCGATGTCGGATTCGAAGTCGATTGGCTCTGCAATTTCTGCACTGCGCTGATCACCTTAGCGGGGCCCAGCGTGAATCCCATGCGCCATCCGGTCATCGCGTAGGTCTTCGACAACGACCCTACGACCAGAAAGCGATCACGATACTCGCCCAGCGATCCGACAGAAAAATTCTTACCCGTGTAATTTAGGTAGACATAGCACTCGTCAGAAATCACCCAGATCCCGCGCTCATGCGCTAATCGGATGATCGACGTCATGTCCTCCGGACTGATCACAGCTCCTGACGGATTCGACGGTGAGTTCAGAATGATGAGCTTCGTTTTCGGAGTGATCAGCCGCTCGACCATCTGCGAAGTGACGCGAAAGCCCTGCGACTCGTCGGCCTCAAGCAGAACGCAGTTGCCGCCGGCATAGCGCACCATGTCTTTGAACGACACCCAGTACGGAACCGGCAGGATCACCTCGTCGCCGTGATCGACAAGCACAGAAATCACATTGAAAAGCGCGTGCTTGCCTCCGGTTGACGCGCAAGCCTCCTCGCGCGAGTAGGCGGACTTGAAATCCGCGGCGTGGCGTGCGCGGATCGCGTCTTTCAGTTCGGTCGTTCCGCCAACCGCCGTGTATTTCGAAAAATTGCCGACAATGGCGGCAATGGCTGCATCCTTCACGTGTTGCGGCGTGGCAAAATGCGGCTCGCCCGCGGTCAAGTCGACGATATCGATGCCTTGCTGGCGCAACTTGTCGGCTTCGGCTACGGCCGCCATGGTGGCGGAGGGCTCGATGCGGTTGATGCGCGCCGTCAACTGGACGGGGTGGGTCACGGACGTAACTACGGAACTCATAGTGGTTTTATTTCTTTCTTTTTCTCGACCGGCTCTTCGGAGCCAAATTTCTGCTCGCGTCAGAATCCTCGCCGTCGGCAAACTTGTGAGCGACATCTATTTTCTCACGAAGTCTCTGCATCACCACTTCTGGAACGAGGCATTCGATTGAGCCGCCGAGCTTCGCGACCTCGCGCACCAGACGCGAACTCAGGTAGGAATATTTGGCCGCCGGCATCATGAATACAGTTTCGAGCCCGGGCTGAAGTTTGCGGTTCATCAGCGCCATCTGCAACTCATATTCATAGTCACTGATGGCACGAATGCCGCGCAGGATGGCGCTCGCGTGAACCTGAAGCGCATATTCGACGGTGAGCCCCTCAAAAGTGTCGACCGATACGTTATCGAAATGTGAAGTGATCTCCTCGAGCATCTTGCGCCGCTCTGCCACGCTGAAGAGTGGGTCTTTATCCGGATTGCGCAAAATCGCAACCACAAGCTCGTCAAATATTTTGCTGCCACGCTCGATCAAATCAAAGTGGCCGTTAGTAGGAGGATCGAACGAACCTGGATAAATGGCTTTAATACGCTTCAAGAGGCCTCGAGGACGCAGAAGTCAGAAGTCCAAAGGAAAGAGGATTGTATGCGGGCGCTGGCGGAGATAGCAATCGCAAGATGGAACGGGCGTTGAATTTGGAGCTGATTCCCTTTACCACATGGGATCCCGAGCCGAGCGACGTAAACCGACGTAAAGGACCTACGCAACTTGCTCGCGAACGGCAAATCACATAAGTCCTTCGCGCCCGGGACCTCAAAGAGCCTTACGCGGTAGCTACCGCCTGGCGGGTACTTTGGTGGCTTCACCAGCGGACGGCATAGTAGTCACCCGGCCTTGGGTTCCAGTCGCTTGCGCCGGAACGACTGTCGGAGCGGGCGCAGCCGGCGATGGAATCAAGCCGAGAGACTTTCGCACCTCGAGATCAAGTTTCGCCATGGTGTCTTTATTTTCTTTAAGGAAGGCCCGGGCATTTTCGCGCCCTTGCCCGATGCGCTCGCCCTTATAGCTGAACCACGACCCGGACTTCTCAAGGATATTGCTGTTCACCGCCAAATCCAGCAGATCGCCCTCGCGGGAGATGCCCTCGCCATAAAGAATGTCGAATTCAGCCTCGCGGAAGGGCGCGGCAACTTTATTCTTCACAATTTTGACGCGGGTGCGGGAGCCGGTGACTACGTCTCCATCTTTAATGGCTGCAATGCGGCGGATATCGATCCGCACCGACGAATAAAACTTCAGCGCTCGCCCTCCTGTGGTCGTTTCCGGATTACCAAACATGACGCCAATCTTTTCGCGAATCTGGTTGATAAAAATAAGGCACGTGCGCGATTTCGCCACGGTGCCGGTGAGCTTTCGCAGCGCCTGCGACATCAAGCGCGCCTGCAATCCCATGTGACTGTCGCCCATCTCACCGTCCAGTTCCGCCTTCGGAACCAGAGCTGCCACGGAATCGACAACTAATACATCGATAGCGTTCGACCGAACCAACGCCTCCGTAATTTCGAGCGCCTGCTCTCCATAGTCGGGCTGCGAAACCAGCAGATTGTCAACATCGACCCCCAATTTCTTAGCGTATCCCGGATCAAGCGCGTGCTCGGCATCGACGAAAGCCGCCATGCCCCCACCCTTCTGTGCCTCCGCGATCACCTGGAGCGCAATCGTCGTTTTGCCCGATGATTCCGGCCCAAAGATCTCAACCACGCGACCGCGCGGAACTCCGCCTACTCCAAGCGCGGCGTCAAACGAAATCGCCCCGGTCGAAATCACCGCAATCGGGACGATCGCTTCCTTCGATCCGAGCCGCATGATCGACCCCTTGCCAAATTGTTTTTCGATTTGTGCAAGGGCAAGATCGATTGCCTTTACACGCTCATCTGCTCGGTTGCTGCGCTCGTCGGCCATGAATGGCTGCTCCTGTTATAAAAATCTGGGATCGGAGTTGGAATCTCCGTAGCCTACACCCCCGGGCTGGAGCGGAAAGTGCCGGCTGTCACACCAAGTTGGGTCAGTTTAGCACGAAGCGAATAAAAGGCGAACTAAGATATTTACCCAAATGGTTCCGCGTTGCCTCTCCCCTCACCCGGCCCAAAACAATTTTACTTGCTAGACTTCCCACATGCGTAAAGGTAAAGAGAAAGAGAAAGAGAAAGAGAAAAACAGTAAGGCGGACGAGGTCGAGGTGGAGGTCGAGAAGGACGAGATCGAGAAGGAGCGCGGCGGAATCACCGGCGGCCCATCGCTCTACCTCGTCGCGACTCCGATCGGCAATCTTGAAGACATCACGCTCCGCGCCATCCGCGTGCTTAAAGAAGTGGATCTCATCGCCTGCGAAGACACGCGGCAGACGCTGAAATTGCTCAGCCATTACGGAATTCAGACGAGACTCGTCAGCTATCACGAGCACAACGAGATGACGAAGGCAGCCGAACTCGTCGTCAACCTCGAAGGCGGAGCCAAGATCGCGCTCGTCACCGACGCGGGCATGCCGTGTATCTCCGATCCCGGATTCCGCTTGATCACTCTCGCTATCCGGCATCGCGTTCCGGTCATCCCTATTCCGGGCGCATCGGCTTTTCTGGCGGCTCTGGTTGCGAGCGGCTTGCCTACCGATTCCTTCCGCTTCAGCGGCTTTCTTCCGTCGAAAGCGGGGCAGCGCCGCAAACTACTTGAAAGCTTCAAGACTTCTCCGCGGACACAAGTTTTCTATGAAGCTCCGCACCGGCTGTTAGAAACGTTGTCGGATGTGGTCGGCATCTTAGGCGCAGAACGCCATGTGGTCGTCGCCCGCGAGGTCACTAAAATTCATGAAGAGTTCCTGCGTGGCCGCGCCCGCGACGTGCTCGAACAGTTCAGCGCACGCGGCACCGTAAAAGGTGAGATTACCTTGCTCATCGCAAAGGCGGACGAAGCCGGTATTCAGGCTGTGGCTCCGACGGTGAGCCTGAGCCAGCGCGTCCGCGAAATCATGAAAGAAGAGAAAGCCGATGAGAAAGCGGCGTTGAAAAAAGTAGCCAAAGAGCGCGGCATCGGCAAAAGCGAAGCCTATCGCGAATGGCAGCAAACTAAGTAAGTCAGCAGGGCCGGGACTGAAATTTTAGATTTCTTTCAGTCTGCGGTATTCTCACCTTTCGAATGCCCGAAGACAATTCCATCCAGGAGCAGACTGCGGATGCGCTGATGCTCTTCGGCTTCTGGTATCGCGCTCTGCCCACTGACGAAGTCGGACGCGGGCGACTTGCTAAAACTGTGTTGCTGGAGCTGCCCTTGGTCATCGGCCGTGACCGTAACGGAACGGCCTTCGCCCTCCGCGACGCATGTCCCCACCGCGGCATGCCGCTCTCCTGCGGAAACTTCCACGGAGCGCAAATCGAGTGCTCTTACCACGGTTGGAAATTCGACGCCCACTCCGGCCAATGCCAACTGATCCCGTCTCTGGTCGCGGAACAGACTTTGAAAGTCGATCGCATTTACGCGGGCAGCTACGAGTGCGAAGAGCGCGATGATTTCATTTGGGTTTTCATCCCTGACCTTGGACCGTCGGGCGCCGGGTTCACGAAGCGCGCGCCCGCGGCCAGCGCTGCGCCAGAAATCCCAAAATTCAGCGATAAGTATAAGCTCGCTTATCTGACGGCCGACCTGCCATGCTCCGTCGACCACGGCATCATCGGACTGATGGATCCGGCGCACGGGCCGTTCGTACATCAGGCTTGGTGGTGGCGCTCGCAGAAGTCGATTCATGAAAAGAAGAAGAATTTTGAGCCCATCCCATATGGGTTTCGCATGAGTGCGCATACCCCAAGTTCAAACAGCGCGCCCTACAAGCTTTTGCGCATGTATGCGGACGCCGACTCGATCTCTACTACTATTGATTTTGTTTTGCCGAATCTGCGCTCGGAAGTTATCCGCGCGGGGAAATATTGGTTTTCGAGCCTGACCACGGTTACTCCGATCACAAGAAATCAATGCCGTATCGACGTCGTTGCCGCCTGGAATTTATTTCGCTGGATGCCACTCGGCCCAGAGCTGCTTAAATTCGTGTTCGCGAAATTCGTCGAGCAGGATCGAGTGACCATGGAGCAACAGTCGGAAGGACTGAAGCACAACCCGCACCTGATGTTGATCGACGACGCCGACCGTCCCGCAAAGTGGTACTTCGGGTTGAAGGCCGCGATGCTTGAGATGAAGCGGAACGGCGGCGAGTTTCGCCATCCGATGGCGGGGCCGGTAACTTTGAAGTGGAGAAGCTAAACGCCGACGCGCTTCAACCCCGATCGGCTAACTTAAGAGTGATTCGACTACGCCGTACACCCCGTCCAGCGCGGAGTCGAGCGCAGCGGTATCTTTGCCGCCCGCCTCCGCCAGATCGGGCCGTCCTCCGCCTTTTCCGCCAACTTTCTGCGCCACGGGAGCGATGATCTTTCCGGCTTGAACACGGTTCGTAAGATCTTTGGTTACGCCAACAATCAGCGATACGCTTCCGTTCGAAGCCGAGCCCAGCACGACTACGCCCGAGCCAATCTTGTCGCGAAGCTGGTCGACCAGCGTGCGCATTTGCGCGCGCTCCAGATGATCGACGCGATGCGCCAGCACCTTGACCCCGCGGACGTCTTTTACTTTTTCGCCGATGTTCGCCGTGCTCGACGATGCCGACTTCATTCGTGCATGGTCGAGCTCGCGCCCCAGGCGCTTGATTTCGGCATCTTTCTTTTCCAGTTCAGCCCGCAAGGCCGCAGCCGGAGAAGCCATCTCCTGGGACGAAGTAGACGCCGCTGAATCGGGCGACGGTGCCCCATTTTTTTGCGTTCGCTGCGAAAGGGTCGGCCCGACCAGGCTCGCCACAACGCCCTCCAGTTCGTGATCTTTTCGAAAATGTCGAAGCGATCCCTCTCCGGTGACAGCTTCGATGCGGCGCACCCCCGAAGAAACGCTACCTTCTTTCAGAATTTTTATCAGGCCGATTTCGCCCGTTTGTCCTGTATGCGTGCCCCCGCACAGCTCGGTTGAAAAGTCTCCGATCTTGATCACGCGCACTTTGTCGCCATACTTTTCACCGAACAAAGCCATGGCGTAGTATTCGTTGATGGCAACGTCAATCGGAACGTTTTCAATAATCTGGACGCGCTCGTTGCGCAGGACTTCTTTATTAATGAGGTCTTCTATATCCTGCAACTCTTCTTCGGCCACTCCCGTGAAGTGCGAAAAATCAAATCGCAGATGATTGGGAGCGACGAGTGATCCCGCCTGCTTCACATGTTTGCCAAGAACTTCGCGCAGCCCCGCCTGCAAGAGATGGGTCGCGGTGTGATTACGCATGGTCGACGCGCGAATCGCAGTATCGACCACCGCATCCACCTTCTGCCCGACACGAATTTGTTGTTTAGCGGTCACCTGATGCGCACGCACGCCCTGAACCGGGTAATAGCACCCGGTCACTTCTGCGACGACAGTATTGTGATCGTCGGAGTAAATCCGGCCCCGATCGCCGACCTGGCCGCCCGACTCGGCGTAGAAGGGAGTGTGATCCAGAATAATCTCGCCTTGCTCGCCGGCATTCAATTCCTGAGTGCCTCGCCCTGCCTTGATGATGGCTAGCACCTCGCAGTGATCGGAGCGCGTCTGTCGATAACCTTCAAACTCCGACTTCGGGAGTTGCTGGTAGGCGGGATTCGCGGTCTGCTTGGCTGCGCCTTTCCATGAGGCGCGCGCGAGGGAACGCTGCTCCGCCATGGCGGCGTCAAAACTTTCGCGAAAAAATTCAACGCCGCGATCTCGCGCTGCATCTTCGATGAAGTCGAGTGGCATGCCGAATGTGTCATAAAGTTGAAAAGCATCGGCGCCATCTAACATGTGAGTACGTCGCCTCACATCAGCGATTTCATCCGGTGTGGCGCCACCAGTCACGTTGGAAATCGTTTGATCGGGGGTGTTATCGAAGCCTGCAACTGCCTTGTCGAGCAAAGCTTCCAGTTTCTGAAGACCGAGGTCAAGCGTGTGCGCGAAGCGAGTCTCTTCGACCAATACTGCCTTCGATACTCGGTCCGCAGATTCCTGTAACTCCGGATAGGCATCCTTCATCAGATCGCGTACCGCAAACACCATCTCATGCAAGAAAGGTTTTGCTTGCCCGAGCAAGCGTCCATGAGTGATGGCGCGACGAATGATTTTGCGCAGCACGTAGCCGCGACCATCGTTGGCGGGAGTTATCCCATCGGAAATAAGAAACGTCGCAGCACGCGAGTGGTCAGCGATGACTCGCTGAGATGCCGCTGATTTTGATGCCGCCGATTTTAATGTCGCCGATTTTAATGCCGAGCCGTGTTCGCCTTGCGCGGGCGAGTCGCCCGTCCTGACCCTGGCTTTGCCTCCGCTCGCTGCCTGGGCGCAAGTCAACTCCGCGGCTCGTTTTATCAACGGCGTAAACAAATCCGTATCGTAGTTTGAGATCACCCCCTGCAGCACCGCTGCGATGCGTTCCAACCCCATGCCCGTGTCGATCGAAGGCTTTGGCAGGGGATTCAACGTGCCACTGGCATCGCGGTCGAACTGCATGAAGACGAGATTCCAGAGCTCGACGTAGCGTCCGCAATCGCAACCGAATGTGCAATCGGTATGGCCCTGATCGCTTGCGATCACGCCCATATCGTAGTGAATTTCGCTACACGGGCCGCACGGTCCGGTGTCGCCCATCTGCCAGAAATTATCTTTCGCGCCAAATTCGAAGATGCGATCTTTCGCGACTCCATCCGCGACCCATAGATCGTAAGCCTCGCCATCGCGCGGGACGCCGTTTTCGCCTTTGAAGATCGTGACGTACAGCTTCGACTTATCGATGCCAAACCACCGCGGCGAGGTAATCAGCTCCCAGGCGTAGGCGATCGCATCTGTCTTGAAGTAATCCCCGAAAGAAAAATTGCCAAGCATCTCGAAGAAAGTATGGTGGCGGTTGGTGAAGCCGACGTTTTCGAGATCGTTGTGCTTGCCTCCTGCGCGCACGCACTTCTGAGAAGTGGTTGCTTTGTTGTAATCGCGCTTTTCCAGTCCGAGGAAGACATCCTTAAACTGATTCATGCCGGCATTGGTAAAGAGCAGCGTCGGATCGTTCGCCGGAACGAGGGAAGACGAGTGAACCTTGCGGTGCCCTTTTTCGAAGAAAAAGTCGAGAAACTTCGAGCGAATTTCGGAGCCTGTAAGTTTTTTATCCAAGTGATAAGCCAATGTCTGCGAATCAAATTCTAAATGATAGTCCGAAAGTGCGAGGAGTCTCGCTCTGCCGCATCTATCTGAGATTCCAAAATGAAAAAGACGGGCTCAAGCCCGTCCTTTATTTCGTACGACTAAAATTACGGCGACGAAGGGCGGATCAAGCATCCGTCCGGAGTGCGTTCAACTACTGCTTCACTTCGTCTTTGGTCGTTTCAGCTCCGCCTTTAATCGCGTGGCCGGTCTTCTTGGTCCCTTTCTTTACGGCATGGCCCGTGTCATGAGCGGCGTCGCCGGTTTTCACCGCTGCTTTCTTAGTTGCGTGTCCGGTTTTGTGCGCGCCTGTGTCGATGGCGTCGCCAGTCTTAACGGCAGCCTTCTTCGTGGCGTGGCCGGTTTTCTTGGCTGCGACTTTGGTCGCATGTCCCGCGTCTTCGGTGTCGCTCTTTACGGTTTCCTGGCCAAAAGATAGCAGGGAGAGGGATAGCAATGCTGCTGTCGTCATCAATCTGAACTTCGTTTTCATAGTGCCTCCGACGGATTTAAACACTGGTTCCGCTGCAAAGTTCTAACAGAGAGATCGTAGTGGCGCAAGTTAAGCCCGCCCAATCCGTCTTACTTATTTGTAACCCTTTACGACGCTTCGCTTTCAAATTCGGAAATGATCTCCTCGTCCACGTCCCACTTTTTGAGGATGGCGAATATCGTACGCGACCCGAATCCAGCGCGCGTGAGATTGCGGTAAACCCGAGCAGCTTCTTTCTTATTTCTATCTTTTGGTTTTGGGATTCGCTTGCGCCGCAGGTATTCCCGCGCCAGTGTTTCTTCTTTTACATCCTCATATCCCGTGCCCACGGCCTTTTCGATCACATCGCCGTGCACGCCCTTCGCCCTGAGGTCATTCACGACCCGAATTTTGCCGAATTTTTCGTTATCTCTTCGGTAGGAGGTAAAAGCCGCCGCGTATTTCGCGTCATTCAGATAGCCCTGATCTTTCAGGCGGACGACGATAAGTTCTACAAGAGTTTTGCCAAATTCTGTGTCTGCCTCAACCCGATTGCGCAGCAGACGTTTCAGGTCGGCCACAGAGCGCATGCGGCGCCCGAGCGCACCGATCGCGTAGTCATAAAGTTCAACTTCGGTGAAAAGCTTCCTCGGACGTCCGAATGCCATGTCTACACCATAGCCCCGAACTACAGGTCCAGTACTATGATTATTTAGTCGGTGTCGGCGGAGCGGGAGTAGAAGTAGGAGAAGTTGTGGTCGTTTGCGAACCTGCGGCCGCTGGGACCACGGCTGGCATCACTAACACGGTCTTAGCGGCAGGCGGCAACTTGTCGCCATTCGCCAGAAGTAGCGCGATCTGCCACATCTGCGTTTCCGTCAACGACTTGCTAAATCCCGGCATGCCGGACAAACGAATGCCGTTGAAGATCTTCCAATATGTTTCACCCGCCTGGTCGTCGGTCACGCCCTTGCCTTCAAGAAGCAGCGGCGGATGCGGATACATGCCCGCAGCAATCGCTGTCTTCGGTGAGAGCGGAACGCCGTGACATACGGCGCAATTCTGCTTGTAGAGGTCGGCTCCGGCAACATAATTTGGCTCGGTGGCCGGCACCGGAACGTTTTTCGGCATTTCTTTCTTAATGCGCGCGTTCAACGCCTTATGCGCGAAGTAAGTTTCTAAAGGCATGTCAGAATCGGTCACTGCAACGGGAGCGCTGCCCGAAACGAAATAGGTAAAAGCGAAAAGTGGGACAAGAATTAAACCGAGAATCAGCCCGCCTACGAATTTCACAGTTAACCTGCCTTTCTGGAAACAATAATTTAACATCTCCAAACCGGACCCTGAGCGGTTAATGTGCATCCAATTTTTAATAGCCTCATAATGAGTTGGTGATTTCGCCGAGATTGCGGAGATAATGATGATCCTATGAGAATTGCCAGCGCTGCGAGCGCTTTCCCCCAGCACTATTATTCACAAGAAATGTTGCTGGCCGCCTTGCAGGAATACTGGGGCGAGAAGGTCGAAAATCCCAACGTATTGCGCCGGTTACATCGCCACGTCGGGGTTGACGGCCGTTTTCTTGCGCTTCCCAAAGAAGAGTACGTGAAGATGCGAACCTGGGGCGAAGCCAACCACCACTGGATTCGCACCGCCAAGGAACTCGGCGAAAAAGCTGTTACGAGCGCTCTGGCAACCGCTGGTTTAGACGGACGCAATTTAGGCGCGTTTTTTTTTGCTTCAGTCACCGGCATCAGCAGTCCTTCAATCGATGCCCTGCTCATTAATCAGATGGGCTTATGTCGCAGCATTCGACGCGTCCCGATTTTCGGCCTCGGCTGCGTGGCGGGGGCCGCAGCTATTTCGCGAGCCGCTGATTATGTGCGCGCTTATCCCGAACAGGTCGCGTTGGTTCTCTCCGTAGAACTGTGCTCTTTGACATTACAGCGCGAAGACGTCTCCATGGCGAACCTCATTTCAGCCGGATTATTCGGCGACGGTGCCGCGGCGGTGATCGTTACCGGGGATGAATGCGGAGAATCAGGTCCAAAAATTCTCGCGACACGCTCTGTGTTTTATCCCGACACCGAAGAGATGATGGGGTGGGACATCACGGAAAAGGGGTTTCGCATCATTCTGTCTCGCGAAATCCCGGACTTAGTTCGCAAAAATCTCGCGCATGACCTGGATGGGTTTCTCGCCGAGCGTGCTTTAACCCGCGCCGACATTAAGAACTGGGTCCTGCACACTGGCGGCCCGAAAATTCTCGAAGCGACCGCCGACGCGCTTGAGTTAAAGGATGGTCAACTCGACGTCTCCTGGGACTGCCTTCGCCGCACCGGCAACCTCTCTTCCGCATCGGTGCTGGTTGTCCTTGAAGAAGTCATGAAGAATCGGCGTCCAGAGCCCGGAACGCTCGGATTGCTGGCGGCCATGGGGCCGGGCTTCTGCGCCGAATTTGTATTGCTGGAATGGTAATTCCGACGTCTCGGCGCTAACCGACCTGAACACTACCGGCCCGCTACGTTGCGCGTGTTGCTCCTCCAACTGATGCCCAGAATATATAAAAAGTCGTGGGACGTTTTTGTCGTTGGCGGAGGGCCCGCTGGCCTCGCTACCGCCATCGCCGCTCGTCGTCATGGTTTAAGCGTGGTGGTTGCCGATGGAGCAATTCCCCCTATTGATAAGTCATGCGGCGAAGGGCTGATGCCCGACGGTGTGAAAGCGCTGGAAGTCTTGGACATTTCGATTCCCGAGCGCCAGGGCTATCCATTCCGCGGCATCCGCTTTCTAAACGATGGGGCAGTGGCAGAAGCGGCTTTCCCGCGCGGCATGGCCTGCGGAATTCGGCGCACCCATCTGCATAGCGCCATGGTCGAACACGCAGTCGCCTGCGGAGTGCGAACCCTATGGCAGGCCGCCGTCACCGGGCTGCATCCTGAAGGGGTTATGGTCGCAGGCGAACCTGTACGTGCTCGCTGGGTAGTGGGCGCTGACGGAACCAGTTCGCGAGTGCGCCAATGGGCGAAGCTGAATCCCCCTGAACTGCGTGCCGAGAAAAATACAGAGGAAAATAACGAGAAAATTAACGAAAAAAATAAAAAGTTGCGCTTCGCTTTCCGCCGCCACTACCGAGTCGCTCCGTGGACCGACTGCATGGAACTGCACTGGGGCGCGGAGTGTCAGGTCTACGTCACGCCGGTCAGCAAAGAAGAAGTGTGCGTTGCGCTTATCTCTTACGATTCAAAGTTGAGACTGGAAAAAGCGCTTACCGAATTTCCTCAACTTTGCTCCCACCTCGATAAAGCCGAATATACGTCGACTGAACGAGGCGCGATCACTGTCACGCGCCGACTCAGGCGTGTCTATCGCGGCCGAACCGCGTTGATCGGGGACGCTTCGGGTGGCGTGGATGCGATCACAGGCGAAGGTCTTTGCTTAACTTTCCGTCAAGCAGCATTGCTCGGGGAGTGTCTGGCAACTAGAGACTTGGCTCGCTATCAACGCGGCCATCAAGCTCTTGGCCGTCGCCCCGCCTTGATGTCGCACCTGATGCTCTTCATGGCCAAACATCCTCACCTGCGGAGGCGCGCAATGCAAATGTTCGAGGCAAATCCCGCCGCATTTGCTGGAATGCTCGCCCTTCACGTTGGCGAAGGGTCCACACGCTCCCACCTGTCGAGGGGACTCGCCATGGGATGGCAACTCCTGCGAGCGTAAGGTTTATACAGCCAAACGCCGCCGGCGTTCGCGAAAATCAGGCTGCTTTAGTCTGCTCACCGGCTGCTTTCGCGACGCGGCGCTCACTGGCGTGCTGAATGACAGAGTTAACTTCCCCGCCGATTAGGAATGCAAACCCGGTCACATAAAACCAAAGAAGCAGAATAATCACACCTCCGAGCGACCCGTAGACGGCGCTGTAGGAACCGCTGAAGTGCAGATATAACCGTAATAATCCTGAGGCGGCCAGCCACAGAGTGACTCCAACTGTAGAGCCCGGCGAAATCCAAAGCCAGCGGCGTGTTTTGTGATTGGGAGCGAAGTAGTAGACAAGCGCAAAGCTCGTCATCGCGAATCCGATTGATAGCATAGTTTGAACGCTTTTCC
Source organism: Acidobacteriaceae bacterium (assembly GCA_043749775.1). Taxonomy (GTDB): domain Bacteria; phylum Acidobacteriota; class Terriglobia; order Terriglobales; family Acidobacteriaceae; genus Acidiflorens. The sequence continues at coordinate 19,799 of JAYVCW010000556.1, read as the reverse complement.
ATCCGATCACAAAGAGACGACTTAGCCCCATTCGGTTGCCAAGGACTTCGGCTAGGTAGCCTCCGGCTAGAACCAATAACAACGCGCCCGTAATCAGAAAAATAATTGCGAGCGTGAGGGCCAGCGAAATCAAGTGAATCTTCAGCCACGAGCGCGTCTCGCGAAGTTGATAAGCGACATTCAGCGTGTAGATCAACTGGGTGGTACCGCTCGAACCCGCGATCAGCGCCAGTAATAGTCCGGTAGTGATCTTGCCGCCTCCGCCACTCTGCATGACTTGGTTTAGCGTGGTGCCGATCAGGTCATAGGCGAGCGACGGGATCACTTGCGCTAGATAGTTGAACAAGTCGGCGCGGAGCCCAATCTTTCGGCCCGCGAACAACCCGAACAGTGCCATCAAAACCACAAGCAGCGGGAATGCCGCAATCAGAAAATTGTAGGCCAGTTCATAGGCCCGATTATCGAGATCGTCGATCAGAGTTTCCGCCCAAACCTGTTGCGCCAAGCGCCACCAGCCCAGGCCAGCAAAACGCAATAGCGATTCCGGTCGGCCTTTAGGCAGGCGCTCGGCAAGCGCACTCTCAGACCTGGGGACGGAATTCAACATAAACGCAGCAACTTTGATCTTAACGAATTCCGTAAGGTTGTAAGCAGCCTGGAAATTTGGCGCTACGCGAAAATCAAAAATGGATTAGAAGCTTGTGTGAAAGCGGCCTTCCATTGAAATTCCGCCAGTTTCTTTGCGAGCTGCACTCACCGACCAGCGCTTGCTAAGCCGGTAATCACCTTGCACCACTTCGCTTCCCGGTTGCGACACGTCGGTCGAGAAGGTAAACAGAAAATTCCTCGTGACTCGTTGCTGCAGCGCCACGCGGGCGGAGGGATTTTGATTGTTGCCACCGATGAGCGGATCGATTTGCAGGCTGGAAAGGCCCGCCAATTTTTGCACGCTGCCGCTAACTTGGCCGGCCGCCTGGGAGGCGATCATCGAATCGGTGCTCTGGCTGGCAGCGGCTTGCTGCGTTGTCTTGCCGGTCGCGAGCAGGTTGATGATGTCGGCCGTCGCCAATGGCGGATCGGAAGAATACGAAGTGATGAGCTTCTCGAACGGTCCACGTAAATTAAGCACCAGATTGTATTGCGAAACAGTCGTACCGACGGCGACATTCAACACCGGATGCGTCTGGTAGGGGTCATCAAACGTAATGATGCCGCGTTGCAATTCGTAACGCACGTTGCGGTAGAAAAGCTCTCCCGAATTAAGGTCGGTGCGGCCGGTGATGATCGGAACGGCCGCCGTCCCCCCAACATGAAAATTTGCGTTGCCTTCAAGGCTGACCTGCGAACTGGTCGCGCTTAAGCCTTCTTTGGAGAGTAACGCGATTGACAAATTGATTGACTCGGCAAAACCTGGCTGCGCCGGCGGCGCATTGTCGCCGCTGAATTGATCAGCGAAAGTTGCTAAATCGAAGTCAGGAGTAAACGAGAGTGAGTCAATCAGCACCCGTCCGCTCAAAACTGAAGACTCTTTCGTTCCAGTCAAGGCGAGATTGCCGTCGAGAACTGTTCGTAGACCATTCGGATAGCGCAGGCGAACCGATTGCGCCTGCATTGCCACATTGAATTGCAAAGGCTTGTAGGTCAGGGAACCGCCGGCAGTGAGTTGGCCTCCGCCGACCTGCCCGCTTAGTCCCGCGAGTTGTACGCGCTCGTTGTCAATGTTGAGACTGCCATTCAGCTTCTCTACTCCAAGCGGCGCTCCCGCCTGAATCGCCGAGACGTCGTGCAGTTGAATTTGGCCACTTACATTTGGGTGGTCGGCGGTTCCAGAGCTCCTTACGTCGAGTGTGATGCTGCCCGAACTTCGAATGTCAGCCGAGAGCATTTGCAGAGCCCGCATGTTTACCGAGCCTTGCGCTTCGAATGAGGGGGCGACATTTCCCGTGAGGGGAACCGTCCCGTGGAATCGAAGTGAAGTATCGGTCCCCTGAATTTCCGCCGGCAGCACGGTAATGACGGACTTGGCATACTCCACGCGAATCGGCCCATTCGAGCCGATTTGATAATTCTGGTAGCTCGCACTGAGAGTTGGAATAGTCAGGTCGGCACGAATTTGCGATGGATCTTTCAGCGGCCCCGCGAGCCGGGCATGGAATTCTGTTTGCCCTCTCACTCCCTCGGGAAGATTTGGCAAATAGAGAGCGAGCAAAACGTCGAGCGGAAGGGAGGCGGTATCGAGCGATGCCTCGGTATAGTAACCGCCTTCCAGATTCACTTTGCCGTGCGCCTGCACCGATGCGTCGAGCACCAAAGAATTCAAATTGAAGTCTGCCTGCTTGTCCGCGACCTTCACTTGAGCCTTAACTCCAAAAACCGATTTGTCGCGCAAGGTCAGTTTGGGAAGTTGAACGGTGGCGTTAAGTTGGGGGTTGTCGATCGTTCCTGAACCGCTGGCGGATGCGCTCAGATACCCATAGAGCAATAAGTTTCGATCATGCACGTAACGCAGTCGCTGCAGGCTGAGCGACGAGATATCGAAATTCATGCTGTAGCGTTTCGTTTCCGGGGCGAACGAAAAATATGCTGTCGCCGCGCCCGCGGAGATGGCTACGTCCAAAGAAGTTTGAATGGTCTCGTGGTCGGCGCTGAATTTCATGGCGAAATTCTGTAGTTGCTCGTCGTAGACGCGACCGTGCGCAATTTTTAAATTGCCCGAGCCCTGAGGATTAAGCTGTGACCCGCTGAATGAGAATCCGGCCGATATATCGCCGGAAACGGGATAGTGCGAGTTTAAGAGCTGTTGCAGATCCGTGATCGAGACTTGCTGCACCGACATCGTCGCCCTGATTGGGTTCGAAGGCAAGTAGGACCAGTCGTGCAATCCCAGGGTGGCGTTGAAAGTTGCCCGCCCCGTCCTGGCATTGACCAGAGATCCTTCTGTGATCGTCACTCCATCCGGAGTCGCTTCGAAGTTGCCTTGCAGACTTCGCCACTGGCTCCCTTGGACCGTAAAATTCTCCGCGGAAATCTCTCCGTCTATGTCTGGATTTTTCATCGACCCGTGAACAGTCGCCGCCAGATTCGCCGAGCCAGAAATCGCTGAAGGTATTGCGCCCGGCCGAAATGCGTTGATCAGAGTCGAAAGCTTTTGCAGATCGCTCGTCGTCGCGTGAAGCCGCAAATTCGAACGCTTGCTGACCTCACCCTGAGCCGTAATTCGAGTTGCGGGAATATTCAGGACGGTGTCGTGCAGATTGATTGTCCCTTTCGGTCCGTCATAGGCGACGTGAACACCGCCATCGACAGGCACGTTGCGTGCAGATTGATTGCCCGCCTTAATGCTCTCGGCCGACGTACGCAAGCTGAGATCGGAAGTTGCGCGAAGGTTGCTGATGCTGCCCGTCCATGACAGGTCAGCTGTGCCGTCGACCGTGCTTAAGAGCGAGACCTGCTTAAGTTCGGGACGTCCGAGAATCCGTTGCGCCGCATGTAGCGAGACGTTGCGGAATGTGGTGCGCACCTGCGTCGAAGAAGTCGCGTCGAGATGTTGCACGCCAACGTCCGCTTGGATCGTACCTCCCAAAGCTTCGAGGCCGATTCCGGTTGCCCGCAGCGAAGCATTTGCCAGGTGGTAGTTCCCGCGTAACCTCCGCACTTCTAGGCGCTCTTTTGTTGCGACCGCTGAAACCGCATCGGTCAACAGCACTCCGTCCGTGGTTATGGTGCGCAATAGAAGGGGCGCATTGAGCTTTGGAATACTGAGCTTGCCAACGAATGTGACGTCCCCGGCTGGGTTCATGCCTCGAGATAGCGCTGCGAAATCCTGGGTGTGAACTCGAACCTTGTAGTCGCCGGCGATGCTCGGCTCGCTGTAATTGGTGAGGCTGAGATTCAGCGCTCCGGTCGACCCGCCCAGCGTCACATTTGCCTGCTCGAGCGTGAGACCAGCAGAGGTTGCCTTAAAATTTGCGCGCAAGTTGTGAGGAAGGACGGCAAGTTGAGCGTAGCGTAGATGGCCATCGTCGTAGGCGATATTTCCGCCATAGCTTGCAGTGCTCGGATCAAAATGCGCATTCAGGTCGAGATGATGAAGATCAGCGTCGAGCGGAGTCTTTTTGTCGTCGTAGTTCAATTCCCCATCCACGATCTGGAAGTGCCCCACGGCTAATTGAAAAATGTTGGGTCCCGGTTGATCTGCCGGTTTTGCCACACGGGGGTGGGGAATATTTGTTGCGCCTGCATTATTCGTTCGCACGTAGATAACAGGATGGCCGAGTACGACATTGTTGAGGTTGAATTTTTGGTGCAAGAGAGATTGAACGGTCACCCCTACGGTAAGGTTGTCGAGTTGCAGAAGCGGCGGCTGCCCCGCAGCCTCAGTCCCATGGATTTTCACATCGAAGAGATGGACTTGTAGTGGGCGTAAGTTCAGATTCAGCGCACGAATTTCACTCTTGCCGCCGGTCGCTTCGTCTGTCGCCTGCGTAACGCGGCGGATAGCCATCTGCTGAAATCGATTTGATTTCAAGAAAATATATCCGCCAAGCACCGCAAGAATAACCAGCGTCAGTAATCCTGCGAGCGCCCAACCAACAATGTCTCGCCATTTCATGGCCACCGCGAAACTCCTTAAAAGGCCTGGCCCAGGGTGATGAAGAACTGGGTCGATTTGATTCCAGGTACAGGATTTAGATTTCTTCCAATGTCGATACGAATGGGCCCGATTGGGGTGGAATAGCGCAAGCCCACGCCCACGGTGTTGCTGTAATTGTCGACAAAGTTGTTGAGGTTGATGGCGCTGTATACATTTCCACCGTCGTAGAAAACAACTCCACCGAGGGGCTTCATAATCTTGAGCGGGAAGCGCGCCTCAGAGTTAAAGATAAAGAGCTGACGGCCGCCGACCGGAACCGTCACGTTGACGCATCCAGTCTGATTGGAAAGCACGCCGCAGAACGGTACCAGGCGTTGCGGTCCAGCTTCGTTGATTGGGAATCCGCGCAGAGAGGTTCCGCCGCCAGAGTAAAAGAGCTGGCTCGTAGGGACAAAACTCCCGGCAAAAGGGGACGCGAGGCCCAGACGAATGCTGTTGGCAAAAACCACGCCGTGCAGTTGCTTGTAGTAAGCATACTGGGCAAACAGCTTCGCGAGGTTCGCGCTCGACCCGAAGGCCGTAGGGGTGATTCCAAGGTTGACGGTTGCAAATGTTCCGCGATGGGCGTCCAGCGGTTTGTCGCGCGTATCCTGAATCAACGTCCCCGAGATCGTGGATAACCGTACGCTACGGTCTCGTGGAAGAACCAGTTCCGGCACCAGCAGATGCGATAACTGCGTCTTGTTGAAGTCGTACCGCAACTGCAAGCGCGTGCTGTGCTTTCTGCTGATAAGTTTCTCAACCTGGAAGGATAGATCGCCCAATCCGGCAGTAAACAAAGGATTCTCGCTCGATCTTTCGACCGAGAAACTGGCAAGCGAACTCCACTGCGATCCGAGAAATCGTGGTTGTGTGTAGGTCGTAATAAATCGTTGATCGAGGCGAGCGAGAACCAAAGTGCCACTGGCGGTCTCGCCCAGTCCACGCACATTGCGGCGCGTGTATTCAATCGAGCCTAAAGGGCTGGCGAAAGTAGCCTCGCTTTGCGCGAGCTTGTTCTTACCCAATTCGACCGGAGGAAGCCCCGGCACCGCGACAGTTCCCGAGGGAACATTGCCGCCACGCCGTGCCACCTCAAAGCCAAATCCATAGGTGAGATCGTTGCGCTTGGCTTCATGGACTTTTACCAGCACTTGTTCGTCGGTCTGCTCCGCGATCGGCTTCACCGGACCAACGCTCGACCAATCGAAAATGTTCAACTCGTAAAGATGGCTCTCCGCTTGCAGTAATTCACCCTTGCGCATCGGCGCTGCGACCGGAACTTTCGCGGTCTTAGCAATCAGGTCGACACGTGTCTGTTTCTGTCCGAGAAAAAGAACGCTATTCACGGTCACACGTTGGCGTTCGTCAATGATGTAGGACACGATGACGCGGTGGCGATCGTCGGAGCGGCGAGTAATGGTCGCCTTCACATCGGCGTTCAAATATCCGCGATTCAAATAGGTGGCGGTAATGCGATTGCGATCGTCAGAGAGGCGGCGCGGCGAGTATGGGCCGCCCGGCCGAAGTTGAAAGCCGGCAGGCGCGGCAAGTTCATTCGCGGGGACGCTTATGTTGCCCGTAATTTCAACATTGTCGACCAGCGTCTGAGGACCCTCATCGATGTCGAAGCTGATCCGCAACTTCAGTCCATCTGGAACGATCTTGGATGTTACTTTTACCGATTCGTATCCCTTGTCACGGTAAATTGCTTCCAGGTTCGAAACGCTCTGCTTCAATAATTTCGGACTGACACTTCCATGAGACCAAAGATGCGAGCGCTTAACGGTTACTTGCGCGAGCAAGTCTTGGTCTGAAATCTGCCGGTTCCCGTGAAAGCTTATGGCCTCGACCTTGTGTTTTTTCCCACGATCAATCTGGTAAACCAGAAGAATTTGATCACTCTTCTTCTGAAAATCGATATTGACCTTTGCGTCCGAATACCCCTTTTTCTGAAAGAAGTCGATCAGGTTTTGTTGCCCTTCCTCAACCAGATCGCGGTCAATCGTTCCCTCCGAATAAATTGGGATCAATCTTCTCATCTGCCGATCTGACAGGAAGGGAATCGGTGAGAGCTTCGCGCCCTCTGTCCGAACATTCACGATAGGCCCGGGCTCTATTTTGAAAGAAATGTCGACACGATTGCTTTCCGGGTGAAACACCGGAGGATTTTGTTTCACCGAACTGGCGAGCCTGCGTTGCTTAGACAAACGCAGTTTTATTAGTGCAGTCGCGGCTTTCAATCGTTCGGCAGTGTACGGTCTGCCGGGTTTGAGCAACGCTCCAGTGAGTCGCGCTCGAAGAGATCGCACAGTGCGCAACAGGCTGGCTGTTTCCCGCTGATCTGGACCTTCGATGTTCACCTTCGCTATACGTGCCTGCTTGCCCAGGGCGACGGTAAAGGTGAGGTTGACCAACTGATGCTCATCGTCTATGTCAGCGTGCGAGTAAACCGTCGCGCGAAAGTATCCGTTCGTCTTCAAGAATTCTTGCAACGCCTGCTCGGAGAAGGGAAGGCGATCGGGATCGTAAGGGTCTTCATCCGCAAGATCGACGACCTCCATCAAGCGGGTGTAAGAAAATTGCTTGACCGCTCCTGGAAAATCCAGAATGCCAAGGTAGTAGGCTGGCTCCAAAAGAAAGTCAAGGCGCAATCCCGAAGGATTCGGAACCACCTCTACATTCACCTTGGGGAAATTCCCCGCCCGCTGAAGTGCACGGATCGAGTCTTCCACCTGCGATTGGGAATAAGGTTGATGAACTTTTTGGACCAAAACGGCGCGTAGCGGGGCCAGATCGCGATGGGGGTTTCCAATGAGATCGATGGCGGCGACATTTTGTCCGTCGTACACCGCCTGCGGGCGCAGGGTGTTCATCTGTGCCGAGGCGGATGCCGCAATGACGATCGCCAGAAAGATTGCCAGACGCACGGTTGTGGGACGCCTCATGGCCGCGGAGACAGGTCCCTCTACAAGTCTGGTTTTTGAAGAAATGTCAGGACTCCCGAACAACGGTGTAAGTCAACTCTGATGCTACAGGATGAGTCGGCGTTGGCCTGTGTCGGACGCTACGAGAGTCTCACCGTAATTGTGAGCAGTCAGGGAACTTGTTGTCTCAGGTACAGCATTCTACGGATTGGGGTTAGCTGGCGCTCCGTCTACTGTTCGAGCATCGCGACTTCGTCAATCGCTAGGTAAACAATCGAACCAATCTGGTTCGAGAAGGCGCGTATGCCCTCGTTGTGGAAGTTCGGCAAGCTCAGCACGGTCGAATTAGGAAAACGTACATTTAAAAAGTTTGGCGAAGATGAGCTCGTCACTCGCTCCGCTGCCCTCTCGTATTACTTCATCCTCGCTCTTTTCCCGATGTTTCTCTTTCTTATGTCCCTGATCGGGCTTTTCGCCGGGCCAAATTCAGAAATGCGGCAGGGCATACTGAACGCCCTGAGCCAAATGGCGCCCGGGTCGACATCGAGTTTGATTCAGAGCGTACTTACTGAGACGACAAAGGCAAGCAGTGGCGTGAAGGTCGCCGCCGGAATTTTAGGCGCTCTGTGGGCAGCCTCGGCGGGAATAAGCGCGCTCGTGGTCTCTTTGAACGTTGTCCATAAAGTCACCGAGACGCGACCGTGGTGGAAGCAGAAGCTTATCGCGATCGCTTTGACCGTCGCTTTAGCAGCGCTCGTTATCGCTGCTCTCGTGCTTGTGCTGTACGGCGGCAAAATTGGGCAAATGATTGCTTCGCAGTTTGGACTCGGTGACTTATTTACCGACGTATGGCGGGTGGCGCAGTGGATATTCCCGTTCATTGCCATGTTCCTGTCGTTCTCGGTCGTTTATTACTTCGCCCCAAATATTAAAGGCGGCTGGCATTGGGTAACTCCTGGAGCGGCGCTGGGCGTGGTGCTCTGGCTCGTCGCCTCCTTAGGATTTCGCGCCTACTTGCACTTTTTTAATTCCTACAGCGCCACCTATGGGTCGCTCGGTGCCGTCGTAATTTTGCTTCTATGGCTTTTCATTACGGGCTTCGCCATTTTGATTGGAGCAGAATTGAATTGGATCATCGAGGCAGCCGATAGAGGCGAGGTCGCGCCAGCCGACACGCAAGTGCCACGCCGGGCCGCTTAAGGCAGGAGCAGAGTGACTGTTGCAAAAAAGCGTGCTTATTGAAACTTCTCACCGCCCCGTTGAACTTGGCCTTATTTTTTTTGATCGCGATATCATAGGGGCCCATGAAATTCTGTTACTTCCAACATCAAGGAAAGCCCGAGGCCGGGCTGGTCGAAACCGTCGCTGGCAAAGAGTCAATCACCAGACTTCTTGCTGCACTGCCCGGGTTCGGTGCGGACGACGAAAGCCGCGGGAGCCGCGGCATCCCTCCTATCGCACTGAATGAAGCCGAACTTCTGGCTCCCGCGAAGCCATCGAAAATCGTTTGTGTCGGTCGTAACTATCGCGATCATGCGGCCGAGCTTGGAAATGAAGTCCCCAAAGAACCGCTTCTTTTTCTGAAGCCGCCGTCTGCGCTGATTGGCTCCGGCGGAACCATTGTGCGCCCGAAAATTTCTGAGCGTACAGATTATGAAGGCGAACTGGGAATCGTAATTGCCAAACGGTGCCACAAACTTGCGCCCAGCGAAGATGTTCGCCAATACATTCTTGGGTACACAATCGTCAACGACTTTACCGCTCGAGATCTGCAGCGAATCGACAGCCAGTGGACGCGTGGCAAAGGCCATGACACGTTCTGTCCGGTGGGCCCGATCGTCACGGATGAGATCGATCCGTGGGCGGGAATAGCGGTTGAGACGCATGTGAACGGCGCGCTCAAGCAGCATGGCAACACCAGGGATTTTATCTTTTCGATCGAAACTATTCTCCGGTACATCACCGCCTTCATGACGTTGATGCCGGGCGACCTTATTCCCACCGGAACCCCCGCGGGAGTTGGTGCGGCAGTAGCAGGAGATGTGATAGAGGTCAGCATCGCTGGGATCGGTGTTCTGCGGAATACCGTCGCCGACGAATAAACAACGCGTTGCGATTGGTTCGGGCTGCGCTTAGACCGGATTGAGCATCTGAATTGTGGTTAAGTTTTTCAGCCCACGCCTCCTGAAAACCGAAAAAAGGACCTTTACCCGACCTCTGCATTCGCGTGGAAGGAGAATTCTTGGCTCAAGCCCTCAGCACCGGTAGTGTCATCGCAGAAGTTCTTGCCGCCGACGAAGATGCTTTCCTCAAAGAGTGGGTTAACGAAATCCGTTTGTCAAAGCACAACACCGCGATGACCCCGGAATCGGAGCTTCAACAGCAGTGCGCACAGTTCTTGGCCCTCTTCCGCAAGGGTGTGCAGTCCGGCGTGGTCGGCAAAGTTTCCGACCCGCAATGGGGCGACCTCCGCGATCTTCTCGCCGACGTGTCGAAGAGCCGCGCCCTCCAGGGCTTTACGGCCACGGAAATTGCTGCCTTCGTCTTCTCTTTCAAAAAGCCGCTGTACCACCGTTTGAGACAAGCCGAGAAGGATCCGCAGGTGCTGGCCTCCCAAATCTGGGAAGCGACCGAACTTCTTGACAGCTTCGGGCTCTTCGCTACGGAATTATGGCTCGATACGCGGGAAGGAGTCATTCGACGGCATCAGGAGGAGATGCTTGAGCTGTCTACTCCGGTGATCAAGCTCTGGCACAATATTCTCGCTCTGCCCCTGATCGGAACTCTCGATAGCGCCCGCACACAGGTGGTAATGGAATCTTTGCTAAGCGCGATCGTAGCGACGAACTCCAGGGTCGCTATCCTCGATATTACTGGGGTGCCAACCGTAGACACTGTGGTAGCGCAGCATCTGATCAAGACGGTCACCGCCGCCCGTCTGATGGGTGCCGAGTGCATTATTAGCGGCATTCGTCCTCAAATCGCTCAAACCATCGTTCACCTCGGCATCAATCTGCTCGACATCACCACCAAGGCCACGCTTAAAGACGCCTTCGCCTTGGCACTTGAGCGGACTGGACAGTCGATCAAATCAGAGCATGCGCCGGTCAGCTAAGCCGTCAGTTGCAGAATTGTTCGGCATAGGACGTTCTTTTGATCCAACCGCTGGTAGTTTTATAGCCTGGAGTCGGCGAGCAGCAAATCTCGTATTTTCGTAGGCGGCATATCTCCAACGAAATGCCATCTAATGGTGCGCTTTAGGAGTGACTGCGCTTTAGGAGTGAAACGATGGACACGGGGCTTCAGAATCGAGGGGCGGGTCTGAGCGAAATCCTCACAAAGGATGAGTCCTCCCTTCTCGCAGACTGGCTGAAAGAGATGAGCTCCGGCACTCGCCGCAGCGATTTGATTAAAGAATCTGAGCTGCGCAGCCAAAGCGCGCTGTTTTTGAAGTTGTTGCGGCAAGGTGTCGACTCAAGCGGATTCAACATTGACGGAGCCGCATGGCAGCCGATGCGCGAGCTCATGGCCGAGATTTCTAGAAGCCGGGCGCAACAAGGATTCACTCCAACCGAGACCGCCACGTTCGTACTTTCATTCAAGAAGCCTGTCTTTAAAGCGATTCGAACCCACTTCGAAAAAGACGCGCATGCGCTCGCCTCTGAACTTTGGAGCGCCACCGAATTGCTCGATTCCCTCGGTCTCTACACGATTGAGACCTATATCAAGACGCGCGAGGATGTCATCCGTCGCCAACAGGAAGAGATGCTCGAGCTCTCGACTCCGGTGGTCAAGCTGTGGGACGGCATTCTTGCTCTTCCGATCATCGGCACGCTTGACAGCGCACGCACGCAAGTCGTGATGGAGACGCTGCTCGAAAACATTGTTAAGACGAATTCGAAAGTTGCGATCATCGATATCACGGGCGTGCCTACGGTCGATACAGTCGTCGCGCAGCATCTTTTGAAGACCGTGACCGCTGCCCGCCTGATGGGCGCGGACTGCATCATTAGTGGCGTTCGGCCGCAAATCGCGCAGACCATCGTGCATCTTGGAATCAATCTCTTGGATGTCACCACCAAGGCCACGCTCTCCGACGCATTCCGCCTCGCGCTACAGCGAACGGGATTGTCATTAGCACACACATCGAGCCATACAGCTCAAAAGACGGCATAGGATAACCCTTGGAAAAGATACCGATTCTGCGAATGGGAGACTTTCTGCTTGTCACCATTCAAGTTGACATGCATGACAGGCTGGCAATGGCTCTGCAGGATGACCTCACCCAGAAAATCAGCGCGACGAGCGCTCGGGGAGTCCTGATCGACATCTCATCGCTTGAGATCGTGGACTCATTCATTGGCCGAATGCTGGGCAACATCGCGGCCATGTCTCGGGTGCTCGATGCGCAAACGGTTGTCGTCGGAATGCAGCCGGCCGTTGCCATTACCTTGGTCGAACTAGGAATGTCTCTGCCCGGAGTACGCACCGCACTCCATGTAGACGCCGGGATGGAATTGCTGCGGGAGTCGGTCAACGGCCACAAGGGAAGCCGCCATGGCAGTAATTTCTAGCGAGACGATTCCCGTCACATCGGAGCCAGATATTGTTTTCGTGCGCCGCCGGGTGCGCGAAACCGCCGCGCAGATTGGTCTGTCGCTTGTCGATCAGACCAAGGTTGTCACTGCGGCCAGCGAACTGGCGCGAAACACGCTCATCTATGGTGGGGGTGGCGCGATGCAACTGGAAAGCCTGAACGGCCCGCGCCTGGGAGTCCGTCTTACGTTCAGTGACAACGGCCCGGGCATTCCTGACATCCAACTAGCACTTCGGGATGGTTTCACAACCGGCTCCGGTCTTGGGCTAGGCTTAGGCGGGACCAAACGCCTGGTCAACGAGTTCGCAATAGAGTCCAAAGTCGGCGAAGGCACGAAAGTCATAATCACGAGATGGAAGTAGTACCGCTGAGCGATGATCATTCAAGTCAGTGATGCCAGTCACGCCGGAGAGGCTCGACGCCATGCGGCAGTCTACTCAGAGCAACTTAACTTCGAGGAACGTCCTCGCGGAGCGCTGGCGATTGTTGTCACCGAGATCGTTTCCAACATCGTCAAGCATGCCGGTTCCGGCACGGTGATCCTCGAATCGTTCGGGAGCCAGGGCAACAGCGGTGTTCGAGTGATGGCTTTGGATAGAGGTGCGGGAATAAAAGATCTCACGGCCGCGCTTGAAGATGGCCACTCGACCGCGGGAACCGCCGGAAACGGCCTCGGCGCGATTAAGCGACTCTCAGACGTATTTGATATCTATACCGTTCCCGGGGCGGGTACGGCGGTGCTCGCTGAAGTGTGGTCGAGCAACAAGATTTCGAAGCACGCCTCAGGACTCAAAGTCGGCGTGGTGTCGATTCCGATCAGGGGCGAGGAAGTTTGCGGAGATGGATGGGGGGCGAAAGAAACAGCTGAGTCTGTCTTGCTTATGATCGTCGATGGCTTGGGACACGGCATTCTTGCGGCGGAAGCGGCCCGTGAGGCCGAACGAGTTTTTTCGGCATCCCGAACCGACTCGCCCGCGGTTATTTTGCAGGATGCACACGACGCACTCAAAAAAACTCGAGGCGCCGCCATGGCCGTCGCTTCGCTCAACGTCGAACGCGGCATCCTGAAATTCGCCGGAGTCGGAAATATTGCGGCATCAATCGTCGCCCCCGGTACCAGCCGCGGAATGGCTTCGCACAACGGCACCGTAGGCCATCAACTTCACAAGGTTCAGGAATTCACCTTCCCATGGGCAAAGGAAAGCATGTTGATCATGCACTCTGACGGCCTGAATACACGCTGGGATTTCAAGCCTTATCCAGGGATTTGGAGCAGGCATCCCGCGCTGATGGCAGGGTTGCTGTTCCGTGATTTTTCGCGGGAACGGGATGATGTGACGGTACTGGTCGCAAAGAATCGCGAGGATGCGGGCGGTCCATGCAACTGAAACTCATTACCATGGAGATTCGTTTCGAGCACGATGTCGTGCTCGCTCGACAGCGTGCTCGCTCCATCGCCGCGTTCCTTAAGTTCGACGTGCAAGACCAAACCCGTATTGCCACTGCCGTTTCCGAAATTGCCCGCAACTGCTTCGATTACGCCGGCGGCGGATTGGTGGAGTTTAAATACCACAACGGCGCCGAGAAAATGTTTTTTGTCACCATTCGAGACAAGGGACGAGGCATCCCGAATCTCGATGAAATTCTTGGCGGCAAGTATGTCTCCAAGACCGGCATGGGCGTTGGCATGATCGGAGCCAAGCGTCTGATGGACAGCTTTGAAGTGGAGAGCGCGGCCGGCCAAGGCACGGTGGTCACCCTCGGAAAAGGGATACCTCCAAGGTTCTCAAAGATCAACGACGCGGAGCTGAACGCATTCATGGGCACAATCGAACGCAAGCGTTCGGAAAATCCCTATGAAGAGCTGGAACACCAGAATAAAGAGCTGATGCGCACGCTCGAAGAACTACGCGCCCGTCAAAACGAACTCGCGCAGCTGAATCGGGAGCTCGATGAAACCAATCGCGGCGTAGTCGCCTTGTATGCGGAGCTCAACGACAAAGCTGACTTCTTGCAGCGCGCTTCGGAGTTGAAGACTCACTTCCTTTCCAATATGAGTCACGAGTTCAGGACGCCGCTCAATTCGGTGCTCGCGCTCAGCCAGATTTTGCTCGATCGCATGGACGGCGATTTAACTCCCGAGCAGGAAAAGCAAGTCAACTTTATTCGCCGCTCAGCCCAGGACCTCACGGATCTCGTGAACGACCTGCTTGACCTGGCAAAAGTGGAAGCAGGCAAAGTCACGATCCGCCCCGCACCATTTAGCGTTGAAACTCTATTTGCCGCTCTGCGCGGCATGTTGCGGCCTCTCTTGTCGCAGAATTCGTCGGTGTCGCTGGTCTTCGACGAACCGGCCGAAATTCCCGAGTTGTTCAACGATGAAGGGAAAGTATCCCAGATTCTTCGCAATTTTATTTCTAACGCGCTGAAGTTTACCGAGCGCGGCGAAGTTCGTGTCTCGGCCCGTACCAGTCACGACAACACTGTAGTCTTCGCCGTGGCTGATACCGGAATTGGAATCAGCGAAGAAAATCAAGAGCGGATTTTCGAGGAGTGGACGCAGGTCGAAGGCAAGCTGCAAAAAATGGCGAAGGGAACCGGCCTGGGTCTTCCGCTCTCGCGCAAACTGGCGCAGTTGCTCGGCGGGAATGTTTATGTGAAAAGCGAAGTCGGAATTGGCTCTACGTTTTTTGTTTCCGTCCCCGTGCGATTCCATGGAGAAATTGACGCTGTTTATGTTCCCGACGTGCATCGCGAACTGGACGTTTCTAAGTTTCCAGTGCTGGTCGTCGAAGATAATCGGGAGGCCCTCTTCATCTATGAAAAATATCTGCAGGAAACTGACTTTCAAGTTGTCCCGGCGCGCGATCTGAAAGAAGCCCGGCGAGCCTTGCAGGAATTCAAGCCGGTAGCGATCATCCTCGACGTGCTGCTGCAAGGCGAGCACTCCTGGAATCTGCTCCAGGATCTGAAAAACGATCCCTCTACCAAAGATATTCCAGTTCTGGTCGTGACCGTAGTGGAGAATCAGCAAAAGGCGCTTCAACTTGGAGCCACTGCATTCCACTCGAAGCCGATCGATCGCGGATGGCTCTTGCAGCAGTTGCAAAGCACCCTCAAGCGCACCAGCGAACATGTCCTGATTATCGATGACGATGAGGTGTCGAGATATCTGCTGAAGGGAGCACTCGCCAACAGCGGGTACCGTCTGCTTGAGGCGAGCGGCGGCAAAGAAGGCCTTCGAATGGCGAAGGAAATTATGCCAAGGGTGATCGTGCTCGACCTTTCTATGCCGGATTTGAGCGGCTTTGAGGTCCTTGATATCCTCAAGAAAGACTCTGAAACCCGGCAGATTCCGGTCATTATTCATACTTCCCAAGACTTGCGAGAAGAAGAAAAAGAACAGTTAAAGGCTGCGGTTGATATCGTGCCTAAGGAAACGGGATCGCGTGAAATCGCTGAGGCCCGGATTGCCGAAGCCCTATCGCGTGCGGGCCTGCCATTTGGCATTCACGTTACACACGAAGTGCGCGCTTAGAACAGGAATATTAGTTATACCCATCGGATGAATCAAAAGGCATCAATTCCGCAGAACACGACCATCCTCACCGTCGATGATAATGACGCGCTGCGCTATACATTGAGCCGAACGCTGCGAAGCGGGGGTTATACCGTAACTGAAGCCCGGAGCGGATCAGAAGCTTTGCGCCTCGCCGATCAACTGCCGGATCTCATCACGCTCGACCTCAATCTCCCCGACTTCGACGGCTTTGAAGTTTGCCGGCGTCTAAAATCGAATCCGCTCACCGCTCACATTCCGATTCTGCATATCTCGGCCACCTTCGTGGATGCCGAGCACCGGGTTCGCGGCCTTGAAGGCGGGGCGGACGCCTACCTTGCCGAGCCCATCTCCGGCAATGAGTTGCTGGCGACGGTGGGTGCTTTACTTCGCATGAAGCAGGCCGAACGCGAGGCGCGGTTGCAGAGTGTCCAGGCGGAACGAGCAAGATTAGAGTTGAAAAAAGCGCACGACGAACTTGAGCACCGCGTCCAGCAGCGAACCGCTGAACTCGCCGCCAAGACCGAAGAAATCCGCGAGTTGACCGGGCGCCTCTTGAAATCTCAGGATGACGAGCGTCGACGGCTGGCCCGCGAGCTGCACGACAGCACCGGCCAGATGCTGGCCGCAATGAAAATTAATCTGGACATTGTGTCTGCCAAGACCGACGGTGTCGACCAGGAGACAAAAAGCTTGGTGGCCGACAGTCTTGGTCTCACCGAAGAGATGAGCCGTCAGCTTCGCACGATGTCTTACCTGCTCCATCCGCCACTTCTTGACGAGACTGGATTGCAATCCGCATTGAGTTGGTACACCGAGGGATTTGCCCTTCGCAGCGGTATCAAGGTCGAGTTAGAAGTGAGTCCGGAGATACACCGTCTTCCTCCTGAGCTGGAAATTGCACTCTTTCGCGTCGTGCAAGAGTCATTGACGAATATCCATCGCCATTCGAAGAGCACGACCGCCGTCATACGCCTGCTCTCCTCGCCAGATCAAGTTCATGTGGAGATCATCGACACGGGCAAGCGATCTCCCGATCAGCCACTTGGAAAGGCCTTCAGGCCCGGCGTTGGAATGATGGGCATGAGCGAACGAATGAGGAAGATTGGCGGAGACTTCAGCGTAGAGGCCAATGAGGAAGGAACTACGGTTCGCGCTACCGCGCCACTGAAGAGTTCACTCCGCCCGGAAGCCAAAAACTGATCTTCGAGCGCTTCATTACCGGCCGTCAGATCTAGTGGACCTTGCCGTCGATGTCCATCAATTTGAAATCACCGAGGTTCAGTTCGCGAACTCCGGTTTCGATCTTTGACCGGTCGCCGATCACGATCCAAATCAAATTGTCGGGCCGTATTACATCTTTTGCCGCCGCATTCACGTCGTCAATCTTGAGGGCTCGTACTTTTCCGGCATAGGTGTCGTAATAATCGTCGGGAAGGCCGAACTGCACGAGGTCCACGAGTGCTTGCGTCAACGATTCCAGCGTTTCGCGAGATCCCGGCAGCTTAAGAATTTCGTTGGCTTGAATTTTCGACAATTCCTCGGCACTGATGAGTTTGTCGCCTACGATTCCGCGAAATTCCTTCTCTATCTCAAATAACGCTTCCTTGGTCTTATCCGTCTGCACCGGGGCAATCGCGTAAAACGGACGCTGCGATCGCGCATCGCGGAGCACCGTTCTCGCACCATACGTCCAGTGTTTCTCCTCACGGAGATTCATATTCAAACGCGCTCCAAACATGCCGCCAAGCGCGTTATTCATTGCTTCAATCGCAATCTCCTGGGGGTTTGCGCGCGGCGGGGCTACGACGGCTGCAACCAACACAGATTGCTGCGCTCCCGGTTTGTCGATCAGATAGACAACGGGCTTCTCGGCCACAGCCACAGTCTTCAAATCTTTTACCGGAGGATTTCCGTTCTTCCAGCCACCAAGAAGCTTCTCCAGTTTCGGTGTGATCTCTGCCATGGTTGTGTCTCCCACAATCACCATGGTGGAGTTGGCCGGCCGCAGCCAGTTCTCGTGAAACTTGACCAGGTCTGCCCGCGTCAGCTTCGCCACGCTTTCTTTTGTTCCCGACCCGGTCAGCGGATTTGCGTAGGGATGGCCACTCCCGTAAAGCAACCCGGGCACAATGCGCATCGCCAGAAGAGTGGGAGTGTTCTGCTCGCGATCAATTCCGGCAAGAGCCAACTTCTGTTCGCGCTTTACATCTTTTTCGGGGAATGACGGATGCAGGATGACATCGGCAAATAATTCGAGCGAGGGATCAAGTTTGGACGTGAGTGCGGAAAGGCTGAGGAAAGAGAGATCGAGATTCGATGTTCCCTTAAGAATCGCGCCAAGGGAATCGAGTTCGTCGCTGATTTTCAGAGCATCGCGAGTACGCGTTCCATCGGTTAGCGCCAACATAGCAAGATTTGACGTGCCGGGCGAGGTCGAGGCATCTGAAGCGAAGCCAGCGTCCGAAGCCAGGGTGAAATCTACCAACGGAACTTCGTGCCGCTCGGCAAGAAGAATCTTGAGCCCGTTTGACAGAGTAGCCCGCTCGATTTTCGGCATCTTCAGCGCAGGAGGCGTTCCCGCCTCTGGCGCTTTGCTGCGATCCACGGCGGCTGCGGCAGTGTATTCTGGAAATGGATCGACCTCGAGAGTGTAAACGCCATCCGAGAGCCAGTGCTGAGCTGCCAACCTCAAATCTTCGGCAGTAGCGTGGCGAACCCGTTCCAAGGAGATCTTGTAAGCATCCGGACTCCCAAGAAACACCTGGCTTTGCGCGAGCCGGTCAGATTTTCCGCCGAAGCCTCCAATGCGTTCGACTCCACGAATAAAGTTTGCCTGGTGTTGCGTCTTGACGCGCTGCATTTCCTCCGGCGTCGGCCCGCTCTTCATGAAACGAGCGAGCTCCTCATCCAATGCTTTTTCGATAGCTACAACATCCTGCTTTGGCCTCGCGGTGGCGCGAATCACGAACTGCCCACCGATTTCCCGAAGGTCAACGGTCGCAGAGGCTTCAGTCGCAATCTGATCTTCGTAGACCAGGCGCTTATAAAAGCGCGACGATTTGCCGGCGCTTAAGCAATCGCTTACCAGATCCAGATAATCCGCATCGGCGGTGCCATATTCAGGAATATTCCATAGCTTGTAAATGCGCGCCTGGGGAACGCGATCCTGCACAATCTGCCGGTGCGTTCCTGTCATCTTTGCAATCCACTTTTCCTGATGTGCCACCGGAGGCCCCGCAGGGATATCCCCAAAATACTTCGTCACTTTCTCGCGGGCTGTTTTCACATCGATATCGCCGGCCAGCACGATCACTACATTCGAAGGCCCGTAATAAGTCTTGAACCATTCCTTGACGTCGGTCATCGAAGCGGCGTCGAGGTCCGCCATCTCGCCAATCGTTGTCCAGGAGTAGGGATGGCCTGCGGGATAAGTGTTTTGGGTAATCAACTGGCGGGTTACGCCATAGGGCTGATTTTCCCCTTGCCGTTTTTCGTTTTGCACGACGCCGCGCTGCAGGTCGAGCGTCTTCTGATCGAGTGCTCCAAGAAGATGGCCCATGCGGTCCGATTCCATCCACAGCGTGAAATCGACGGCGGATGTCGGGACATTCTCAAAGTAATTGGTGCGATCGGGATTGGTCGTTCCATTAAGATCAGTAGCGCCGATTCGCTCCATGCCGTCAATGTAACGGCCGGGCGCGTGCTCGCTGCCGCCAAACATGAGGTGCTCGAAAAGGTGAGCGAACCCGGTCTTGCCCGGCTTCTCATTCTTGGAGCCGACGTGATACCAGGTGTTGATGGCAACGATCGGGGCTTTATGGTCTTCGTGAACGATTACAGTCAAGCCGTTGTCGAGCACGAAGCGCTCGTATGGAATGTCGATGCCTTTCGGCGTTTCTGCGGAGCTTTGAATTGCTTTGGTTTGAGCGGCGCTAGCCATCGCCGTGATCATAAGCAATGCGACCACTAATTTCAGCTTCACCTTCGACCTCCGACACGCTTTGGTAACTACCCGCGGATTTCTGCCCCAATCGTCCCAGGGCGCAAGAATGCTCAGTGGTTAGACTATCCAGAAGATTA
>JAYVCW010000555.1:0-3790 GCA_043749775.1 Acidobacteriaceae bacterium | reverse complement strand
CGGGAAGTCCAGCCATGAAAACGATCATCTATCAGGATTTTAGATTGATCTCGCAGTGAAAATTACTCGGTGGGGCTAACGGAGCTCACGACCGTGCCCGGCGCCCGCACCGGCACTTCCGCGGGAATGATCGCCGAGAATGCAGTTTGTGTCTGACGCCATCCGCTGTAGCGATCCGACACCATGATGTGGAAAACCCATTGGTGGCGCTCTTCTTCGGGCTCAACTAATCCCAAGGCGTTCAAGTAAAAGAGGTAATACTCGACGAAGTGAATTTGCCCTTTTGTCATGCCCCGTCGCTGCAGGTCAACCGTGATGCCAGCTAGATGCGATGACGCAGTATCCCCTTCAATGGGAGCGGCGTTGCGATTGTGGCGGCGAAGTTTCTTCTGAATCTTGACCGTGCGAACAGCAGAATTGACCTGAATTTTCTCGTGGAACTGATGGTAGTAGACGGCTGACAGATCCTGGACAAAGTCTCGCGTCCACGGACGGCAGTACCTGCGCGACGGCTCCAGACGCCGGTCGAAGTGCAGCCCTTCACTTTCTGCAATGGGAACGAGATCGTGCGACGCTTTCAACTGTTCAAGTTCGATGTCGTCCGCGATGCGCGGCAGTTCCAGTCGGTCGACTTCTTCATTCTGTCGAATCAGCGAATCGTGCGAAGGTCGAAACATCGGATTCCACAAGAGCCGGCCAAGACTGCTCAAATGCAGGATGTGCAAGAATCTGTGACGATGGGAACGCCGAACAGCAAATGCATTGCCCGATGAACCGATCAAGATAAAACAAGCAAGCAACGCCAGAGAGGATGTTCTGCTTGCTAAACCGCTATCTCGATGGGGCCGGTGAATCATAAATATATTTTTGAATTCTCTTTGATTGTAGTTCAGCCTTATAGAATTTACTGAAAGAAATCGCCGTAAGCGCCGTTACTTAAGGGACTTACCGATAGTTACTACGCTCCGAAGTCGCTGATTTTACGTGCCGAGCGACTGGATCGGCAAGATCAAATCTCTACATTTTCGAGCGAAACGACTGTGACTATTTGCGAAACAGGTCGCCAAGCGCCTGCTTCATGACCTGCCCGCCAACTTCCGCAATCGATGTAGTGAGCGGAATTTCCTTCGGACAAATTTCTACGCAATTCTGCGCGTATCCGCATTCCTGAATTCCGCCATCGCCCATCAGGGCGGAGAGACGCTCGCGCTTTAAAGCCTGTCCAGTTGGATGCGTGTTAAATAATCTTACCTGCGAAATAGCCGCAGCCCCGACGAATCCGGTGTCGTCGTTGAATTGCGGGCACGCCTCCATGCAGCAACAACATGAAATGCAATTCGAGAGGGGATAGGACTGCTCCTGCTGCTGCATGGTGACGCGCGGTCCCGGGCCAAGGTCGTAGCTGCCATCAACCGGCACCCAGGCTTTGACCTTTTTCAAATTCTCGAAGAGCAGGCTGCGATCGACCGACAGGTCACGCACCACAGGAAATTTGGAAAATGGCTCGAGCTTGATCGGCTTCTCAAGATTGTCGAGCAAGGCCGAGCACGCCATGCGGGCGCGCCCGTTGATGAGCATGGCGCAAGATCCGCAGATCTCCTCCAGACAGTTCGCGTCATAAGTGATCGGAGTGGTTTGCTTGCCGCTGCGAGTGACAGGGTTGGCGGCGATCTCCATCAGAGCCGACGTGATGTTCATGTTCGGCTTGTACGGAATCTCAAACTCTTCCCATGACGCCTTCGCGTCGGGAGTGGGCTGACGTTTAATTTTTATGATTACTGATTTATCGTTTGCCATGAGCTGTCTTATATAAACCGTTTTTCTGAACTTTTGTCGAGACTCATTCCCGGCACCTATCCTGAAAACCTTTCTCAAAAGCCTTTCTCAATACTTCCTCGGCCGCGGTGGGATGAGGCTCGCATCGACCGGCTCGAATTCGAATTTCGGTTCGTCAAGGTCAGGTGCGAAGGTTGCTTTCGTTGTCTTCATCCAATTCTTGTCGTCGCGTTCAGGGAAGTCCGGCTTGTAATGCGAGCCGCGAGATTCGTCGCGCATCGCTGCACCCTGGGCTATGACGCGAGAGAGTTGCAGCATGTTGTAGAGCTGGCGCGCGAAGGCGATGGTGGTGTTAGCCCACTGCGAGCGGTCGCTCAGATTAATCTTGTCGAAGCGATGCAGCATGTCGACGAGCTTACCGTCGGTCTCTTCGCACTTCTTGCTATAACGGATAACGGTGCAATTTTCCGTCATCATGGCCCCGAGTTCACGCCATAGCAGAAATGGATTCTCGGTGCCGTCGGCTTTCATAAGACGCGAGTTGATGTCCTGCTGGCGTTTGCGCTCGGCGTCGAAATGGCCATTGCTGGGAACGGCTTGCAAGCTCTTCGCATATTCCACCGCGTTCGGGCCGGAGGTGAAGCCCCCGAAGATGCACGATACGAGCGAGTTTGCGCCCAGGCGATTCGCTCCGTGATATTGATACTCCGCTTCTCCGGCAGCGAAAATTCCGGGAACGTTGGTCGCTTGCTTATAGTCAACCCACAGCCCGCCCATCGTGTAGTGCATGCCCGGAAAAATTTTCATCGGCGTATCGCGCGGGTCGTCGCCGACAAACTTTTCGTAGATTTCCAAGATACCTTCGAGCTTGCGGTCGAGAGTCTTGCGATCGATATGGGTGAGGTCGAGATAAACCATCGGCTTGCCGTCGATCCCGAGATTGTGTTCGTAGACGACTTTGAAGATCGCTCGCGTGGCGACGTCGCGGGGCACGAGATTACAGTATTTCGGATACCACTCCTCAAGAAAGTACCAGCGATCGCCGTGCGGAATCGATTTCGGATCGCGCTTGTCGCCTTGCGTTTTCGGAACCCACACGCGTCCGCCCTCTCCACGTGCCGATTCCGACATCAGGCGAAGTTTGTCTTCTCCCGGAATGCAGGTGGGATGAACCTGGATGAACTCCCCGTTCGCGTAATAGGCGCCCTGCTGGTAGAGCGCCGATTGGGCCGAGCCCGTGCATACGACTGAATTTGTCGATTTCCCGAAGATAGCGCCGCATCCGCCGGTAGCAATGATGATCGCGTCGGCGGGAAAGGTGCGAACTTCCATGGTGCGCAGGTCCATCGCACAGATGCCGCGGCAGGTGCGGGTTCCATCGAGCACTGCGGAAAGGAATTCCCAATGCTCGTATTTCTTGACCTTGCCTTCAGATTCGTAGCGCCGCACCTGTTCATCGAGCGCATAAAGAAGTTGCTGCCCGGTTGTGGCTCCGGCAAAAGCGGTGCGGTTGTATAGGGTGCCGCCGAAGCGACGGAAGTCGAGCAGTCCCTCCGGCGTGCGATTGAAGGGAACGCCCATGCGATCGAGAAGATCGATAATGCCGGGGGCGGCATCGCACATGGCCTTCACCGGCGGCTGGTTTGCGAGGAAATCACCGCCGTAAATGGTGTCGTCGAAATGCTTGAAGGTGGAATCGCCTTCACCCTTAAGATTTTTCGCCGCATTGATGCCGCCCTGCGCGCATACCGAGTGCGAACGCTTCACCGGGACGATGGAAAATAGATCAACCTCGCCGCCCATCTCGGCGATCTTAATGACGGCTGCGAGCCCTGCCAGTCCGCCCCCTACGACGATAATTTTTGGTGCTGCCATGTCTTATGAAATCCAATCTGCCCCAACCTGGCGAAAACCGTACAAAGTGCTGACACAATCTTGAACTCAGCGCATGTCTTTACATGAGGCCGCACAACATAAAGCTGCACAACATGAGCCGGCACACGAGACCGCTAAA
>JAYVCW010000554.1:0-16561 GCA_043749775.1 Acidobacteriaceae bacterium | reverse complement strand
ATCGGCTCGTGCGCTCTTGGTCTCAATTTGTTGACGCGTCTTACCACTATCCTTGATTTGGTAGCGGCGGCGGCTCTCGTGTTTCTGGTGATTTGGTGGGAGGGCGACCGCGGCCGCCATTTTCTACAGCGCATTTTCGAGTATTCAAAAATCGCCGCCCCCGTCTACATATTTTTCCTTCTCATCGACCGTGCCTACCAGTTCTTCCGCTTTGGTTCGTTCACGAACACCTATGTTTATTATTTTGCGCTCGAGTATCGCCGGCGCGACCCTTCGCTGCCGGCGAATTTTCCCTGGAACGGACTTTTTTCGGCGGGCTTTTTCGGGCCACTTCTCCAGCCGGAGAAGTCGATCTTCCTCTTTGACCCGCTTCTGCCTCTCGCCACCTTTCTGCTCGCTTTTACCTGGAAGCGTCTCACTCCAGCCGCGCGCGCTTACGGAATGACTTCTCTCTTGCTACTGTTCGCCTACATCTGCTTCTACGCGCGATACGTTTACTGGGCGGGCGATTTCGCTTGGGGAGATCGCTATATTTCAACCGCGGTAGAGATGGTGGCAATGCTCGCCGTGCCAATTCTGCTGCGGTTTCGTCACGTGCTCGGCAAAGCGATTTGGGTCGTCGGCTGTCTTCTGATCGTCATCAGCATGTTGGTACAACTGGCTTCGCTCGCCATCTGGCTTCCGCTCGAAATCTATCAGATGGAAACGCTCGGGCATCCCACGTTCGTCATTGCCCTGCGCTTCAAGAATATTCTTGCCTTTGCCTTAGGCAAGATGAATGCGTGGGGGTTGGTTAACGATTCCATGCGTGAAGATGCGTGGGACTACGTCCACATCACGACGTGGAACTTCTTGCCGTTTTTGTTGCAACGCGTGGGGGCGGTTCCGGGATGGTTAGTGAATGTCGCGCTCGTTCTCTGGCTGTCGGCGGCGGGCCTGCTCGCGGCAGTTCTGCTTCGACTGAGGCAAAGTGTGCGGGCAATCACCATGATCGAATCGTGATTCCGCTAGAAGCCCACCTTAAACCCCGGCTGGCGTCAAATGATATCCGGCCCATTGCGCGATGGGATTTGACGTTCCGCAATCAATGCATCTCGTGGTCTCAAATCGCGCAGCGCAATGTGGACAGACTCCCTGGGTTGCAAAGGTGTCGAACGGTTGCTGGCACTTCGCGCATCTCCAGTACTGCCCAACGGGAGGTGAAGATTTGCAACTCGGACAATTGAAGCCTTCGCGCCGCGGCAACTTTGCCACTTTGAGAAGTGCTTGCGCGTGCTTCAAGCCACTCCAGCAATTCATCAGCATGAAGCCCGCCATCGCAATGTACCAAATTGACCGCATCCAGATCGCGAGGCCGATAAAAGCGACGACCCCTACCATGCCGAGGATGGTCGCCACCATCAAACTTCGCGCCCGACCGATGACAAACCAGAGCAGAGACCGGAGAATCTGCCCGCCATCCAATGGATAAATCGGCAGAATATTGAAGACGAGAAGGACGATGTCAATCGTCAATAACGCGGTAATCAGATGATAAACGTCGGGCATGGATTGCGCCCATCCATGCGAGTGGCCATAGCGAAAAAAGAAATAAAAAATCGGCATCAAACCGACATTGACCAGCGGTCCTGCAGCGATGCTCCACAGCGTCGCACCGGGTCGCGGCGGAGGGTCCACATAAGCGACGCCGCCGAGAGGCCACAACACAATCCGATCCGCTTTCCCGCCGACCTGGCGGCAGGCCAACGCGTGACCAAACTCGTGCATGGTGACGATCAGGAACAGTGCCAGATATTCAATGATGTTCCAGGTGATCGACGAATATCGGCCCGCGCGATTCTGGATTTCGTAGGCCCCGACCAGAAACCATGACCAATGCAGAAATACATCGATTCCAGAAAATCGAAAGATGCGTATGGCTCGTGACGGGGCGCTCGGCATGAGCGCAGTTTACTGCAATCCAGTCCAGCTGGTAAGGGTGCCCGTAGTAATCATAAAAATCATCGCTTAGGCGAGAATCATACTTAGACGAGAATCAGGCCCACGGGGAAGTCTCTCATTTCCCACTGGCTACATATTTTTGAACTTCCTGATCCAACAACTCAAGCGGCAATGAGCCATTACGCAAAACCGCGTCATGAAAGTCTCGCACGTCAAACTTAGGCCCCAATTTTTCCTCCGCCTTGTGGCGTAACCCGACGATCTTAAGTTGTCCCATCTTGTAAGAGAGCGCCTGCCCCGGCCAACTTATGTAGCGATCGACCTCGGACTGTGCTTGAGTCGGAGCATGGGCCTTCAAATATTCCTGCGCCTGTTCGCGCGTCCAGCCCATCGAATGCAATCCCGTGTCGATCACTAGCCGTGCCGCGCGAAAGCGCTCGCTCGCCAACTGTCCGAAACGGCTGTAGGGATCTTTATAAACTCCAAGCTGTGTACCGAGCGATTCGACATACAGTGCCCAGCCTTCGGCGTAAGCGCTATTGCCGTAAAACTTGCGAAACTCCGGCAAATCTTTCAGCGACCGCGCGAGCGACCCTTGGAAGATGTGACCAGGAACAGCCTCATGCAGTACCAGCGATTCCTTGTCGTATTTCACTTGCTTCTCGGGTTCATAGGCGCGCAAATTGAACCAGCCCGGAGCGCTGCCATCGGGCATGGGTGCTTGCGCGTTTGAAGCGGTAGCCTGCTCGCGATCTTCCGGGATGGCGCGAATTCCGTAGAGCATCATCGGAATGTGTTTGAACTGTTTAGGCAATTCAGGCTCTATGATCTTGGCAGCGTTGCGGCAGTAGATCAGCATCTCTTCTTTCGAATGGAAGCGCTGCTCCGGCATGTCGGCAAGCTTCAATTCGAGTTCGCTCACCGAGCCGCGAAAGCCTGTTTCGCGGGCGATTGTTAGCATCTGCTTCTCGATGCGATCAACTTCGGCGAGACCAATGCGATGGATTTCCTCCGGCGTCGCTTGAGTGGTAGTCAACCGGCGAATCAAAACGGAATAAATCTTAGCGCCGTCGGGGAGACTCGTAACTCCGATCTGCTGCCGCACTTTAGGTAGATAGGTAGTTTGCATATAAGCGAGCAGCTTGCGCCACGAAGGACGGAAGTTCTTTTCGAACGCCTCGGTCGCATCTTTGCGAAGACGCTCCTTATCTGTCTCACTGATATTCGGTGGCATTTTGTGGAGAAACTCGAGCAGCGGAGTCTTGTCGGCATCTTGAGCCACCTGCGAAGTCAACTGTTCGATAACGAGATCGGCGACAATCTTCGGTTGCGTCAAGCCGCGAACAATCGCGTCATTGAGAATGGCGATGTTCTGATCGACATTCGTGGGAGCGGCGCGAATTCGCGCAATAATGTTTTCGCAATCGTGCACCGTGAAGCTGGGCATCCGGTCGACGGTCAGGTAGATTCGATTGTGGAAACCGAAAAGTTGGCCCACGCGAATGAGATAGGTGTCGACGTCGAAAGAATCCAGCTGCGTGCGAAGGTCGTAGCTCAGTAACTTCACGCTCAGCTGATCTTGCGGGGAAAGACGTTCGATGGGAAGTTTCTGGAGTTCTTCCAGCCTTGCCGCAAGGTGGGCGCGGTGCGACTCTAAACCGTGCTGGGAGACATCAGCCCAGCGGTCGTCGTACTCATGGCGCCCCACAGTCGTCGCAAATTCGGGCTCGTCACGCAGCTTCTCCTCAAAGTACGCGGTAAAGAATTTAGCTAAGCCCGGTTCAGGATCTGGGGCCGGCGTCTGGGCAACCAGGTTCGGAAGCAACCGAACGATAAGCAGCGCGACAACAACGAAACGAATCTTCATAATCCCACCATTCCCACCTACGGCGAATTTTACAATGGAATCGTATGGTTATATTTCGACTGGCGCATTCGCTGACTCGCGGAATAGCACCGTGATATGTTGGCTACTCTGCGGCCGTAGCCGCATCTAAAACCCATGATTCGATCTTACAAAGGCGTTACTCCCCAATTCTCAGAGACATGCTACATCGACGATTTGGCGCAGTTGATAGGCGATGTCGTTATCGGCGAGCACTCCAGCATTTGGATGAACGCCGTGCTTCGCGGCGATGTGCACCAGATTCGCGTCGGCCACTATTCCAACGTCCAGGATAACTGCGTGCTGCACGGCATGAAGGGACAATACGGCGTCTACCTCGGCGACTACGTCACGGTTGGGCACGGCGCCATTCTGCACGGATGCACCATTGAAGCTCGCTGCTTGATTGGGATGGGGTGCATCATCCTGAACGGGGCGGTCATCGGCTCGGGATCGATCATCGCTGCCGGCACTCTGATTCCTGAGAAAACAGTTGTTGAGCCTAATTCGTTGTGGATGGGTTCGCCGGGGCGATTGCGCCGCAAGCTAGACAAGAGCGATGAAGAAACGATTTTGCGTTACGCCGATAATTATGTGGGATACACGAAGTCTTATCTATTAGAATGGAAGGGCCTATAACCGCGGCAGCCGGCATCGGCAAATATTTCTCATTTGTTTTTCGATTGATAGCCGATCAGGTAGGTTATGCGCGGCTGCCGGCGGCCACCCAGATGCTCACCAGACTTCCATTCATAGCCTTCCGCATGCAACGTTTCCACGATGGCAAGCATTTCCGGCGGACGATAAGTCCGCAAGCAAGAGACCACCCCGTCGTGTATCAGAACCATAGGAATGATGGGGACCAGATAAGTCCACAGCAGGCGAGTCCATCGAAATGGACGAATCCAGGGTGTTCCGAAAAATAAAAACGCAGCCCACGCAAAGACTCGAGCGATTGCCAAGAGCGATCGGTTCGTAACCTCAAAGATGGCAATCCCTTCGCCAGCATCGACGGCGTTCTGCAAGATTGCGGCAGCGCCTGCAGGCGGGAAATGATGAAAAGAAGTGAACATAGTTCGAAAGCCCTTTAGTTCCGCGGGCACTCGCATCGCGTCCACCGACTTGGGGTAGAAGCTGATTCGATTTGCGAGATTAGGGGTTGAATCCGGCGACAAATTTTCCGCGCCAGTCACATTCGGATATTTATCGGTGAGCCAAATACGGAGCGGCCGCTGCACGCCACTCAAGGCTGTCGAATCTAATCTCTTTATCAAGCCAAACCAGGGACCGCCGCCGCCCGAGCACAAATCCACGACGGACGTCGCTTCTTCAGTTACTTCGCTTGTCGAACCGCATGCGGATTGAAGCGCATTGCGCAAGATTGGTGCTATCGGCGCATAGGCGTTAATGACATTGAACCCAAATTGCAGCGCGTCGGTGATCTCGTCTCTAATCGAGGCGGGAAACCACGCCTGATCGTGTATCTCAATGAATTGGATGCGACGCATAGTATGGGATCGTCAGGATTGTGTTGGGAGGGTCTTCTGGTTCACGCCCGTAAACGCCGGCTGCAAAATCCACAAATCCACTTTCAACGTTAAACTAATAAACTTAACAAGCCAATTAGCCATCATGATCAAATCACCTCGAGGAACGCGCGATCTGCTTCCGCCGGATACGGCGCTTTGGAATTTTGTCGAAACGACGGTGCGCGACGTTTTTCGAGCCTATAACTTCCATGAAATTCGAACGCCGATTTTCGAATCGACGGAGTTGTTCGCGCGAGGCGTAGGCGAAGAGACCGATATTGTCGTCAAGGAAATGTTTACCTGGGAGGATCGGGGCCGCGCTGGAAGCGATAAAGGCCAGTCGCTAACCCTGCGTCCTGAAAATACCGCGGGAGTGGTTCGCGCCTACATCGAACACAAAATGTGGGACCGCGGACTGAGCAAGCTCTTCTACATCGGCCCCCAGTTTCGCCGCGAACGCCCGCAGAAAGGCCGCTACCGCCAGTTCTACCAGATCGGCGCCGAAGTGATCGGCCCCCCTGCGTCAGGCAGCACTTCGCCGGCACGCGATGCCGAGATTCTCGAACTCCTGGCAACTTTGCTCGATCGCGTTGGAATCACGAATTGGAATCTCGAATTAAATTCTGTCGGATGCCCGGCCGACCGCGCTCGTTTCAATGAAGCTCTGAAGCAGGCGTTGACTCCCGTGGTAGACCAGATGTGCGACGACTGCAAGCGCCGCGCTGTGACCAACCCGCTGCGGGTGTTTGACTGCAAGGTGCCGGCCGATCAGCCGATCATCGAAACGCTGCCGACAGTCAATCAGTTTCTGGATGACGAATGCCGCGATCACTACGAAGCTGTGAAAGCCATTCTAAACGCGGTTCAAATTCCGTTTGTCGAAAACCGCCGTCTGGTACGCGGTTTGGATTACTACACTCGCACTGCCTTTGAATTTACCCACGGATCCTTGGGCGCACAGAATGCGATTCTGGGCGGCGGCCGCTATGACGGGCTGTCCGAAGCGCTCGGCGGACCGGCTGCGCCAGGGATAGGCTTCGCCATTGGCGAAGATCGACTCGTGCTTTCGCTGAGCGCTTCTGCCGAGTCGGTTACGCGAAAGCCAGACGCTTACATTGCCCCGCTGGGGAGTGGCATGAATCGTGAAGCCGCGATCGTTGCGCGCGAACTACGACGGCACGATCTCGTTATCGATCTTGGAGATGACTCTTTCCGGTTGAAGAAATCGTTCGAAGCAGCCGACAAAATCGGTGCGAAATTTCTCATTATCGTCGGCGAAAATGAAGTCGCCGCTGCAGCTTTCGCCGTGAAGCACCTGGCATCGGGAACTCAAGAGACTGTCGCTCGCGAAGCACTGGCGGAACGACTTTTGCGGCGATAGTGTTAGGTTCGAATATGTAAGCTGAATTAGGAGGCCTTTGATGTCCCGTACGTTCCAAATCATACTTGCCGCGATAATTTGCGTCAGCACGTCGCTGGCTCAAGGTCCCTCATCGAAGCCGGTCTCGGCGTTCGATCAGGAGATCATCGATCAGGAGAAACATTTTCTAGAGGCGGAATCGAAAAAAGATGCAGCGGCGGTAGAAGCGGCAGTGGCAGAAGATTTCAGAGGAATTGGCCCGAACGGGGATTTTTATGATCGCGGCGAAGTTGTAGAGCTTTCGCATTCTGATGAGGCTCGCTCGCCGCGCGCTTACGATTTTCAGGCGATCAAACTGAACGATGAAAGTGCAGTCGTCGCCTATAACCTCATCGTCCCGGGAACGCACCCGCGGTATCGGCACATGACCGACACGTGGACGAAGATCAACAATCAATGGAAACTGAAGTTTCGACAGATTACGCCAAACCTGTGGAGTGCGAATGATCTGGATTAGCCGCAGTGACGGCTGCGGAAGATTGCTGAAGACTCAACTGCCGTTGATTGTTATCCAGTCCGGATCGATTCGCCGAGGCGCTTCACCGGCCGGCTCAAACTGTCGAGAGAGCCTGCAAAAATAAAAAAGGGGTCGGCACATGGCCGATCCCTTTTTTGAAACGATTGGAACAATCGTTACTTTGCCATCTTCGCCATCTTCAACGACATAACGTGGACTTCGCTCTTGTCTGCGTCTACATGGGCCGTCAGTGTGACGTGATGACCTTCATGCCCCTTTACTGCTTCCGGGTTGCTGATCGTCCAGGTCTTGCTATCGCTGTCGCCGACGAACGACTTGCCATCTTCACTGATCTTGCCGGTTACTTTTGAAGTCTTTTTCGACATGCTGCTGTCGGACTTCATGGTGTCGGATTTCATGGTGTCCTGGGCTACAGCGATGCCACAGGTCATGATCGCCATTGCGAAACAGATTGCCATTAGCTTCTTCATATTTTTGTTATCTCCTCCAAAATTTTCAACAAAGGGGCGTGGCCAAGTATACCGCCCATATCTATTTATAATTTGGAAATGTTTTTCTTTTCAAGTTCGAGTAAGAACCAACCTCTCGCTTAAGGAAGGCATCGCTCAAGCTCCTCAAGTAGTTCAATCGATTTATAATCTTCATTCCAATGCCGGGAATTTTCGCTTCTCCTGCCCAGGCAAGACAAGGCTGATACGTGATCGATTTTTTAGGTGATCTACGACGGACGCATATGTGCGGGGAGCTCAGGTTCGCCGACGCTGGCAAGAAAGTTGTGCTCATGGGATGGGTCAATCGCCGTCGCGATTTGGGACAAATTATTTTCGTCGATCTACGCGACCGTAGCGGCATCACGCAAGTCGTCTTCAACCATGAACTGAATACCGCGGTGCATCAGAAAGCCGAAGTGCTGCGCAACGAGTTCGTTATCGCGGCCAGTGGGACGGTCAAGCAACGTGATCACGACACGGTCAATAAAAATATACCGACTGGCGAAGTTGAACTCGTTGTGGATGAATTGCGCATCTTGAACGTTTCAAAGCCGCTTCCATTCTTGCCGTCGGATACCGTTTTAGCGAACGAAGAAATGCGCCTGAAATACCGTTACATCGATCTACGCCGCGACGTGATGCAGCACAACATTGAACTTCGGCATAAAGTCGCGCTGGCGATTCGCGAGAATCTTGCGGGGCGGGGATTTTACGAGATCGAGACTCCGTTCATGACGCGGTCAACGCCAGAAGGCGCACGCGATTATCTTGTGCCGAGTCGTGTGCAACCGGGATCTTTTTATGCACTGCCGCAATCGCCACAACTGTTCAAGCAAATTTTGATGATTTCGGGCTTCGATAGATATTTTCAGATAGTTCGTTGTTTCCGTGACGAGGATTTGCGCGCCGACCGCCAGCCCGAATTCACCCAGATCGATCTGGAAATGAGCTATCCGCAGCCTGAGCAAGTTTGGGAGACGGTCGAAGGCTTCTTAACCGCGGCGTTCAAGGCGGCCGGGCATGAAATCAAAACTCCATTCATGCGCATGGACTACGACGAGGCGATCCGAAAGTACGGGATCGACAAGCCTGATCTTCGCGTTCCCGCATTTACGGACGTCGCCGATTGCTTTTCCACGGAAGATTTGGAAACACTCGCCATCAACAAAGACTTGCCTGTGATTGCGCTACGCATCCCAAATGTAGGCGAGTTGTCACGCAAAGAGCGCGACGACATCAAGCCTCTTTTTGTCTCTAAAGGTGGCGCACGCGTGTTCGAAGATTTCAAACGTATCGAAACGAAGTTTTCGGATGCGGCGGCGAAGGTTCGCGCAAAAGCAGAGGCCGCCGCCGAAGACCTGCTGGTTCTTGTTGTCGGCTCGAAACAAGTTGCCGGGGGCGACGTTCACCCGGCGAGCAAGCGCAAGGTCACCCCGGCTGAATTAGCAATTTACGCCTCCGCCGGAATTCTGCGCGTCGCGCTCGCTCAGAAATATTCGGACCGGCACAAACTTTTTCAGAAAGGTGATTATCGCTTTCTCTGGGTCACAAATTTTCCAATGTTCGAATACGACGAGGGAGAGAAGCGCTGGATGGCCGCTCACCATCCCTTCACTTCTCCGCACGATGAAGATATGGATAAGCTGGAGAGCGACCCGGCCATGGTTCGCGCCTTGGCTTACGATGTGGTACTCAACGGAACGGAGCTTGGCTCCGGCTCAATTCGTATTCACCGCCAGGATGTGCAGAGTCGAATCTTTCACGCACTCGGTATGAATGACGCTGAAGCGCGCGCTCGCTTCGGATTTTTTTTGGAAGCGCTTGAGTACGGCACGCCTCCGCATGGCGGCATCGCGTTGGGTCTGGATCGCATCGTGATGATCTTAGCCGGAGCAGACAGCTTGCGCGAGGTTATCCCATTCCCCAAAACCGCCGCCGCTAAAGATTTGATGATGGAAGCGCCGACTCCGGTTGCTGACGCGCAGTTGCGCGACCTCGGTATCGGCATTCTCAGGAAGTAATTGCTAATTTTCTTTATGAGCTCTTTACGAATCGCGCCGCTATGAAGGGCCGTATCGAGTGCTCGATCAGCGGTAAGATCGCGAAGCGGCAAGGCGCCTACTGCTCATCGAGGTATTCTTCGGGAACATCATCCTCTGGAACCTCGTGGGTGTGAACCTCCTCTTCGGGGGAATCGCCGGCGGCCTCGACTCCGGCGACGACATCGGCCTCGAAGGCGTTGCCTTCTTCAACAAGTTCGTCAACACTTTCGGAATCGGCGCTTCCGACGCCGGACAAGCCTTGCAAACCACCCGACTGGCCAGCCGAACGCGATCTTCGCTGCTGTTGTTCCAGGCCATCGGTTTCGACGGGCTGCCGCTCAAATGATCGACGCTTCGTCGCTTTGTTTCGCGTTTTGGATTGCGCTTTCTTTGCAACGGACTTCGCTTTAACGGAGGTCTTTTTCGACTGTAGCCGTTTCATGGGAGCCGCTTTTTTCGAAGCCAGTCTCTTTTTAGGGGCTGCTTTTTTCTTCGCCAATTTCTTCTTAGGGGAAGTCTTTCGACTTGTGGATCGGGGGTTTTTGGTTGCTCTCTTCTTTTTCCCTTTTGTCTTCTTCATAGGCGCAGTTTATAACGCTGGCGCGCGCTTCACAAATCCGCGTTCTTGCTCGCTCTCTTGCGCTGATGCGCTAATCATTCGCCAGGAGACTGCCGCGCTGGCAATTGCCAAGCACGCACAAATCGCCATCATCCATCGAAACGCAAAAATAAAAGAATGGACGATGGCGGCCTCAACCGCCCCCGCCGCGTTAGCTTCCATCCTCTCCGGGATTTCAAGTCCCCCTAGCTTATTTCGGTTCGATTGAAGGTTGCTGATGACGGATTGAGGCAGTTTTAACGAATCCAGCGATTTTTGTAGTTCATATCCGAAAGCCTGGACCATCGCACCGCCGAGGATCGCGATGGCGAGAACACCAGCCACTCGTGAAACGGCATTGTTAATGCCCGATGCAGTCCCGGAGCGATCCTTGCCGATGGACGACATCACAACAACAGTAAGAGGTGCCACCGTAACCGCCATACCGAATCCTAAAATTACGAACGCCGGGAAAAATGTCAGCCAGTAATTGCCTCCGACTGTGGGCACCGCAAACAGCAAAAAGCCAAGCGCGGCGATCATAGGTCCGATGACGAGGGGCAACTTCGGACCATAATGCCTGACTAAATTTCCCGACCAGCGCGAAAGAAGAAACATGAGCACGATCATGGGCAGAGAAGCCGCGCCGGTGGCGGTGGTCGAGTACTTTTGAATCTGTATCAAATTCAGCGGAAACATAAAAAAGAATGCCGACAGCGCCGCGTAGAGCAACAAGGTCAGGAGATTTGCACCCGTGAAGCTGCGCGAATTGAACAACTCGAAAGGCACCATCGGCGCGGAAACACGTCGCTCGATCACCACGAAAAGCGCGAAGCTGACAAAGCCGGCAACCAAACTTGCGATGACCAGCGGATTTCTCCAACCTGACTCGGCTGATTGAATGAATCCATAGGCCAGACCCGCGAGACTTATCGTGATGGCGAAGGCGCCAAGCCAGTCTATTGTTTTTGCGATTGGCGAACGCGTCTCGGGAATATGCAGCAACGAAATCACAATGACAGCGGCGGCGAGAGGAACGTTAATAAAGAATACCCAATGCCATGAAGCATGCTGGATGAGCCATCCACCTATGACCGGCCCTAGCGCAGTGGTAATCGCCGTGAAGCCCGACCAAGTGCCAATCGCTTGACCGCGCGATTTTTCGTCGAAGGATGCACTGATAATCGCAAGGCTGCTCGGAACGAGCGCCGCCGCGCCAATTCCCTGTACACACCGGAAGATGACCAGTTGGCCAATCGTTGAAGACAATCCGCAGCCCATCGAAGCCGCAGCAAACAAGCCGGCTCCCGCAAGAAACACCAATCGCCTGCCGAGTGAGTCTCCGAGAGCGCCACCGACCAGAATTAACGCCGACAAGAAAAGGCCATACGACTCAACCACCCACTGCACGCCGACGACAGTTGCATGAAGACTCGATTGCAAGGCAGGCAAGGCTACATTCACTACTGTGCCGTCTATGAAAGCCATACTCGATCCAAGTATGACGGCGGCCAGAATCCAAGGTTTCGACTTGGCTTGGCAATCGACCGCCGACGCTCCACCTTGGATTACGCCCTCATCACATGGCGATTTCATGATGAATGTTGATGCCTCAATGGAGTAATTCGATGCGGACGGAAGGTGCGACGAGGCAAAGAAGCCCTCTTGACGGCGCTGAATCAAAACTGAGTTACGGTTTCATTTTTTCGTCTACGAGCTTTTCAATACGCCCCAGAACCTCATCTTCACTGAGCTTAGTCGAGTCGAGAAGAACTGCATCTTGGGCGGCTTCGAGCGGAGAAGCGGCGCGTGTCCGGTCGCGTTGATCCCGATCGCGGAGTTCTGCCGACATGGCCTCCGCCGAGACGCCCTTGACTTTCTGCTGATCGAGCCTCCGTTGCTCGCGAATCACCGGGTCGGCGTCGAGAAAAATTTTGAGGTCGGCATCCGGAAAAACTTTTGTACCGATGTCTCGGCCTTCCATCACCACTCCGCCGCCAACACCCATTTCGCGTTGCCGCTGCACCATCCACTCGCGGACCTTGGGATGTACGGAAACGCGTGATGCGCCCTCGGTGACGTCCCGATCCCGAATGCGAGTGGAAATATCTTTGCCATTCAGCAACACGCGGTTGCCCCCGATTGACCGCTCCAGGATAATGGTCGAATCTTGAGCCATTTTCAGGAGCGCGGCTTCATCGTCAAATGACGCATCCCACTCGATTGCTTTCAGCGCCAGGGCACGGTACATTGCGCCGCTCTCTAGATTCACGTAGCCGAGCGTGCGGGCAAGGCGGGAGGCAATCGTGCTCTTACCCGCTCCAGCCGGGCCATCTATGGCAATAATAAGTTTGCGTTTGGCGTGCTCTGTCATTGTTGGCGAAGCGATTGTACACGGTGCTCGTCGGCCTTCACCAGATTTCGACAGGCTGTCAAAAGAAAGTCTGCAACGCAGCCTACCTGACGCGCTCAGCACGAGGTTTGGGGACGTATGCAACCTTTGCGGGGGTCATCTGCAGCAGCGACTTGCTTCCTACATGCACAAAACTAAGCTCGCGAGCGGAAAGCAGCGCGTGGATCGCTTCCCTGACCCGCGTGCGTGGGACAAAGTGCGCGAGAAAATTTTCTACTTCAACTTCATCGGCCGCGATTACACATTCTAGATATTTGGACACCAACGCGGAGAGCGCTTCAGGCAGCGACAGACTTACTCCTTCACGCACTACATCTGGCGCCCAGCGCGACAATTCATCCCACACTGAACCTTCCGCGTCAGAATAGTCGACGCGGGTAATGCGAAGTTTTACCAAAAGTTCGTTGAGACCGCGGTCGAGACCAGCAGTCGATACCGATCCGCCCAGCATCTCTCCAAGTTTTGTTTTTGAAATTGGACCCCGCTTGCGAATGATTTCGAAGGCGTCGCAAGCCAGCGGCGAGTAAGGAGACCGGGGACCGGATGCCGGAGGCTGCTTTGGGTTGCGCTCGCCAACCAAGGCATAAAAAAATGGAAAGACGGAAGCAGCCAAAAGAAACGCGTTGTTTTCATCCAACAACGGAGCTTCAAACGCCGTCTTCACTCGTAAGACGCGCACCATCAATTCAGTCGCGTCTTTCGCGCGACTATCGGAAAAAGCATGCTGTCTCACAGGTAGATTTTCATCCGCTCCCACCCATGCTCCGATGAAAGTAGGCGCGAGAATCGCTGGGCGCATCGGATACATTAGACAAAATCCCACTGCCTCGATGAAAGACCGTGCGTCTTCGAGAGTGCGCACGGGCTGACCGTCGAGATGCCACCTTTGCATGCGTGCCTGCTGGAGTTCCGCGTCGGTCATGGTTTCGATTAGAACATAGATGAGTCGTCAGCCGTCAGCTGTGCTCGGTGCGGTAAGCGGGGCTATTAACCTATGCTTCGGGGTTGAGACCTGAGAATTACAGCGGTCTCTAGATTCTCTTAAACGCTTTCTGAATATCCTGCATTGAATATCGCAGCACCACTGGTCTTCCGTGCGGGCACGTCATCGGATGCTCAGTCTTCGCCAGTTCCGCCAGCAGCCACTCCATCTTGTTTTGTTCAAGCGGCATATTTACTTTGATTGCGGCATGACATGCGACTGACGCCGCGATCCGGGTTCGAATTGCATTCATGTTAATTGCCTGATCTTCGCGCATGAGCTGCTCGAAGATCTCGTTCATCATGTGCTCGATCTGTGCGGCGTCAACTCCGGCGGGAGCGAGCTTTACCGCTACACTGCGCGCCCCGAACGGTTCCGCTTCAAAGCCATTGTGCGACAATTCTTCCGCAATTTCGCTGAAGATGACGTGCTGCGCAGGGGTCAATTCGATGATCAGAGGCAGCAGCAGACGCTGGCTTTCCACTTGTTGTTTTGACCGCTGCATGAGCACCCGCTCGAAGAGGATTCGTTCATGGGCAACGTGCTGGTCGATAATCCAAAGGCCATCTTCGTTGACTGCGAGAATGAATGAATTCCTGATCTGGCCGAGCGGGCGCAACGTGTTGAGCGACTCCAGAGTTGGAGGGGCTTGCGTCTCAAGGGTAATAGCCGGCGCGCAACCGTGATCTGGGATCAACTGGTCGTCAATTTCTGAAGTTGGGTTGCCCGGATCTCGCGCCAGCGAGACAGCGGCGTTTGCATCGACGGCAATGGCACCTTCAAACTCAAAGTGCGCGGTTGCCGCCGGAATTTTCTGCGGCTGCAAAGCAAATCCACCTGACGCGACCGGAATTCCGCTAGCGGATTGTTCGCCAGCGCCGTCATCGAGTGCAAACGTTCGCGGAGCGGGGCTGCTCAGACCCGCGGCGGCTGTGGCCTGGGCTCGAATTTCCGTAAGAAATTGCGGCACCGGTCGCGCTTTCATCAGCGCCGCGCGTACTGATTCGCGAACAAAATCATGAATCACTGTTTGTTGCCGGAACCTAACCTCTGTCTTCGAGGGATGAACGTTAACATCAACTTCGGCGTTAGGCATTTCGATAAAAAGCAGCACGACGGGATAAACAGTCGAAGGCAATATGTTTCGGTAAGCCTCGGTGATCGCATGTTGGATAAGGCGATCGCGAATCAACCGTCCATTTACAAAAATGAAAATTGAATTGCGATTTAGCTTTTGGATCTCCGGCTTCGAGACGAAGCCGTGCAAGCGAACGTCGCCGAAATCGTCTGGCTGCGATTCACGTCCAGAGTCCGTTTTAGCGGCCTCCGCCTTAGCGTGTTGGAACGATTCTGCCAGCTTCCATGAAGGCGGTTTCGGCAAGCCCACACGCTGCAGTGGCTGCTCCGCCGCTAGCGGAATCAATTGATCAACCGTCTCCCGCCCAAAGACCTGGTAGACACGCTCTCGATGATTTGCAACCGGAGGAGCGACGAGCAAGGCGTTGGAAGAAGAATGCAATTCAAAATGTTTGTCAGGATGAGCGAGCGCGTAGTGGGTAACCAATGACGCAATATGTGAAAGTTCAGTCGATTCCGCACGCAGAAACTTTTTTCTCGCGGGGACGTTGAAGAAGAGATCGCGGATTGTAATCGAGGTACCCAATGGCAATCCGGCCTCTTCCACCCGAATCATCTTTCCGCCGTTGATTTCTAGAAGGGTACCGGCTTCCTCTTCTTGCGCTCGCGTTTCCAGCTGAAAACGAGCGACCGAGGCAATCGAAGGCAACGCTTCTCCTCTGAAGCCCAAGGTTCCGATTCTAAGCAAGTCGTCTGTATCTTTGATTTTCGAAGTGGCGTGCCGCTCGAAGGCAAGCATGGCATCGTCACGCACCATCCCGCAGCCGTTATCGGTGATCTGTATTAGCTTTTTTCCGCCCGCCTCAATCACAATACGAATTCGTGTTGCTCCCGCGTCCAGCGAGTTCTCCAGAAGTTCTTTCACCACCGACGCGGGTCGCTCTACCACTTCGCCGGCGGCGATCTGATTGGCGACTCTTTCAGGGAGAATGTGAATTTTTCCCATATAGTGATTAGCTGGCAAGCAAGCTTGACTTGATGGTCAGTGTGACAGACTTTTGGCTACAGCGTAAAGCGACTCAGCGCCAACCTGGCGGCATCAAAAACTTTAAAGCATGAAATCGCGGGAGTTGGGAATGAAACATGTGATCCTGGGAGTTGGAGCCATTGGTGGTCTAATAGCGACCGCGCTTTCGTCGATCGGCGAAGACGTTATGGTTATTGTCCGACCTGAAACGTTAGCGAGCTTTCCGCCGGAGTTATCATTGCAACGCCCACCTGCACAAGACTCAATCACGGCGCCTGCTCACCCCATTAAGAGTCTAGAAGAGCCGGCTGATATCTTGTGGATCGCAACCAAAACTTACCAACTACGCTCGGCTCTGGAGGTGATAAAACACGCGCCTCGCTACATCATTCCATTACTTAACGGGATTGACCATGTTGCTGTTTTGCGAGATAAGTTTGGAGCGGCTCACGTCCTACCCGCGACCATAGCGGTTGAAGCCGAACGTAGCGGGCCTGGAAAGTTTATTCAGCGATCGCCATTCGTCCGTTTGAATCTCCCCGAGAGCGCGAAGCCGCTGCTGAGAAGTCTAACGGAGACGCTCGGCAAGATTGGGTTCAATTGTCAGTTTATTCAGAACGAACAGACTCTATTGTGGAATAAACTTTGCTTTCTTGCTCCGTTCGCTCTCGCGACATC
>JAYVCW010000553.1:0-2179 GCA_043749775.1 Acidobacteriaceae bacterium | reverse complement strand
GCAGTGCGCTGACATAAGCGGCGACATCGGCCAGATCCTGAGCGCTCGAAAGTGGATGCGAACTCGCAATCGCTTCCATGCGAATGTCCCAGCGCTTGTGTCGCTTGATTGACTCCAATGCCGGGAGCTTGGCGCCGCAACGCCCTATTGAGCCTTAATTGAGATAGGGTCGTCCGTGCGGCAACGTACACGACTAACTCTACGCACAGGGTAAAATTGCGAATTGATATGCGATAAGTCAAGGAGGCCGTATCTTAACGGGGACTTGATCGTCGCCAGAAACCTCTTCGTTACGTTCCAAAGGACACCTTATGAAAACGCTCATCATCGCAGCCGCGTTACTGACTTCGCTCGGCGCAAGCGCCGCAGGTTTGCCATGTACCATTCACCCAAAGAAGGGCGTGGCGAACGCCGATCTTCCGACCCTTGCCAAGGTCACCCGAGCGGATGCGGAGAGTACCGCGCTGAAAGCCGTGAATATCAAGCCGGCATCCGTTGCCAGTGGTGAGCTTGAGGCCGAGGGTGGGTGCCTAGTTTATAGCTTCGACATCCAAATACCGGGTAAAAAGACAATCGTCGAAGTTGCGGTCGATGCCGGTACCGGCAAAGTTCTTGCCAAAAGGCATGAAGGTCCGAAAGCGCAGGCTGCCGAAAAAGCTGCGGACGCGGCTGCAACCAAGTAACAATCGAGCCCACGGTGGTTCGTGGACATATCGGCGAATGAAAGTCGCGCGTAGCAGCTACGTGTCGTTGTGCAAAGCCGCCATTGAAAGGGCGAGCCCGACCGACGCGGCGGATGATCGATTCAGGCTCAGTATGAAAGCAAGCACCGGGCGGCGACCTACGCGGGCGCGCGCGCACGCCGACATTCCTCGCTTTAACCTACTCGAGCGACGGTGCACCCCAGGTTACAACCTGGACCGAACCGTTCTGAAATCTCAATGACGGCGAAACTCATCGGTTTCAGTGGGTCTGGAGGTACGTTGTGCATTGCGTAGATTACCCGGCCAACGGTACAGCGGCGGTTCTCCATATAGGGCGCCGCCTGTACTTCCTGTTTCAGGGAATGGCGGCCGAGCGAGCAATGCGTTACTAAAGAGCACTGTACGTTCGTGTTCGAAACGTTCGAGCGATAAAAACCCGCCATTCGACGCACGGTCACAGTCCGATCGTTATTGCCGGACGTGAGTATCCAATTGGCCTCGGGGAATTTAAAAAGCCGGGCGCCCGCTCGTACAGCACGTCTTCGCAAGTAGTTGGAGCTACCGAGCCAAAGGTTGCATTCCTGCTTTCAAGTCGCCATCGTCGACAGAGAAAGCTAAATTCTGCGCGGAGCACGTCGATCGAGCTCATCGCAGGACTTCGCAAGATTGGCTGTCGAAATCGTGGCGTTATGCACTGTCTGGAAAGACGTCGTCGAAGCTTGGCCGGCCTCGCCCGACTGTAAGGCGATCGGTAGAAGTCCCAAGGCGACGACTAGGGCCCGTCATGAGAATGGGCACCAGCAGCACTAAGCACGCTGGCCCACACCGTACCTTGGCCAATCGACTAGAGTTGCCATCGAAATCTTGTGTTACCACGATAGGATTTTCGGAGCGGCACGCCCTTGCGCGGGGGGACGCCGGCAAACGGAACGCTGCGCGCGCAAAGCGTGATTCTGAAACGGGCAGCAAAAATCTCCACACGCGAGTTGATTAAATTGCGCGAGAAGTTGAATCCTTAGATGCAGGAAATTGTCGCAAAGTTAAATTAATCTCCAGACGTAAGTATTTGAAATAATTAATAAACTTCTGGTGGAGGCGGGGTCACTTTAATTCCTCTTCTAAGGTATTGAAAGAAAACGCCTAAAAGAAACCCTAGATTGAAGATGCCCCCCTATATGCCCCCATTCCTTCCATTGGCTTTCGATGCGTGACGGTCCAGTAAACCGATCAATTAAGGAGAGCCTCGCACACGGGCACGCGCTCAGGCTTCGTAAACCCAGCGGCCGCCGATCATCGTGCGCTGAGGTTTTACGCTCATGAACCTCATTGGATCGATCGTCATCAGATCGTGATCCCAGACGACGAGATCGGCAAGCTGGCCCGGCTCGAGGGTGCCCTTAATAGCTTCCTCGAATGAAGCGTACGCGCCGTTAACTGTTGAGCAGCGGATTGCTTCCTCGACCGCGATGCGTTGG
>JAYVCW010000552.1:0-2621 GCA_043749775.1 Acidobacteriaceae bacterium | reverse complement strand
TGCCGATTTATCTTAAGGAATTCTATGGCTACCCTAACTGAGGTTCATCCTAAAATCGCTGGATCAGATTCCACGTTGAGCAACGAAGAGATCCTGCGCTACTCGCGCCATCTCATCATGCCCGAGGTCGGCATGGCCGGTCAGCAAAAGCTGAAAGCGGCGAAAGTGCTTTGCATCGGAGCCGGTGGCTTGGGCTCTCCGCTCGCGCTTTACTTGACTGCCGCCGGAGTGGGCACGCTCGGTATCGTAGACTTCGATGTCGTCGATTACACCAATCTGCAGCGTCAGATCATTCACACCACCGCTGATGTGGGCCGGAAAAAACTTGACTCCGCTGCTGACAAGTTGAAGGCGATCAATCCTTTCGTAAATCTAAAGACTTTTGACACCAGGCTCTCGAGCGCTAA
Organism: Acidobacteriaceae bacterium; assembly: GCA_043749775.1. Taxonomy (GTDB): domain Bacteria; phylum Acidobacteriota; class Terriglobia; order Terriglobales; family Acidobacteriaceae; genus Acidiflorens. Next base: position 2,214 of record JAYVCW010000552.1, on the reverse strand, counting down.
TGCGCTGGAGCTGTTCCGCGATTTCGACTTCATTGCTGACGGTACGGATAACTTTCCCACGCGCTACCTGGTAAACGACGCTTGTGTGCTTACCGGCAAACCTAATATTTATGGATCGATCTTCCGCTTTGAGGGCCAGGCCAGCGTTTTCGCCACCGAAAACGGTCCATGCTATCGCTGCTTATATCCGGAACCGCCTCCTCCCGGGCTCGTGCCCTCATGTGCCGAAGGTGGAGTGCTCGGCATTTTGCCGGGCTTGATCGGAGTGATCCAGGCGACCGAGACCATCAAGATGATTCTCGGCCAAGGCGATCCGCTGATCGGGCGTTTGTTGCTGGTCGACGCATTAGGCATGAAGTTCCGCGAACTGAAGTTGCGCAAAAATCCGGATTGCCCCGCCTGTGGAACCCACCGCACCATCACGGAATTGATTGATTACGACCAATTCTGCGGCATTCGCGGCGCGGAAGCTCCAGCGTCGACGGAAGGAAAAATGTCAGAAATTTCCGTAGAAGAATTAAAGAAGAAACTCGACAGGAAAGAAGATATTTTTATTCTTGACGTGCGCGAGCCGCACGAATACCAGATTTGTAATTTGAACGGACACTTAATTCCACTCGGCGACCTTCAAAAACGTGTCGGCGAGCTCGATTCCAGCCGCGAGATAGTAGCTCACTGCAAGATGGGCGGACGAAGTGCCAAGGCAGTAACATTCTTGCAGCAGTCCGGATTTAAGAAAGTGAGTAACTTGACCGGAGGAATTACTGCGTGGGCAGAGCGGATTGATCCGAAGATGCCTAAGTACTAATGCTCGCGTACTAACGTTCACGCCGAGATGAATGTGTGACATGGGGCGTTTCAGACGCCCCGATGTTTTTGCCTTCCAATCGACTAGCCAGCAACACTCTTATGTAGGCACTCCTTTAAGGACGACGATCACACTTAGCTATAGGTGCCCTTCGTTCCCTGTGATAAGCTCCCTGCGGTCAAAGGAGCTTTGATGAAGATTGTAATCGCTGCTTTTCTTAGTTTGATCGTTCCATTAACCGCTTTCGCAAGCGACAATAGCTACAAGGTAGCTTACGATGGCGGATCGTTGCCTAACATAAAAGCCGGGACCTCGATGCGGCTCTATGTCGATTCTAATCAAATCCGCCTAGTCCGCGATAAAACTGAAATCATGACGATCTCAGCGCCGAACGTCACCGAAATTAGTTACGGCCAGGATGTCCACAGACGAATTGGCGCAGCGATAGGCCTTGCAGTCATTTCACTCGGTGTGGGGGCTCTCATGGCTCTGACAAAGTCTAAAAAACATTATGTCGGTCTGACTTGGGCCGACGGCGATAAAAAGGGCGGGTTTGCGATGCAATGTGACAAGAACGAGTATCGCGGCGTCTTAGCAGGGTTAGAAGGTATTACTGGAAAGAAAGCCGTTAATTCAGAGGCCATGACCGTTAAAAACTAATCCTTTGGTCCTCAAGCAACGTGGGAGCGGACGCCTGCTCCCACGCCCTTTAGGAGTGTCAGCTATTTCCCGCCGCTAACTTCCGCCTTCTCGGTTGCTCCAATCGCCAGAGCAAACTTCTTCCCTGCGAATCGCATTTCGGAAACCGCCGCCTTGCCGTTCGCATGATCAACGACTGCGGAGTTAAACCCAGCCGTCTCCGTTAGCGGAACTACTCTAGCGGTCGTTTTTAGCACTTCTCTCTTCCCCTGCATGAAGCTCACTTCCACATCCGAGCCGGAGCCGTTCCAACGTACTTGATATTCGCCAGGAGACAGTTGCTGGCCCGCGACATCGACCTTTTCGCGGATAGTCAGCGAGCCCTTATTGCTTGCAAATGCGCTTGACGCGAGAAGGACTGCCACTCCGAGGACCACGCTCTTTGCCCAGGTTTTTACAGCCAAATTGAATTTCATAGGATCCTTCGCTTTCTGCCCGGCGTTAACCGGCAAGGGCGGCTGGTGATGGTTGGCCCAACGGAGGGCTTGCATTTGTGTCGCGAGACCTTACAATGCGCATGTCAGGGTGACGCAAAAAGACGCGGGCTCATGCTCGTGCTTTTTACTGGATCCGGCGCATCCAGGGCCGCCAAACCATGCGTGCGCCAGTCCTGTCACCCTGCAATTGTCTTAGCGGACTAAAAGTATTTCGTCCAAGTTATGTGGTTCGCTTCATGATACGAATCTTGGGTTGAGTAAGTTCGGAAT
>JAYVCW010000551.1:0-2922 GCA_043749775.1 Acidobacteriaceae bacterium | reverse complement strand
GGTAATCAGGAGGTCGTCCATTGCATTCGCACGCACCAGCAGCAGACGACTCGCACTGCGTTTGGGCGCGGGATGCTGGGCGATGAGCTCGGGCGGCAGCGCGTAGTCGAAATCCGCGGTGCGGTAGCGGGGGCCCTCATTCATGTGTGCGCCCGCCATTGATTCGGACGACACCCGACGGTCGAGGCGCGACACTTAGCCCTGTGAGTGTGCGCGCACTCACTTACGTTTTGGAATCCCAAACTAAGAGCAGTCATTTGGTTTTACGACGTGCCTGCCAATCAAAGCGGCGGAAGCGAGCGGGCGCAATGTAACGCTACGCGTAGCGGCCGATTCCGGAACGAGAGCGACTACTAATAACAGTCGGTGAAGCAGGGGGTGAAGAAATCAGTGCGGCTGCTGTCTTGGGGGTCGATGCGCAATCCGGAGATGGATATCGGAGCCATGATCGCCGCAAAGGCGAGATAGTAGACCTTGAGGGCTTATCTAGGCGTAAACATGATTCTGCCATTGGTCGGATTGCGACAAATGACAACGGGGAATCGTGGCCAGCGAAGCAGTCACGCAAGTTGCTCATTTTCTTAAAGCGTTCATGTTTCGTGTACATCAGGAAAGTGAACAACCAACCGGGGACGGAAAGTCCAGGATGCGCTTGCGGCCTTCGCTACTGCGACCGGATTCCACGCGAACTTGGCCGCTGATGAGCCAAAGGTAACGGCAACACACGACAAAAGAAAAGGGCCCATCCGTCGACGGGCCCCCGAACACTTTCTTGTAACGGGAAACTCGCCCCGGTCGGGTTACTCAAAAGCGCGCATTGATCCAGGCAGTCATGTAGTCGAAGGCATTCTTGGTTGCGTTCGTGTACTGCCCGGGCGCTGTTTCGCAAGCGGTGCACCGCGTGATACCGTGCGTCGCGCCTTCGATGACAACGAAGTCCTTGTCCGCGCTGTGTGCGTTCTCGAAGTGGCTTTCGCCGTCGCGGATGAAGTAATGCGATCCCATGGCGGCAACAAGGATCGGGACAGAAATGTTCTGAAGATTGCAGAGCGTTGAATTGTTGCTTGAGCAATAGTCGAGTCCGTCCATCGAATTCGTCGACTTGACGGCCCTCCCGCTCAGAAAGGAACGCAACGTCAGAAACGGCGTGCCATCGGCTAACGTCTCGTTCGATTCGCGGAGTCCCGGCTGGGCCGGACGAACACTTTCCACGATCTGTACCGAGATGGTCCCGTTGTTTCGCAGGAGCTTGCGCGGTGAGAGGGTGGAATGATGGATGCTCGGATCGAGTTGCATCAGCCGTGCACCATCTCCTTTGTAGATGATGAACGGCTCGTCATCGGTCAGATCCGAATTTCCGGCTTCGACGAGGCGCAGCCGTGACTGGGCGTCGGCAATCAGGCCGTTCATCCGCTCCGATTGAGCCTTGAAATACCGATCCTTGAAGTCCGAAGAATAGGTGGACGCCCCGTTTTCGTTATATCCATTCTGCGGGTTGAAGGGGTCCAGTTTCTTATCGATCTTGTTTGGATCCCCCTCTTTGCGCACCGCCGGATTGAGGCTTCGGACCTGGTTGATGCCGATACCGGGGTGTGCGTCCGCGAGGACGATGCCGTCCACGGGCGGTAATCCTGCGAGACTGCTGGGACACGGGACAAGCCGGCTCGCGCCTTGACAGAATCCGATTCCGTTCTCGGCCACCGCCTCGTAGAACGTGCTCGCTGGACCGCCCCCGCTGTGACCCAACAGAACTACTTTCGTGATACCCGGCTGCGATTTCATGAACACAACGGCGGCTTTCAGATCGACGGTGTTCAGCTCGAAAGACACCGCCGCCTCGCTGTTGTCGGAACGTGGGTTCACCCCCAGGACGGCAAAGCCCCGTGCGGAAAGCTCACGCGTCGAGATGTGGGACAGGAAGTTGGAGGTACGGTGCATGACGATAACGCCGACATGCGGAGCCGGGCCCGTGTTTGGCATATACAACGCTGCCTTGGCAGTGCCCGAGGCCCCAGATAGCTGAATGTAGCGTGGATTGCTTTGGGCATACGCATTCAATGTTGCAAAAGTAAGAATGGATGCTGCGACTACTACGCGGACGTGCATGGTGAGAAATCTCAAGCGAATCTCCCGACGGCTGTGATGCGATTTGAAAACCGGTTTGTCTCGTGGGGCTCGTCCGCATTCCTCTCAGGCGTACCCGACGCGGAAACAGAGCTTAAGACTGGAAAGTAGCAAGGTGTTAAGGAGGACGGTAGATGCCCGCCTTCGCCTGCCAGTGCCACATAGACGGTTTCATCTTCTCCTCCGTAAAACCTGCTGGTGGGAGTCCCTTGGGACACCGATCTGCGCAATATCCTTCACGCAATTAGGCGGGCCTGACGATGCCTGCGCGCAGGGAAGTCAAATCGTATTTCATCGCGATCCTCGGCAGTTCGAATGTTCTGCCAAAGGGAACGCGGGTCCAATCGCTAGCGACTCCATTAATGAGTCACAATGAAAGAGGTGTCAACGTGCGATTTCCGCCCGGCAGAACTCGCACAAGAAAAAGATCGCTCGAAAAATTCGACTGTCCCAGCGTTGCGCGAATGGAGGGCTTGCGCCGATGATTAAGAGCTTGCGGATGATGTAGCCCCACGGAGACGCCACAGCGCACCGGCAAATACCATCTGCCGTTGCTTTCGCGGCCTGACGCCGCGCGTCACCATTCACCAAGAGAAACGACGCGCGGAAATTTACCATGCGTCTACTTTAGATTCGTGCGGGCGCCACGAGTGATGATTGCGGGCGCGTAAGAGGCTGAATTACCAGTGGTGCCGGGAGGGGAAGTCGAATCCCCACGGTATTGCTACCGGCGGATTTTGAGTCCGCTGCGTCTACCAGTTCCGCCATCCCGGCCAAGGCATGTCGATCGCCCCGGCG
>JAYVCW010000550.1:0-2793 GCA_043749775.1 Acidobacteriaceae bacterium | reverse complement strand
GCACGGAGAAATCCTAATTGCTCCGCGTTTGGCTATCTCCGTGGTTTTCTTTTGCCTTTTTCAGTTATGTCGATTGCGGAAAATGTTGATGATATCCGGCAACGAATTGCCGCAGCGGCTGGCCGCGCTGGACGAAGTGCTGACGAAATCGTACTGATGGGTGTCAGTAAGACATTTCCAGTGGAGTCAATTCGCGAAGCCTACGCTGCTGGGATTCGCGTGTTTGGCGAGAACCGGGTGCAGGAGTTTGCCGGGAAATCGGAAGCGCTGTCTGGCTTGCGCAATGCGGAGTGGCATCTGATTGGACACTTGCAATCAAACAAGGCGAATAAGGCTGCCGAACTTTTTCATGCCGTAGATTCGGTCGATTCGTTGAAACTCGCGGAGCGGCTGGATTCTGCGGCTGCGGCAGTCGGGAAGAAATTGTGCGTTCTCCTCGAGATCAACGTCGGCGGTGAGTTTGCGAAGAGCGGCGTGGCTCCCGCCTCTCCCGAACTGGAGCAGTTACTGACAGCTGCGCCCAAGCTTGAGCACCTGGAAATTCGCGGTCTGATGGCCATCCCCCCGTTTGCGGAAAATCCGGAAGACACGCGGCCCTACTTCAGCAAGCTTCGCGAATTGCGCGAGGAACTGCGAGCGCGCAGACTCCCGAATATTGCGCTCGATACGCTTTCCATGGGCATGTCGCATGATTTTGCAGTCGCCATTGAAGAAGGGTCGACGTGCGTACGGGTGGGGACGGGGATTTTCGGAACACGAGCTTAACGGAAGCGTCTCTTTCACCATGATCCCCATCCACGACACGCCTTCTGGTGCGACGTTCGCTGTCAAAGTCCATCCTCGCGCCAAGAAGAACGCAATCACCGGCGAGCTTGGAGATGCGCTGAAAGTCGCCCTGACCGCGCCTCCTCTCGACGGGCGAGCTAACGAGGCCTGCATTGAGTTCTTTGCAAAAATTTTGAATGTACCCCGCGCCTCCGTTAGTATTGCGGCGGGTCAAGGCAGCCGCAACAAAGTGATCCGAGTGACGGGGATGTCCGCTGAAGAAGTGCGGGAGCGGTTCACGGCTCTGGGATAGGCAATAGCAGATCCCTCAGGGTTGAAGCCCTTGGGAATAACAAATCAAGAGTTTTTGGGCGACTCAAAGGAGTTCCTTTGAATATTTCCGAACAGTGGCACGAGATAAAGACTGGGTTCGAGCGTCCGTTCTGGGTTGCGAACATCACCGAACTGTTCGAGCGACTCTCCTACTACGCCGCCTTTGCTTCGCTGGCACGCTATCTCCATGAGACGTTGAACTTTAACATTCAGAGGGCGTCCAGCTTAGCGGGGCTGTTTGGCGGGCTGGTCTGGTTTCTGGCGGCCTTTGGAGGGACACTCGCGGACAGACTCGGCTTTCGGCGCGCGCTTTCGCTCGCTTATTTCATTCTGAGTGTGTCGTATTTCGTGCTCGGTTCGCTGGGGTCTGCGTGGATGGCACCCATCCGCAGCGCCCTTCCGCTGGGTGTTCTGGTGACCGTCGTCCTCATGCTGCCAGCGCTCGGAATCGCACTGGTAAAGCCCAGCATTGTCGGTACTACGGCGCGCGCATCGAAAGAAACTGCGCGCTCGATTGGCTATTCCGTTTATTACACGCTGGTAAATATTGGCGGGGCTTTGGGACCGTTGGTTGCCGGGTGGGTGCATCGGCACTTGGCGGTCGAGAAGGTTTTTCTCATTTCTGCGTTCAGCGTGTTTTTGATGTTCTTCGCGGTCTTGCTGTTTTTCAAGGAGCCGCGCCGTGCGGATGAAGTTCAAGTCGTAAGCCTCGCGCAATCTGTCAGAAACTTCTGGACCGTCATTACCAACCCGCGCTTTATGCTGTTTCTCCTGATCTTCTCCGGTTATTGGATCGTGTACTGGCAATTGTTCGTGACCCTGCCAATATTTGTTCATAACTACATCAGCTCCACGGCCGACACTGAATCTCTTCTTGCCGTCGGGCCGCTGGTTGTCATTTCTCTCCAGTTGGTGGTGAGTCACTTGACGCAGAAGCTTCCCGCCTTTACCGCAATCATTCTGGGGACCTTGATCTCAGGGCTGGCGTGGATTCTTCTGATCATAGCTCCGTCGGTGCCCATGGTTGTAGCAACTCTGGTGGTCGTCGCGCTGGGTGAGATCACGCAGACTCCGCGCTACTACGAATATGTTTCGCGCCTCGCTCCCTCGGGGCAACAGGGTACCTATATGGGTTTCGCATTCATGCCGCTTGGCATTGGAGCTTTCGTTAGCGGTTGGTTTGGCGGAAGGCTGATGCATCATTTCGGAGAAGTTACGCACCAGCCGGAGCGCGTTTGGTGGGCGATTGCTGGCATTGGTGTGGCAACGGCGGCGTTACTTTGGGTGTATGACAAAACGATCAGGAAGAATGTGGCGACGGAAGGGTAAGCGCTGACGTTTCGTCCGGGTTCGCGCAAATCTCAAGCCCTCCGTTACAATGAAGAATTGCTTATGAACCTCGCCGCTATCCAGTCCGCGCTCCGCGAGCAAGGCTTTGATGCCTGGCTTTTCTTCGACCATCACCATCGCGACCCAATTTCGTATCGTGTTCTCGGCTTGCCTGCGAACATGATGGTCACGCGGCGATGGTTTTACGTGATTCCTGCGCAAGGTGAGCCTTCCAAGCTAGTGCACAAAATCGAGGCCGGACATCTCGATTCCCTGCCGGGATCGAAGCGGCAATACGCCGCGTGGCAGGAATTGGAAGAAAATCTAAAGGCGATGCTGGCACCCTACAAAACGGTTGCCATGCAG
>JAYVCW010000549.1:0-11203 GCA_043749775.1 Acidobacteriaceae bacterium | reverse complement strand
GCTGTCAAACCATTCGCCGCTGTAGAGGAATACGTTTGGTGTCGTGCCGCTCGTCCTGACCGGCATTCCGAATGCATCATAGTCGTACGAATCGGTGAGTGTGCCAGCGGAGTTGGTGAGGAACCGAACATTGCCGTGGCCGTCGTACCCGTAGAAGCTGGGCGTCCACGTACCGCTGATCTGCTGGTTCTCGCTAATGCGCTGCAAGCCGTAGGCATATGTCCTCGTGACTGAGCCGCTTACGATTTCGTCCAGCACCTGTGGGAGTTTGGTTGGGTTCAACGAATCTACGAGAAACTTGGTCGTACTTCCGCCCACGGTTTCGCTCACCCGGTTCCCATCTCCGTCGTAAACCAGCGACAACGACCCATGCGTGAGCATCCGGTTCTCGAAATCGTAGGTATTCGAGATGCCGGCGGAGGACGTGGTATTGCCGTTTGCGTCGTAGGTATCGTTGCTGGCACGATCATTGGCATCGTAAGAATAAGACATGCTGCCTGGGAGCGACGGGATAGTAGAAGTCAGCGTTTTTCGATTGCCGACCGCGTCGTAGGTATAATTCTCCGCCCCGTTGTTGCTCGCCGGATCGGCCGTGATCGTCTCCGCAGTCAGTCGGTAATCATTGTCGGGGGCATATGCCACATTGCGCCCACTCAGCTCCAAGACATTTATTCGATTCCCGGCATTGCCCAATGTGTACACGTAGCTCGCCACTTTCGTCCCCGCCGAGCATGCGGGAGAAGTTGTTGCCACGCAGGTTTTCGTGAGGCGATTCAAAGAATCAAAAACGTTGCTCGTCTGCAGTGTGTTGGAATACACATACCCGGACAAATTTCCCGCTGGATCATAGCCGTAGGTCGTAGGCGTCGCCGATCCACCTTGCGCCGTGAGTCGGTTGTCCTTGACCGATGCCAAACGGTTCAACACGTCATAAGTGTAGGTCATCGAAGCGCCGTTGGCGTTGGATGAAGCCAGTGTCAGCAGATTGCCATGGGCGTCATAAGTGTAGTTCAGCGTCCCTTCGGGTGTGGCTTTGGTTTTTAGACGGTCACGGTTGTCATAGGTAGTGTAGTTGGTGGTGCCGCTGGCGTCGGTCATCGTAAGCCGCGTGCCCGTCGGATTGTATGTGAAAACGATGGTTGGCTGACTCAGGGAAGGGTCCGGGATTTTCTTCAGCGGACCGCTCGGGGTCACGCGCTCACCCACTCTTTCCTCCCGGCGTCGGTGACGAAGCTGGTATTAACGCTGGGCTAAAAACGTGTAAGTGGGATTCGCAGCAGGACCTGATAGTTACTGCTCTACGTCCAGCGTGATCACAGACACGGAATGCTGCGGCAGGACGACGGTGAAGGATGACCCTGCCTCAATCCTTGTGGTCGTAGTGTGAACGGCATCCGGGTGGCTAAAATCGTTGGAGGTCGCCAGGCTATCGCCATTTACGGTTTTGACTTCGGCCTGTGCCGCGATCCGGACTCCCGCGAGCGATATTTTGGTAAGGAGGGCTTGTGCCGGGCTGGTATTGACGGCCTTGATGAAAATTCGCCTTCCGTCCGCTGACCGGCTCGCAACCGCATCGACGGTCGGAATTACTTTCCCCTCAATCGTGGAATCGAACGTCGGCCCCGTAAGACTGCTTGACAACCGGTCGCGGCCAAGGTGCGAAGCGTAGAGCGCATTTACCTGGTAAGTTGGGGTGACAAACAGAGCGTGCCGACTCGCCTGAATCACCCCGCCAGACCACCCATTTACCATGTCTGACACGGCGCTCATCTGAACTACATCACCGCTGCGTTCGAAGACATTCATCAGGCGTGCCGCGTAGAGTGCGGATTCCATCGAGTGTTGCCTTGGCAGGGGAAGAGTCGTGTTCCACTCATTGACGGCGAGCTTGATTTCGCCGCCGGGCACCATTTCTCGAATGATCTGTTGCAGTTGGCGATAGAGCCGCTCATAGTGCAGTGGCCGGGCCCAAAGGTTATTAACATCTCCTTTGCTCTCAGCGTCACCGTAGTAGTGGTGGACAGAAAGATAGTTAATATTTCGGCCCGCAATCTGCAGGACGGTGCGGTCCCATTCAAGATTATTATCACCAGTGGCGATGATCCTGATGGAAGGATCAACTGCTCTCATTTTCTCAACGTAGCGATTTAGATTGTTGGCATACGTCGCGGCATTGCTGTGGCCTCGAACCCAGTCGCCCCATATCTCGTTTCCGACTTCCCAGTACCGCACATGAAACGGCTCGGTACTGCCATTCATCGCGCGGAGGGCTCCATACTTTGACTGCGGAGATCCGTTACAGTATTCGACCCACCCAGCCGCTTCTTCTGCAGTTGCCCCCCGGCCTTCGACGTTCACGGTTAGCGACGGTTCGGCCCCAATCCGCCGCGCGAATTGGATGAACTCGTCCGTTCCAAAGTCGCTCGGCTCCAATTCGTTTCGCCAAGCCGCGTTGACCCAAACGGGTCTCTGGTCGCGCGGGCCGATGCCCCATGCCCAGTGATAATCCTGGGCGACGTTGCCACCAGGCCAACGAACGAACCCGGGGTGCAACGCCGCAACCTTCTGCTCGACGTCGTGGCGAACTCCGCCCTCCGCGTCGCCCGGTATTAGAGATACCTGATCAAGCCACAGCCTTCCGTTGCCGCTGAACAGGATAGTTATTTTCGCGAGGGGATCGAACTTGGTTGGAACCAATGTGAAGCGGTACTGTTTCCAATCTCCGTAAAGATTCTCGAGTGTAGCGCTTGCGTACCGCTCGCCGCCCGTTTGATCGGCTTCCAGAGCGACCGTAACCGTGCCAGCATAGTCCGCGATTTTCAGCCACACGTAGCCGTGATACTCGAGCCCCTGGCGTATTGGAATCCATCCTTGACGAATGCCGCGCCGCGCCCCGCCGCTGCGCGCTATCTCAACTCGGAGAGAATGTTGCGCCGGCAGGGTGTTTACGTCACCGCGCACCGGACTGTACACGTCGGAGTCCCAGGCAAAACGCAAAGCGTCATCGTCGTCCCGATCGTCGGGATCATGTTCCCAGTACCGTGGCAATCCCAGAGCGTTGGGCGCTTCGTCGAATCCGCGATCGCGCACCAGTTCGGCATACAAGCCGCCTTTGATGTCTTCGAACATGAACTCCGCGAATTGCCCATACAGAGTCGGACTTATGACGTTTTCGATCTGAGTAGCGTCAATTTCGAGAGATGCCTCCGTCCTTGCCTGTCCAGACGCGCGGGCACACAGCCAACAAAGCAATAAGGCGGGCAGGAACTTCCAAAGCATGATTCTCTTGCTCAACATTGTGTGAGGGCTCCAACTAAGCAGGACAACCGCTGCCGAGTAGCAAGTGTAGTCGCACCCGCCGCATGGACGTTTCCTTCAACGGCTGTTTCAGCTAGTGCCGAGTATGGTAATGTGCATGGCGCTAGCAATCCATTACAACTGCGCGACCGCATATCGAACGCGATGGCGTCATCTCTGGGAGGGCGGACCATGGTTTCAAAACGACGGGCTACGTGCGTGACACTCTTCATCGTCTCAACACTTTTTGCGGCACCAACCTCCGTTTTTGCTCAGACCTCCCGCTGGACGGAAGAGAAAGCGACAAACTGGTACGGCCAGCAGCCTTGGCTGGTCGGCAGCAACTATATTCCTGCCGATGCGATCAACCAACTGGAGATGTGGCAGGCGTCGACATTCGATCCGGCTGAAATCGACAAAGAACTGGGTTGGGCGGAAAGTATGGGGATGAACACGATGCGCGTATTTCTTCATGACCTGCTGTGGCAGGAGAACCCGCAGGGTTTCAAGGAGCGCATTGATCGATTCCTCGAAATTTGTTCTCGGCACCACATCAAGCCGCTGTTCGTACTATTTGATTCGTGCTGGGATCCGATTCCAAAGCTCGGCTCTCAGCATCCTCCCGTGCCTGGCGTCCACAATTCAGGGTGGGTGCAATCGCCAGGCGCCTCAGCCTTGGGGGACCCAGCCCAGCAGGAGAGGCTGAAAGCCTATGTAGTGGGAGTGATCCGGGCGTTCGCCAACGATGCTCGCGTCCTCGGGTGGGATCTGTGGAACGAACCCTCAAACACTAATGATGGCAGCTACCCAAAGCAAGAACTGAAGAACAAAGCCCAAGTCGTGGAGGAAATGTTGCCGAAGGTTTTCTCCTGGGCGAGAGAAGCGCAACCATCACAGCCCCTGACCAGCGGGGTTTGGGACGTTGATTTCATGAAGGGCACGCCGCTCACGAAGATTCAACAGATCCAATTGGAGAATTCCGATGTGATCACTTTCCACAACTATGGATGGCCAGAGAGCTTCGAGAAGGAAGTGTTGTTCCTGCAGAAGTTTAATCGCCCGGTGTTCTGCACGGAATACATGGCCCGCGGCGCAGGGAGCACATTTGATACGGTGTTGCCCCTCGCGAAAAAATATAAGGTCGGAGCCATCAATTGGGGCTTTGTCGCGGGGAAGACGCAAACTTATTACCCATGGGATTCCTGGCGGCACCCGTATATCGTCGATGAACCGGCTGTTTGGTTTCATGAAGTACTTCACCCAGACGGACAACCCTACCGCGAAGCCGAGGTAAAACTGATTCACGACTTGACGGGCCGGGGAAAACCCTAACATCCGAAACCGGTTCGGATCATTTGCCCTTGGTACTGATTCAAGGTTCGGATTGTTGACGAACTCGCGACGGCGCGCCGAGGCTGTACAGCCGCTATTCGGACGCGAGTATTCCAGTGTGATTCTGACCGGGTGAGTGTGTTATATAACCCTCCTGATTCAAGATAAGCACAGAGAGGGAGGCGGTAATCGTTTACAGAAGGACCTTATCTGTGGATAATGCCTTCGGCAGGCAGTTGATCTCTCACGAGTAAACGTTTGCAGACCAAGGCGTACAAAGGGAGTACTTCCGACGGGGATTTTCTTTTTCACGATCGTTACAGGAGAATGCACATAATGTTTTCCAACAACAGACGACACTTCCTGCAGCAAATCGCCGGAGCTGGGATAGCTTGCTCCGCTGACCTGCTTATTCACCCCTTCTCCTATGCTCAACCATCTTCGGTTGCTTCTGGCGACGCCACACGTATTTATGTCGACTCCCGCCGCACGATTTCTCCTCTCGATCCAAACCTGTTCGGTTCATTTCTGGAGCATCTGGGGCGGGCCATCTACGAAGGTATCTATGATCCGGGTTCAAGCTTGTCGGACGCGAACGGATTCCGCAAGGACATGATCGACGAGGTGCGTCAGCTCGGGGTTCCGATTATTCGCTACCCTGGCGGAAACTTCGTGTCCGGCTACAACTGGCTCGACGGTGTCGGGCCAAAAAAAGACCGCCCGCGCACGCTCGACAAGGCGTGGAACACAATCGAGACCAACCAGTTCGGCACGAATGAATTCATGGCATGGTGCAAGCTGGTTGGCGCCCGTCCCCTGATGGGACTCAATCTGGGAACAGGGACGCCAGAAAAAGCCGCGGCACTGGTCGAGTACTGCAACGTAGAGAAAGGCACAAAATGGAGCGAGTTGCGGCGCAGCCACGGCATCGCGCAGCCCTACAAGGTCGAGCACTGGTGCCTGGGGAATGAAATGGACGGTCCCTGGCAGATCGGACACATGACTGCGACCGAGTACGGGATGAAAGCGCAGGACGCCGCTCGGCAGATGCACTATGTGGATCCGTCACTGAAACTCATCGCCTGCGGATCGAGCCATTCTGGTATGCCAACCTACCTGGAGTGGGACCGTGAGGTCCTGGAACAATGTTATGAGCATGTCGACGGCCTGTCGCTGCATCGCTATTTTGGAAATACCCAGGAAGATACCGGGGGCGACAGTACGAAATATTTGGCCATGAACCTGAGCATGGAGCGTCAAATCGCCGAATCGCTAGCGGTCTGTGATTTCGTGCAAGGACACAAGCGATCTCCAAAAAAACTCTGGCTATCGTTCGACGAATGGAACGTGTGGTACCGCGCCCGTAGCGGCGACGCGGTCAATGGTCATGAGCACGAGGCTCCGCATCTATTGGAAGAGGTTTATAACCTTGAGGACGCCCTGCTAGTGGGGGGCATCCTAAATACACTGATACGTAACGCCGATCGAGTGAAGATCGCCTGTCTGGCGCAACTTATCAATGTCATTGCTCCCATCATGACCAACCCAAAGGGTGCCCTTCGGCAGAGTATTTTCTATCCCTACAGTTTCGCATTGCAGTATGCGCGCGGCACCGTGTTTAATCTGCTGGTTGAGTCGCCTGCATACGAAGTTTCCCAGATGGGCCAGGTTCCCTACCTGGACGCGGCGGCAACCCTAAACCACGAAGACGGAAAAGTCTCAATGTTTATCTTAAACCGGGATCTGAATAAGGCTCGCGCGGTTGAGATCAATTGGCAAGATACAGCGCCGAGCCAGGTAGTAAGCTCCACGACGCTGACGGGTAGCGACTTGAAAGCCTTTAACACTTTTGATGCTCCCAAGCGGGTTGTAGCCCAGCCAGTAGATAAACCTTCGACAACTGGCGGACGTACCAAAGTCGAAGTGCCGGCACGTTCCTACACAGTCATTCAGTGGGCCGGGTAAATTGGCCGGGCTCTCTCCCGGAGGGAAATCGTTTAAGAGTCGCGGCGCCGACTGATCTCGAGCGAAATATTCTACGACCGACATGCTGGGCCCTTTTGCAGCCGGAGGCCTGGGGCCAAAGCACCCGCACGGCCAAGGACGATCAGAAAGCAGCAGATCTGTCGGTTCTAGCCCGGGCCCCGCGAGCCCTACTAAAAAAGTATTAGATTTTTCTTGACAGTGAGTTAGGTTCGGGCGTAACGTGGCGCCCATCAGCAAGCGTTTACTTGCACGGCGCGGGAACGCGCATGGGGGCCGTTTACCATGAAATCCTACCTCGTTGTGGGGTTGTGTACTCTAGCTATCGCTCTCTGTCTGGCGAATCCTCTTCTTGTTTCGGCGCAACGCTCTGACCGTGGAATTATCACCGGCATCGTCACTGAGGCGACTGGCTCCGCAGTCGAGGGTGCCGACGTTCGAGTGCGTAACGAGAACACAGCCGTCGAGACGACGCTGACGACCAACAGCGCCGGCGCCTACACCACCCCGCCGCTCGCGCTCGGCACTTACACGGTCACGGTCAATCACCCTGGTTTCAAGAAGTCCGTCAATTCGGGAATCCCGCTACAGGGCGCGGAAACCATCCGCAAAGACGTCGCTCTGACCCTCGGTGCCGTCACAGAGTCGGTAGAGGTCAAGGCAGAGGCAGAACTCAACGTCACTACTCCAGACATAAGCCACATCGTAGACGAGAGGTACTATCAGGACATACCGACCATCACGGCGTCTGATGTCCGTCTGGCCGAGGCGGTGCTTCAGATCCAGCCCGGCTATCTTCCCATGAAGCCGAATGGCGACCCCATGTTCCGCGGCAGCCAGTTTAATTCCCGCATCAACGGCGGTCAGGCCATGGCGACCGAAAACTTCTTTGATGGCGCCGCCTTCGGTTACGCCGTGGGACACCAGCAGAGTCAAGAGAGCGCTCCCCCGATCGAAAGCATTCAGGAAGTGAAGGTCATTACAACCTCCTTCGCTGCGCAGTATGGCCACACCAGCGGTGGATTTATCGAGTACACCTCTAAACCTGGCACCAACATGCTGCACGGAAGTGCCTACGAATTCTTCGCCAACGATGCGCTCAATGCTCGTGGGTTTTTCGACGCCGACTGCAGTGCAAGCGGGTGCAAGCCGCGCAAGAAGACTCCACTGAAGAACAACAGTTTTGGATTTACTTCGGGCGGGCCAATCGTAATCCCTCATGTGTACGACGGACACAACAAGACCTTCTTCTTCACGAACTTTGACTGGACTCGTCTTCGTTCGGGTGTCTTGCCTGGATTCGGTAATACCACGCCGATCGATGCCTTCAAGGCTGGAGATTTTAGCTCCTGGCCTGACCAGATCTACAATCCCTACAGCACCACGGTTTCATCGGCGGGGGTTGCGAGTCGGCAACCGTTCATGTGCGACGGCGCTGGCAATCCTATTACGCCGAATCTGGCGGGTGGCCCGGGCACCCCGGGCTATGGCATTCAGGCTGGAGGGACGCCTTGTAATAAGCTTCCGTCCGAACTGATCAGCACGGTGGCTTCCAGAGTTGCGGGCCTCATGGTTCATCCCGATAGGCAAGGGTTTAGCAATAACGTCGCGGGAAATCCCGCGGGAGATCAGACGTGGCTCCTGAACGCTCGAACGATTGAGTTTCGTGTGGACCACTCTTTCACTCCGAACTTCCGGATGAGTGAAAGCTTTTACTGGGGTCACCGGCCTTCGATTCGTAACTGCGGTGAAGTGGCGGGCTGTGCCACGCAGTTCAGTGGCGAAACGGCTCCGCAAAAAAATACTGGTTACTACGGCAATGGCTTTTACCAGCGCATCGCGACCCATCACACCCATACGCAGTTCGATTGGATCATCCGTCCCAACCTGCTGAACCACACCACGATTGCATGGGACCGCTGGTTCATGGGCGGAAATCCGCTTTCCGCGGGAGCGGGCTGGCCGGGCATTCTGTGGGCTGGGACTCCCGGCGCTGCAAATCCGCTAGGAAACGGCGGGCTCCTCGACCAGACAGCTGGACCACCACTTTTGGATTTCGCGGGCAACATCCCCTACAACTCACTCGGTCAATATGGCTGGGGAAAATTTGGATTTCTTACCAACAATCGGTGGCAGTTCTCCGACGACCTATCATGGGTGAAGAGTAAGCACACTATTAAGGTTGGCTTTGAGTACCGGTGGCATCAATTCCCATTTTCTGGTTGGGCGAATGGCAACCAAGCGGGCGAGTTCCGTTTCGACCGGCGCGAGACTGGCGGCTACGACAGCACAGGCAACCTCATCTCCAATTCGGGCGAGTCTTTCGCGTCCTTCTTACTGGGACAGGTGGATTCGTCCACGCAAAACATTCCATTTCACCCGATGTTCTACGAAGCCTACACTTCCCCATGGGTCAACGACGAGTACAAGGCTACGAGCCGCCTGACTCTGACCATGGGTCTCAGGTTCGATTATCAGTTTGCACGCACGGAGACGCGAGACCGGTATTCCAGCTTCGATCCAAACACGCCTAATCCTGGAGCTGGAAATCTACCAGGCGCGCTGCTCTTCGCGGGAAAAGGCCCAGGGCGTACGGGACAGCGCACGTTCGAGCATCCCGCCCACGACGCGTGGGGGCCGCGGCTCGGCTTCGCCTATCGGGTGAATGACAAGACCGCCCTTCGCGGTGGCTATGGCATTTACTACTCCGGCATTTCGTTCGACCAATTCATCGGGCAGCCGACGCTTGGCTACGTTGCCAACCCAACCGTATCTAACATATCGAACGGACAATTTGCCGCGTTCAATCTCGATAATGGGTTCCCGCAAACTAACGTGGCTTGCCCTGGTGGAACGCCGACCTCTCCATGCGTGACCCCTCCCCCCTTTATCGATCCCTCTTTTGCCAACAACCAGTCAGTAATCGCAGTTGCTAAGAACGGGTTGACTCTGCCGCGATATCAGAACTGGTCCCTTACCTTTGAGCGCCAGCTTAACGATCACCTGCGCCTGGATGTTTCCTACATAGCGAACCGGGGCACCCGCCTGACGGCGGATTGGCAAAAGATGGGCGTGGGCGCAAACATGAATCCTTCAAGCATCCTCTCCATCCCGAACCAGAGCTTGACGTCCAACTGCAGTGCCGCGACGGCGGTGGCTGGGGTTTGTCCGGGAGGCGTCGCGCTGCCGTATGCCACCTTCAATGGCTCGGTAGCCCAGGCCTTGCGCAAGTATCCGCAATATCAAAATGTGCTATGGCGTGACGTGCCGATCGGCAGCAGCAAGTACAGCGCTTTGGAAGTCGTGCTGGAGCAGCGCTACTCACACGGTCTGGGATTCCGCGTCGGCTACACCTACTCAAAGTTGTACAACGACGGGTCCGAAACCGGACAGGGGGGTGATGGTGCCAATGGCGCGGTGCAAGATCCGTCTTGCCCACATGTTTGCGAGTGGGGGCTCAGTCGTGACGACACGCCCAACGTGTTTCTCGTAGGCTTTACTTGGGAACTACCCTTTGCCAATGGCCTTTCTTCGCGAGCCGGGCGGCTGGCGCTAGGCGGCTGGAACTTCGCCGGCGCTTTGCGCTATGAAAGCGGCCGACCCATGAACATCAGCATGGATAACCCCCTTAGCGGCCTGCTTTTCAACGGCCAGAGGCGACCTGACCGCGTGAGGGGCGTGAATGCGATCAAGCACAATGGCCACTTTAATCCTCTTGTCGACAATTACTTTAACGCCGCAGCTTGGTCAGATCCGGGAATCGATCCCGTCACATCAAATCCACTGCTTGGCAATGCACCGAGGCGCGACGGCTCAGTTCGTGCGTTCCCGACCTACAATGAGGACTTGAACCTGTTCAAAGTATTCCCGATTAAAGAGCGCCTGAACCTCCGGTTCGAAGCTCAGTTCGGGAATGTGTTCAACCGTACCGATTTCTGCGATCCCAACGGATTTTTCGGTCCAGCGACTTTTGGGACTGTTAGCACCCAATGTAACCAGCCGCGTTCAATTCAGTTTGGTTTGCGGCTGAATTACTAAATGTTTGGGCGGCCTTCCTGATGGAAAATAAGGAAGGCTCGATTACACAACCCGAAGTCCGGATGCTGCCTCGGCACGGGGCTTCGGCCCGCGCACGTGAAGGTTGTGGGGGCCGATATAATAGAAACCCGGATTCAAATGTTTCATCCGGGGAAGCCACGGCGGCCATCAGTGATCGTTGGTTGTGACAGAACTTGCAGATTCAGGCATAGAGGCACGTGGGCTTGGGCGCCGCTGTTCTGCCTGACTGTGGTTTTGTGCACGTCACTATCTTCAGCAACGGATTCACATCAGGCTCTGCAGAAAGCCGCCAGCCTGATTCAACAAGGGAACCTGGAGGAAGCGGACCAACAGGTTCAGTTAGCGCTGTCAGATCCGCAGACTCGCGCTGCAGCCTGTTCGGTTCTGGGCTCGATTCGACTCCGACAGAACCGTCTGTCCGACGGGGTTGGCCTGCTAAAAGAAGCGATCCGGCTGGAGCCCCGCTTAGTGGGTGCCCATCTCAATCTGGCGGAACTCTACACTGTTCAGGGAAAACCAGAGTTGGCTCTTC
>JAYVCW010000548.1:0-7184 GCA_043749775.1 Acidobacteriaceae bacterium | reverse complement strand
CGCCCGAAAACGCCGATTCGTTTGAATTGCGAGCGCTGCAGTTCCAGAAATTTTTCGGCATACTTACGGCACTCGGCGCGCACGTCAACCGCAGCCATCTGCAGTTTTTTGCCGCCGAGCATCTGGTCGACTTTGATTTCAATTGGCAGGCCGTGACAATCCCAACCGGGCACGTAGGGCGAATCGAATCCCGCCATGTTCTTGGACTTCACGATGAAATCTTTGAGGCACTTGTTCATGGCGGTGCCGAGATGAATCGGTCCGTTGGCGTAAGGGGGGCCATCGTGCAGAACGTAGGTAGGCGCGCCTCTGCGCTCTTCGCGGATGCGGTCGTAAATGCGCCGCTCCTCCCAGCGAGCCAGGATTTTCGGCTCATTCTGGGGCAGTCCGGCCTTCATCGGGAAGGCGGTTTTAGGCAAATTGATGGTAGATTTCAGGTCCGTCGGCACTGGCAACGTTCTCCCAACTGATTGAATCGTTGATTATATAGGGACTACCGAGAGACGAGTCTTGAGGTGCAAAGCGAGAAGCGCGAATTCAACAAAGTACTGCTTCTCGACCGCAATAAAAGTGTACAATTTTCAGTAGATTCAAAGCTCAACGCGGCTGCATTCTGAGTGCCTGGGGCAATTGGCCAATTGCCGACTTGAAGGTAACTGGTGAAGTCTGAAGTTAACTCTTTAAGCAAGGCATCATTTTTCACAAGCTTGGGGCCCACTCGCCGCATCTAAACTGAGACGTAATTAGCGCGAACTTCGAGATTGCTTGGGAACGTATGGCTGAACTGGAAACTCAACCGGACTTGGCGGGGCGAACGCAGGGGCCTGAACCCACGCTTAATCTGCTCCTGCACAATGAGACGCTGGATGAGCCCATATGGCGCTCCCTGGTCCGCAATGTGGATGAGTTCTTTTTTCCGAAGAAATTACCGCCTCTCGTTCTAACCTCAAAGCCCGTCCCGGTCAAAGAGATTTGGGGTTTCTACGACTACAAGCGCGGCGGCGCCATGGGTTCGACGATTGTCCACCTGCTGGCGGTTTTTGCCATCATCCTAGCGACGATTTTAGGGAAGCGAATTGTTGACGTGGCCAAGCCGAACCAGACGGTGACGCTGATTGCACCCGATGAAATTCCGGTTATGGAGCCGTCCAAGAAAGTCAGCGGTGGCGGTGGAGGCGGCGGCGATCGTGACAAACTTCAGGCGTCGCAAGGTAAGCTGCCCAAGCAGGCGATGGAGCAGATCACGCCTCCCTTGGCGGTCGTTCGCAATCCTAATCCCAAGCTAGAAATAGCGCCGACCGTTGTCGTTCCGCCACAGGTTCATCTCCAGCAGCCGAATATGCCGGATTTGGGTGACCCATTGTCGCGTCTACCAACTGTTGCTTCGAACGGAACTGGCTCAGGTGGCGGCATCGGTTCTGGCAGTGGCGGTGGCGTGGGTATGGGCTCCGGCCCAGGAGTTGGTGCCGGGCACGGCGGAGGCGCGGGCGGAAACGCATTCCGCGTCGGTGGCGGAGTCTCGGCGCCTAAGCCGATTTATTCGCCCGATCCTGAGTATTCAGAGGAAGCTCGAAAAGTTAAACACATGGGTGTGGTTGTCCTATGGCTCGTTGTAGGTCCGGACGGCAAGCCGCGCGACATTCGTGTAGCCCGTACTTTAGGCTTGGGGCTTGATGAGAAAGCCATTGAAGCGGTAAAGAACTGGCGCTTCGAGCCGGCTACAAAAGATGGAAAGCCCGTCGCAGTGCAGATCAATGTCGAAGTGAATTTTCACCTGTATTAAACCGCAACGTCGCAGTTGTATTAAGAAACAGGTTAACGTGGGACGGGCAACTCACCCGTCCCTTTTCTCTTTGCTACTCTTTCAGGTCAACATGGGTCACGTCTTTTACTGGAAGGCCCAGGAACCGCGATCCCATCCGGGTGAACTTCTCCGCAGAGTCAGTGGCAAAAAATTTCATGTGGGGTTCGTTCTTCCGAGCGGTTGCTTCGTGAGACAAGTTCGTAACATTTTTGCACACTACTCCGGCCACCGTTTCCGCAGTAGATTCAGCCGAGTCGACGATTTGAATATGTTGGGGTACAACGCGTCTCAGCAAAGGCCTGAGCAGCGGATAGTGAGTGCATCCAAGCAACAGCACGTCGGTGTTGCCAGATTCGTCCGTGAAAACGTCCGACAGATATATTCGGGCAACTTGCTCGGTCACCGGGTGGTCGACCCATCCTTCTTCGACCAGAGGCACAAATAAGGGGCAAGCTTTTTCACGCGCCGAAACGCCTCTGGTTTCGAGGGCGCGCCGATAAGCGTGACTGCCGACGGTGGCCTCAGTTCCGATGACAACCACTTTCCTTTTCTTGCTGGCTGCGGCTGCGGCTTGGGCGCCGGGTTCGACCACTCCGATTACCGGAGACTTTGTTGCCGCTTCAATTTCTTTCAACGCCAGAGCAGTAGCGGTATTGCACGCGATGACCAGAAGGTCGGCGCCTTGCTGCTCGAGGTAACGAATAGCTCCGACAGCGTAATGCGCTACGGTTTCGGCAGATTTAGAGCCATATGGAAGCCGCGCTGTGTCTCCAAAATAGAGATAGTTTGCCTCGGGGATACGGTCGATCAGCCCACGGAGAACGGTGAGCCCGCCGACTCCAGAATCGAAGAGGCCAATGGTTATTTTTTTTGGATAGGACACCGCAGGCGGAATCAGCCTTCCGCTGTTGTTGGCCCGATCACAGACCGGACGGCGGAGATGCTATTCGCCGGAAATCCGCCCTGGTTGGCGTGTTCGCGGACCATTGCTTCATTCGGCGCAATGTAAATGCAGTAGATCTTGTTGTCGGTGACGAAGCTTTCGAGCCACTGGACCTGTGGACCGAGCTTTTGCAGGACGCCGCAGGATTTCTGCGAGATGGCTTGCAACTCCTGCGGACTTAATTTCCCGGCATTCGGAATTTCTCGTTCTATCACATACTTCGGCATGGGTTCTCCGGTTTGGCGCAAATGTCTTCTTTCGCAAAAAAGAATTTTAGCACTCGATCATCATTTTACGGGCGGACTGGAGAACTCCGGGAACGCGGTCGCTTTTCGGGCAAACGGCATCGTTGCCTATCTAAAAGTTTTTCCAGTGATTGTCTCCGCGTCTTTGAACGAAAAAGCGATAGAGACATTCGAGTATTCCTTGCCGCCCACTTCCACGTACGGATAGACGAAATAATTCAGCGGTGCCCCGTCCTGTTTCGGCGCGAGATGCAGGTCCCTTCCAACCGTAAACTGCATTCGGTTGACGTCATGCGCTCCAAAAAAATAGGTACGCTTCTCTTGATGCTTCCAGGCTTCCGATATATCGACTGGAACCCAACCCGTCTGATCGAGATAAAATTCAGCCCAACAATGGTAGCCGGGAATCTCGGCGGCGTGGGTGTCAGCCGGCAAGGGAAAGCCGATTTCAAAACGTGCTGGAATCTTTTCGGCTCGAGCCATCGAAATAAATACGGAGTGGAAATCGGTGCAGTTGCCGTGCTTCGCATCGCAGGCCCAGAGAGTGTCGCCGTGACCCCAGCCGGTGCCGGACTTATCGTATTTCATGGTGCGAAAAACATACTCGTAAATGTTCTTCGCTTTTTCTAATGGAGTCGTCGCATTCTTCGTTTGCTGCGCGGCGAGCGTTGCCGGAACGCCCGTCACGGGAACGAGTCGGTCGGGAAGAAGAAAACGGCTCAGTTCCTCGCCTGAACCTTTTTTCGCGGGCGTGTCCGTAACCGGCATGCCGAAGACTAGGACTACGTGCTCGCGTCTGATGACTTCATATTTCACACTGAAGGCAAATTCGCCCTTGTCGGATTTTGGACTTTCTGCGTAAAGCACGAGATTGCCGAATTCAGGTTGGCGAACTTCTTGGAGAGGGAGATCGCCACTCTTGCTGATGACCTTAACATCCTGGAAATCGTCCGAGTGGGCAAGAGGAATCCAGATACGCATCCGATCTCCGGTGCCGATGTTCTTGACCGTGAATGTGTAGTCGAATGTGAAGTGCCGTTCCCGTTGAGGCGGCGCAGGTTGAGCACACAAGGTGAATGGAAGCACGAGAAGCAGAGAAGCCAATATCTTACGCAGCATAAAACCCTCGACTGTGACCTGACGTGTATTGTGGCTAAGGAAAAAAGGGAAACGACCGACGGGCGTTTTAGGAGACGCTTCGTCAGGTGAAGCCACGGCCAGAAGATTGAAAGCTGCGTTGCATGTTCAGGGTAGGATGGCAGTTTGCCCGTAACGCTTCGGCTTTGTCAAACCTGAATTGTTGAATAAAACATTTCGTAAAAGCCCGCCGCCATTTGCCTCACGCATTGCCCGACCGTTATCCTTTCCGCCATGCCCAGCACTCTTGTTGAATGCGTACCGAATTTTTCAGAAGGGCGCGACAAGGTCAAAGTCGACGCCATCGTCGAAGCGATGAAGCTGCCGGGAGTCTATCTTCTAGATCGCGAAATGGATTCCGACCACAATCGCTGTGTCATTACTTTAGTTGGAGAGCGAGAGGCGATCCAGGAAGCTGTGATTCGCGGAGTGGGCAAGGCCTCGGAGGTCATCGATCTCACCAAGCATCAGGGGGCCCATCCGCGCATGGGAGCGGCCGACGTTGTTCCGTTTATCCCGATTGAAGGGGTGACGATTGAAGACTGCGTGGCCATGGCGCGTCACGTAGCAGGCGAGATTTCGAAGCGATTTCAGATTCCGGTTTATCTCTACGAAGCGGCAGCCTCGACGCCCGAGCGCCAGAACCTCGAAAACATTCGTCGCGGGCAATTTGAAGGCATCCGGGATGAGATTGCGACCCATCCGGCGCGCAAACCTGATTTCGGTGACTGCCGCGTACATCCGACAGCGGGAGCGACTGTGGTAGGAGCGCGCAAGGCGCTCATTGCCTATAACGTGTTCTTGAACACAGCGGATGTCGATATCGCGAAGAAAATTGCAAAGGCCGTGCGCTTTTCTACCGGCGGTTTGCGGTTTGTAAAGGGCGCTGGATTTCTCGTGCGCGGTATGGCACAGGTTTCGATGAATCTGACCGACTTCGAGCAGACGCCGATGCACCGCGTGTTTGAGTTTGTGAAGCGCGAGGCTGCCAGGTACGGAGTGATCCCCGTCTCTAGCGAGATTGTTGGCTTGATTCCCAAGAAGGCTTTGGAACAGGCGGCGGAGTGGTTTTTGCAAATTGAAAATTTCGATTCGTCTTTAATTCTCGAGAATCGGCTGGCCTCCGTGATTAGCGGAAAGATGGCTGTGGGCGGATTGCGCGCCGGAGTCGAGCCATTTATTGAACAACTCGCCGCGCCGA
Organism: Acidobacteriaceae bacterium; assembly: GCA_043749775.1. GTDB lineage: Bacteria > Acidobacteriota > Terriglobia > Terriglobales > Acidobacteriaceae > Acidiflorens. Next base: position 1,854 of record JAYVCW010000548.1, on the reverse strand, counting down.
TCGCAACTCCAGGCGGAGGGAGCGCCGCAGCCGCGAGTGGTGCCATGGCAGCCGGTCTTGCAAACATGGTGGCATCGATGTCGCGCGGCAAGAAGGCCTACCTGCATTACGAGAGCCAGCTGAGTGAAGCCATCGCGCGGCTTGGCCAACTACGCGAGGAACTCAAAGCCGCGATCGACGCCGATGCCGAGTCCTACAGTATGGTGATGACGGCATATAAGTCTGCGAAAGAATCGAAGAATGGCGAGGCCGCAATCAACGATGCCCTGAAGCAGGCAACGAGCGTTCCGCTTGGAGTGGCGGAAAGAGTCGTAGAAGTTTCGCGTGTCGCTGAGGCTCTAAGGCCCATCACCAACCCGAACATGAAATCGGATCTCACGACCTCGATTGCGCTCGCCAGAGCCGCCCTCGAAGGAGCGCTGGCTAATGTCGAAATTAATCTCGAGTCGCTGAAAGATGAGCCGTTTGTGGCGGAGACTCGTCGACGCGTAGACGCCTTGAATGCTTAGTGCAGCACGCAAGTTGCAGCCACCGAGTCGTTCTTAGGCCTATGGCTGGATACCCTTTAGTTACAACCCTGAAGCGCATAAACCGCTAAGATAGATGGATAGATAAAAGACCAGAGCGGTCAGGATGGCGCCAACGTATAAATTGCGCTTGGCATCAAAATAAACAGGCCGCTTTCATCCGTTCTAAAGGTAGTTCTTACCCAACGTCTCGAGGATTTTCGATGAAAAAGTTGTGTCTCGCTTTCTTGCTGTTGTGTCTTACCTCCGGATTTGCCATCCCAATCGCCTCTTCGGCGCGCTCTATGGTGCCTTCTGAAATTCAGCAACTCATTGGCGTGGATTACCGGGCGCTTAAGGATTCGCCGACCGCACAGCAATTGAAGCAGCAGGTGCTGCCCGACAACTTGAAGGAGTTGGAGACGGCTCTGAAAGGTATTGGCATCCATGCCGAGCGCGATCTCGATCAGCTTGACTTCGCGTCATTTCGCACCGAGAAGAAGGGGATCCAGACGATCGGCGTAGCGCAGGGATCGTTTTCGGCAAAAGATGTGATCAAGAAGATGAAGCTGAAGAAAATCACTCCGACGAAATATGGGACCACCGAAATTTATCCTATGGATAACGGCTTGGTGATGACCTTCCCAGACGACAATACGCTGGCTTTTGGAACTCCGGCGTCGCTCAAGAGCGCGCTTGATACCCGCGATGGCAAGCGTCCCTCGCTTGATTCGAACCCGCAGATGGCTGACCAGATGGCAGCGGTCGATGCCGCGGCGGTGTGGAGTATTCTTGACCAGCAGGGAACCCAGGCCATGATGTTATCGGCGCTGGGCGATGCGGCCAAGGTTGCCGACTACGAAAGCCTCAAGAAGCGCATTCTCGCCTCTCGCTACACCATGAATTTTCAGAACGGCGTAAATTTCGATCTGAGCGTCCTCACTGCGGATCCGATGACGGCTGCGACACTGTCTACGATCGTGAAGGCTGGAATGATCTACAAGAAGATGAGCGCGAGCCCGATTGAGAAGACGGCGCTCGATGCGACGACCGTCGATTCGGATAGCTCGAACTTGCAGCTTCACTTCAAGACCGACGATCAGAAATTTCAATCGTTAATGCATTCACCGCTCTTTGCCGCGGTCTCTCACTAGATCACCGAACTTTTTCAGAAACACGTTAAGAAAGCGCCCCGGCTGGTTGGGGCGTTTTTCTTTTGCGTGGGCTTGAGGAAAGTTAGAGTGAATCGTGCGCAGCGAATCATGCGCAGGCAATCGGTGGGTTAAGATGCCACTATGAATTTGAAACTCGCCGTTTGCACTCTTACCCTCGCTTGCTCTGTCGCGAC
>JAYVCW010000547.1:0-12359 GCA_043749775.1 Acidobacteriaceae bacterium | reverse complement strand
TCGCACTGGAAACCCGGCCGAGAGATGGCGAAATCGCAAATAATTTAAATAAAGCGGAGAATTCACATGGCAGATTTACAGCAGATAGAAGAATCGATTGTTGGCTTGTCGTTGCTCGAGGCGGCAGAGCTGGTGAAGAAACTCGAATCGCGTCTTGGCGTTTCGGCGGCGGCAGCGGCTCCGGTGATGATGGCTGGCGGCGGCGCTGGTGCGGGTGCAGCGGCTCCTGCGGAAGAAAAGACCGAATTCACGGTCGTTCTGAAGGAAGTTGGCGCCAACAAGATCAACGTCATTAAGGCTGTTCGCGAAGTGACGAGCCTTGGCTTGAAAGAAGCGAAGGACTTGGTTGACGGCGCTCCGAAGAGCATCAAGGAAGGCGTTTCCAAGGATGAGGCCGAGACGATCAGGAAGAAGTTCACCGAAGCTGGAGCTGTTGTCGAAGTGAAGTAGCTTCCAAATAAATTGGTGCAGGGTGGCGGGTAGAAGCGTGGCTGGCGGGTTTGGACGAATCGAAGTCCTGCTGGCACACGAAGATCCCGCCGCCTGCAATTATTTGACCGAATAGTGGATGAATCCTTTAAAGCGGTGGTAGAATCTAACAAATAACCCGCTTACCTGGTTTCACTGCGAGGCGACGGCGACCTGCATCCTCCAAATAAAACCCAGGAAGCGGCATGGAAACGGTCGCTGGATAGAAGTATGGCAGCCTTTCCCGCGGGCGGCGGGACGGAACAGGCCTTTTTGAACTGGCTCGGAATTTTACAAGATATTAAAGACTAAGCGTCGCGCACGGCGCCCGAGGACAAACACGTCCTTTGCGGGGCCGTCGCTCTATTTTATTGTCTACCGCCCTTTAGTTGTTCCCGTACTTTTAGTTGTTCCCGTACTTTGCGTCATCGTTCGCAATCGCTGTTCGCAACACCGCTGTTCGCAACACCTAATGATTTCGGCGCCGCATGGCGCCCCTCATTCCGCGCTGTACCGCAGCCCCGCGCTGCTTGAAAGCAGGAGCTTCAGAGAATGCCTAATCACAGTCTTCACCGCAAGCGTTTTGATTTTTCAAAGATTCCAGCAACCATTCAGATCCCGAACCTGATTGAGGTTCAGAAGCGCTCCTACGACCGCTTCCTGCAAATGGATAAACTTCCGAGCGAGCGCGAAGATGGCGGCTTGCAGGCGGTCTTTCAATCTGTGTTTCCGATTACCGACTTCCGCAACGTCTCGCAGCTTGAGTTTGTGGATTTCTCGATCGGCAACTGGGAATGCAAGTGCGGCCACCTGAAAGGCCTGCATCACCTCCGCACCACTTGTAAGAACTGCGGATCGACGGTGATCACAGACCCGTTTCATCCGGGCGAAGTCCTCTGCCACAAGTGCGGAACGTACAACGCCAACACGCCCGATTTCTGTAACAAGTGTGGCGACCCGGTTGGGTTGCAGCTGAAGTATGACGTGGCGGAGTGTGAAGAGCGAGGCATGACCTACTCTGCGCCGCTCAAAGTCACGATGCGGCTGACCATCTGGGATAAGGATGAGGTTGGCAACCGCTCGATCCGTGACATCAAGGAACAGGAAGTTTTCTTTGGCGATGTGCCTTTGATGACGCAGAACGGAACCTTCATCATCAACGGGACCGAGCGCGTCATCGTCAGCCAGTTGCATCGTTCGCCCGGCGTGTTCTTTGAAACCGCCGCGAACCGCACCTACTTCCTTGGAAAGATCATTCCTTATCGTGGATCGTGGGTCGAGTTTGAGTACGACCAGAAGAACGTGCTTTATGTCCGCATCGATCGCAAGCGCAAATTCCTGGGCACGATTTTCCTGCGCGCTCTAGGGCTGCGGTCGGGCGAAGACATCCTGAAAACGTTCTATACGACGGATCGTCTTGTCGTCCGCGACAAGAAGCTTTTCTGGACGCTTGATCCGGCGAGCGAGAAGACTACCAACCTGCTTGGGATGAAGCTTGCGCACAGCATCAAGTCGAAGTCAGGCGACGAAGTGGCGCACTCCGGCCGCAAGATCAGCACCGCGATTCTGAAGGAAATTCAGAAGGCCAAGATCAGTGAGATCGAGATCGACATGAGCGATCTCGAAGGCGCGTGGGCGGCAGGCGACATTGTCGATACCACGAGCGGTGAGGTGCTGCTCGAAGCGAACTCCGAAATCACGGCTGACAAGGTTTCGAAGATCATGGAATCGGGCGTGGTCGAGATGACCGTGTTTTTCCCGGAACGCGACGATGTGGGTACGGTGATCAGCCAGACCCTGCGGCGCGATTCGGTTACTACGCCTTCCGAAGCTTTGATCGAAATTTACCGCAAGCTGCGTCCGGGCGACCCGCCGACGCTGGATACGGCGACGGCTCTGTTTCAGGGGATGTTCTTCGATCCGCGCAAGTATGACTTTTCGCGTGTAGGCCGATTGAAATTCAACATCAAGTTGTTTGAGAACCAGGAAGCGACGACCCTGGAACAGCGCACGCTTGATCCGAACGATTTCTACGCGACCATTAAGTACCTGCTGAAGCTGCGTAAGAATATCGGCGTTGTGGATGACATCGATCACCTTGGCAACCGCCGTGTTCGCGCGGTTGGTGAGTTGCTCGAGAACCAGTTCCGCATCGGCTTGGTCCGCATGGAACGCGCGATCAAGGAAAAGATGTCGGTCTATCAGGAAATGTCGACGGCGATGCCGCACGACCTGGTCAACGCGAAGCCGGTTATGGCTGCGATTCGAGAGTTCTTCGGATCTTCGCAATTGTCGCAATTCATGGATCAAACCAACCCGCTCTCGGAGATCACGCATAAGCGGCGTCTCTCCGCGCTTGGGCCGGGGGGCTTGTCGCGTGAACGCGCCGGATTCGAAGTGCGCGACGTTCACCCGACGCACTACGGGCGTATCTGTCCGATTGAAACACCGGAAGGTCCGAACATTGGATTGATTTCGTCGTTAAGCTGCTTTGCCCGCATTAACGATTACGGGTTCATCGAGTCGCCTTACCGCAAGGTTAAGGGCGCTCGCGTGGTTGATTACGTGATCGTGGTCAATGCCGGAGATAGCACGCACAAGGTCGGCGATTACGTCGAGAAAAGCGAGATGGAAAAGATCAACGCCGATCTCAAAGACCGGAAGAAAAAGCCGGTTGAGGTCGATCCCTTCTCGTTCTATCTGTCCGCGTGGGAAGAAGACCGGCACACCATCGCGCAGGCGAATATCGAACTCGATGACAAGGGTCGCATTGCTGGAGAGCTGGTCAACGCTCGTAAGGCCGGCAACTTTGTTCTCGTAAATCGCGATGAAGTCGATTATGTCGACGTCAGCCCGAAGCAGCTCGTGTCGGTTGCCGCCTCGCTCGTGCCCTTCCTCGAACACGACGACGCAAACCGCGCCTTGATGGGCGCTAACATGCAACGCCAGTCGGTGCCCTTGCTTCGTGCGCAGGCCCCGATTGTTGGAACCGGCATGGAAGGGGTCACCGCTCGCGATTCTGGCGCGGTCATTCTTGCCAAGCGCAACGGAATTATCGACTCGGTTGACTCCGAGCGCATCATTGTTCGCGTCGAGGGTGAGCATCATCCGATGCAGCTATCGCGTGAAGTGGGCAGCGACATTTATCAGCTCACGAAATTCAAGCGCTCGAACCAGAACACGTGTATCAACCAGAAGCCGATCGTGAAGAAGGGGCAGCGCGTCGTTAAAGGGCAAGTTATCGCCGACGGCCCTTGCACCGACTTTGGCGAGTTGGCTCTAGGACGCAATGTGCTCGTCGCCTTCATGCCATGGCGCGGCTACAACTTCGAAGACGCGATTCTGGTATCGGAAAAAATGGTGAAGGACGACTACTACACCTCCGTCCACATTGAAGAGTTCGAACTTGAAGCGCGCGACACGAAACTCGGGCCGGAAGAAGTGACGCGGGATATTCCGAACGTCAGCGAATCCACCTTGCGCAATCTGGACGAAGCCGGCGTGATCCGCATCGGCGCCGGGATCAAGCAGGGCGACATCATCGTCGGCAAAGTAACGCCGAAGGGCGAGACGCAGCTGACTCCGGAAGAGAAGTTGCTTCGTGCGATCTTCGGCGAAAAGGCCGGCGACGTGCGCGACGCTTCGCTTTATTGTCCTCCGGGAATTGAAGGCATCGTGGTCGACGTGAAGATCTTCTCACGCAAGGGCCAGGAAAAGGATGAGCGCGCAAAGACGATCGAAGGCAACCAGATTGCCAAGCTCGAAAAGAATTTGTCGGACGAGATTCGAATTCTGACCGACGAGCGCCTCAAGCGGCTCGAAGGCTTGTTGGGCAGCAAGGAAGTCCAGGCCGATCTGCACGACGAGCGCACCAATAAGCGGCTGCTGACGAAGGACACGGTTCTCGACCGCGACGCGATCGAACGCATCTCGACGCGAAACTTGAAGCGCATCAAGTATGCCGACAAGGATCCGCGCGTGAACGAGCAGATCGACGAGATCGAAGAAATGACCTCGCGCCAGATCGACGTCCTCAAAAAGATCGTCAACGAGCGTAAGGACAAACTGACCAAGGGTGATGAACTGCCGCCGGGCGTGATCAAGCTCGTCAAGGTTTACATCGCCATGAAGCGCAAGCTGAGCGTCGGCGACAAGATGGCCGGACGTCATGGTAATAAGGGCGTGATCGCGCGCATTCTGCCGGAAGAGGATATGCCGTACCTCGAAGATGGAACGCCGGTTGAAATCGTCCTGAATCCGCTGGGCGTGCCAAGCCGAATGAACGTGGGACAGATTCTTGAAACTCACCTCGGATGGGCCGGCCACGAACTGGGTAAGAAGATCGACGTCTTGCTCAAGCAGAACAACCGTACCGAAGCGGTCCGACGCGAACTTAAGACCTTGTTCAAGGACACGGTTTTGTCGGAGACGATTGGTGACATGAGCGAAGAGGAGCTGGAATCGATTGCTCCGACGCTTGCGAAGGGCGTGTTCATGGGTTCGGCGGTGTTTGACGGCGCGCGCGAAACTGAGATCAAGGCGCTGCTGTCAAGTGCTGGCTTGCCGACTTCAGGCAAGACAAGCCTGCGCGACGGTCACACCGGCGAAGTCTTCGAACAGCCGGTAACGGTTGGTTATATCTACATGTTGAAGCTGTCGCACCTGGTGGACGACAAGATTCACGCTCGCTCCATCGGCCCCTATTCTTTGATAACCCAACAACCTTTGGGTGGCAAAGCGCAGTTCGGAGGCCAGCGTTTCGGAGAGATGGAAGTCTGGGCTCTCGAAGCGTACGGCGCGGCGTTCATCTTGCAAGAGTTGCTGACGGCGAAGTCGGACGACGTTTACGGACGCACCAAAATCTATGAAGCCATCGTCAAAGGCGAGGCTGCCATGGAGCCGGGCGTGCCGGAATCGTTCAACGTGCTGATTCGCGAGTTGCAGGCGCTCTGTCTGGATGTGGAATTGATTAAGGTGACCGAGAAGAAGCCGGTGGCCGTAGCAGCGGATTAGTTCCCAGTGAAACTCCGTGTTCCCTTGGTTAGAGTTTTTGTAACCGCGGGAACACGGAGTTCACGGAACATCCGGGCGAACAAGTTTTGATGATTAGCCATTGCGGTGACGCGCTCTCATCGCCGCAGGTGGCAAAAGCTCAAGTCCGGGTCTTTCTTCTCCAGAGCTGAGAAGAAAGCCCCGACAACTGAGAACTGCAGTCGAGAGCCGCTGGTGGATACGTAAAATCCACGAGAAAGCGGAGGAACATGTTTCGTTCGAGCCCATTCGATATGGCCAACCCCGTGGCTGATTTCGATGCCATACGTATTAGCCTGGCGTCCCCGGAAAAAATACGGAGCTGGTCCCACGGCGAAGTGACCAAGCCGGAAACCATCAATTACCGAACCTTCAAGCCCGAGCGCGATGGCTTGTTCTGCGCGCGCATCTTTGGCCCGGTTACGGACTGGGAATGCCTGTGCGGCAAGTACAAGCGCATGAAGCATCGCGGCGTGATCTGCGACAAGTGCGGCGTTGAAGTTACGCTGTCGAAAGTTCGCCGCGAGCGCCTCGGCCACATCGAGCTCGCGTCGCCGTGTTCACACGTATGGTTCTTCAAGGGACTGCCCAGCCGCATCGGGCACTTGCTTGATATTTCGCTGCGCGATCTCGAAGCTATTCTCTACTTTGAAGCTTACGTCGTGATTGATCCGGGCGACTCTCCGGTAAAAGAGCGCGAGGTGATCAAGGACGAAGCGAAGTATCGCGAGCTTGATCAGCAATACCGTCCCGCCGGCTTCAAGGCCATGATGGGCGCGGAAGCGATCAAGGAACTTCTTAAGCGGATCGAAGTGGAAGGGCTCTCCGTCGAACTGCGCGAGAAGATGAAGCATGAAACTTCGCTGCAGAAGCGGCTGAAATATGCCAAGCGCCTGAAGGTCGTGGAGGCGTTCCGCAAGAGCGGCAACAAGCCGCAGTGGATGATTCTCGACGTGCTCCCGGTGATTCCACCTGAGCTGCGTCCTCTCGTTCCACTCGATGGAGGACGTTTCGCAACCTCCGATTTAAACGATCTCTATCGCCGCGTCATCAACCGCAACAACCGGTTGAAAAAGTTGATGGACCTGCACGCTCCTGAAGTCATCGTGCGCAATGAAAAGCGCATGCTCCAGGAAGCAGTCGACGCTCTGTTTGACAATGGACGCCGCGGCCGCGTTCTGCGTGGAGCGAACAACCGTCCACTAAAGTCGCTTTCCGATACGCTGAAGGGAAAGCAGGGCCGTTTCCGCCAGAACCTGCTCGGCAAACGCGTCGACTACTCAGGGCGTTCCGTTATTGTGGTCGGTCCAGAACTGAAGCTGCATCAGTGCGGGTTGCCGAAGAAGATGGCGCTCGAATTGTTCAAGCCGTTCATCTATCACCGCCTGGAACAGACAGGAAACTGCACCACCATCAAGCAAGCAAAAGAGATGGTCGAGCAGCAGGACCCGATTGTGTGGGACATTCTGGAAGAGGTCATCAAAGACCATCCGGTGATGTTGAACCGCGCGCCCACGCTCCACCGCCTTGGCATTCAGGCGTTTGAGCCGGTGCTCGTGGAAGGCAAGGCGATCAAGATCCATCCCCTCGTTTGCACGGCATTCAATGCCGACTTTGACGGCGATCAGATGGCGGTACACATTCCGCTCTCTCCTGAAGCGCAGGTGGAAGCCAGCGTTCTGATGTTGTCATCGCACAACATTCTTTCGCCGGCATCAGGGCAGCCGATCACCGTTCCTACGCAAGATATGGTGCTTGGCCTTTATTACCTGACCAAAGCGAAGCCGGGCGCTAAGGGAGAAGGGCGTTCTTTCGCGAACATCGACGAAGTGATCATCGCGCTAGAAATGGGCGAAGTGGAAACGCTGACGCCGATTCGTCTGCGCTATAGCGGCGAGGTCATCGACCTGACGCAGGCTTATGACGATCAGGATGTGAACCACACCGAGCCGATCAACATGACGCGGGAGTACCTGAACACTACGGTCGGACGCGCGATTCTGAATGACAACCTGCCGAAGGCGGTTCCGGGCGTCAACGTCAGCATGCCTTACATCAATGGACTTCTGAAGAAGAAGGGCATTGGGCAGCTCGTGAATTATTGCTACCTGCGCTTCGGCCTTGAAGTCACGGTCAAGATGCTCGACCAGATCAAGTCGCTTGGCTTTAAGTATGCCACGCGATCGGGTCTCTCGATCGGCATCGATGACATGGTCATTCCTGATAACAAGAAGACCCTGGTGAAAGATGCCGACAAGCAGGTCATCGCAGTCCAGCAGCAGTACCTGGACGGCGCGATCACAAACGGCGAACGCTATAACAAGGTCATCGAAATCTGGTCAGCAATCACGGAAAAAGTTGCCGATGAAATGTTTGGCCAGATGCAACGGCGCGACAAGGAAGGCCAGTTGAATCCAATTTACGTCATGGCCGATTCCGGCGCGCGAGGATCGAAGCAGCAGATTCGTCAGCTCTCCGGCATGCGCGGATTGATGGCGAAGCCGACGGGTGAAATTATCGAGACGCCGATCACGGCGAACTTCCGTGAAGGTCTAACCGTCCTCGAATACTTCATCTCGACGCACGGCGCTCGTAAGGGCTTGGCTGACACGGCGTTAAAGACGGCTGACTCGGGCTACCTGACGCGGCGTCTGGTTGACGTTGCCCAGGACGTGATCATCAGCGAATACGATTGCGGAACCGTTGACGGCATCTTCGTCTCCGGCATCGTCGAGGCGGGCGAAATTATCGAACCCTTGCGCGACCGCATTGTGGGCCGCGTGTCGCTTGAGAAGATCAAGGACTACGAAGGACAGGTCGTGGTCGACATCAACCAGGAGATCACGGAAGATCTGGCAGGCTCGATTCAGGCCGCCGGAATCGAACGGGTCAAAATTCGCTCGGTGCTCACCTGCGAATCGAAGCGCGGAGTTTGCGTCATGTGTTACGGACGCAACCTGGCTTCCGGCCGTCTCGTCGAACTCGGCGAAGCAACCGGAGTCATCGCGGCTCAATCCATCGGCGAGCCTGGAACGCAGCTCACCATGCGTACCTTCCATATCGGTGGTACGGCATCGCGAGTTTCGGAACAGTCGCGACTCGATGCGAAGAGCAACGGCACGGTCCGCTTTGTGAACCTGCAGACGGTCAAATCGAAGTCGGGCGATCTCGTCGTCATGAATCGTCAGGGCTCGATTGCGATCGTCGACGACAAGGGACGCGAACGCGAGCGCTACGCCGTTGTATACGGAGCCAAGGTGAAGGTCACCGAAGGCGGCCCGGTGCAACTCGGACAAGTATTGGTCGAGTGGGATCCTTATACCTTCGCCATCCTCACCGAAATTGGTGGAACCGCGCAGTTTAAGGACTTGCAGGAAGGCATCACGCTGCACGAAGAAGTCGATGAAGTTACCGGCTTGTCGCGGCACGTGGTGGCTGACTCGCCAGACGAGAAGCGTCAGCCTGCCATCGTAATCAAGGGCAAGGCTAGCAAGCGCTACCTGATGCCTTCGCGCGCTCACCTCATGGTGCAGGATGGCGATACGGTATTCCCGGGCGATGTGCTGGCGAAGATCCCGCGTGAAACGACCAAGACGAAAGACATCACCGGCGGTCTGCCGCGTGTGGTCGAATTGTTCGAGGCACGCAAGCCGCGCGAAACTGCTGTTATCAGCGAAATCGATGGCACAGTGCGCTTCGGTGAAGTGGCCAAGGGACAACGCAAACTCTATGTTGCGGCCGACAACGGCACGGAGAAGGAGTATTCCGTACCGCGCGGTGTTCACATCAACGTGCAGGAGGGCGAGCGCGTAAAAGCGGGCGAACCTCTTATGGATGGACCGCTCAATCCGCACGACATTCTCGCGGTACTTGGCGAGAAGGAACTGCAGTCTTACCTGGTGAACGAAATCCAGGAAGTCTACCGCTTGCAGGGCGTGAACATTTCGGACAAGCACATCGAAGTGATCGTCCGGCAAATGATGCGCTGGGTGAAGGTCGAGGACGTGGGCGATACGCAGTTCCTCCTGGAACAGCAGATCGACAAGTTCCGCTTCCACGAAGAGAACGAGCGTGCGATAGCCAATGGCGGCAAGCCAGCCACCGGTCGTCCGTTGCTGCTCGGAATCACGAAGGCGTCACTGTCGACCGATTCGTTTATCTCCGCTGCCTCCTTCCAGGAGACGACGCGTGTGCTGACCGAGGCTTCGATTCAGGGAGCCGTCGACCACCTGCGCGGGCTGAAAGAAAACGTCATCGTGGGGCGGTTGATTCCTGCCGGAACCGGCATGGAGTACTACCGCAACGTGCGGCTCTCTCCCGAAATGGAAGAGGCGGCGAGCAAGGTGCAGGAAGAAGTTTCGCAGGCTTACGAGGATGCGGAGCGCGCACTGGAGCTTATGCGTCACGAAGGCGAGACCGAAGAACTGGCAGCGGAATAATTCGCGGCCATTCAACAATGGGGGCGACCATGAGTCGCCCCTATTTTCTTAGTGGCTTTTTCGGCGGTTTTCTGCCATTTTTTTGAATGAATTCTTCTTCATTAAAGCGAATGTCATTAGCAGTCCAGCCGCAGCCGCAAGGCCAGACGCAGGATCGCGCCCCTCGTCCGGAGCCGACTCCGGGTGGGCTGATTATCGCTCCAGCGCTCGGGCGTTTCTGGCGCCTGTTTCGGCTGGCCGTCTGGCGTTCGTTTGAGCATGATGCGTTTGCCACTGCCAAGGCAGCGGCCTACTCCTCGATATTCACTTTCTTTCCTGCTCTGCTAGTTCTCGGGTCGGTTCTTGCCACGATCAGCCGCGGTCAGGTTTATTTGCGCGAAGTGTCTTATGCTCTAGGAACAATCCTGCCTGCGGGGAGTTCGGCTGCGCTTTCCTACTTGAGAGGCAACGGAGTGAGCCGTCCAGTGGGGCTACTCTTGTCAACCACGGTCCTTACTATCTGGAGCGCTTCGGGCGCGATCATTTCATGGATGGAAGGGTTTCGGCGCGCTTATCAACTTCCGAAAACTTGGGGATTGGTTAAAGAGCGGCTGATAGCAATTTCGCTGGTCTTGATGGCGGGATTGCCACTCACTTTTGCTACGATCCTCGTAGCCTTCGGCAGCCGCATTGAAACGCGAATTCTTTTTCAGATCGGGCACGAATTCGGGCCACTCATTTTACTTTTGTGGGGAGCGATTCGCTGGCTGATCGCAATCCTCACTAGCATCGCCGTCATTCAACTCATCTATCACAACGCGGTGCCCCGAACCCAGCCATGGCACAGCGTCTTGCCGGGAGCGGTGCTGGCCACGGCGCTGTGGCTGCTTTCTACGGCTTTCTTTGGGTGGTATCTGCAACACTATGCGGATTACAGCATCATCTACGGCTCGCTCGGAGTCGGCATCGCACTGTTAGTCTGGATGTACATCATCTCGCTGGTTGTGCTGATCGGCGCTGAATTCAATGCCATGATCTATCCGCGCGGTTTAACCAAAGTGCCACGTCCGCAGGATAACGTTGTTGTCCGGTAAATGTCCGGTAATGTCCGGTAATGTCCGGTAATTTCTGAGGCGCTGCAACACGCGCGAACCGCTTACCCGGTCTAACCTCATCAAGTCAAAGGAGAGAATTTGAAAGAACGCAAATCGGATTTGGCCCGTAAGGCAGAGTTGTCGCCGGGCAGCGCGATTACGAGCCCTTGCGCAATGACGCGACGGGCAAAGATTGTATGCACGATTGGTCCGGCGTGTGACTCTGAAGAGATGATCCGCGAGCTAATGCTCGCCGGGATGGATGTTGCACGGCTCAATTTTTCGCATGGAAGCCATGATGAGCACTCCGGAAGAATTCAGCGGATTCGGCTGGCCGCGAAAGGATTGAAGCGTACCGTCTGTATATTGCAAGACCTGCAGGGGCCGAAGATTCGGACAGGTGATTTGAAAGATGGAAAGAGTGTTGTTCTTGAGCCAGGCCGCACCCTTACGATCACTTCGCGGACGGTGGAGGGAACGGCTGAACTAGTGTCGTGCGATTTGCCCGAACTTCCGCGGGAGGTTGCGCCGGGGCAACGAGTGCTGTTGTCAGACGGGCGTATCGAACTTAAGGTTCGTGCCATTCACGGCGACGATGTCGAATGTGAAATTATGAACGGCGGCGAGTTGAGGGAGCACCAGGGAATCAACCTGCCGGATACTTCGCTCGCGGTTCCTTCGATTACGGAAAAAGACCGGCGCGATCTTGAATTCGGGTTGAAACAGGGAGTCGACGTGGTTGCGCTCTCTTTCGTGCGCTCGGCGGACGATGTAATTGCCGCCAAGACGCTGATGCGCAGTTTCGGCAAGTCGGTTCCGATTATAGCCAAGCTCGAAAAGCCGCAGGCCATCGACCGTCTTGAAGAAATTTTAGAGGTCGCAAGCGGAGTCATGGTAGCGCGTGGCGACCTGGGTGTGGAGATGCGGCCGGAGCAGATTCCAATTATTCAGAAGCAGGTGATTCAGCGGGCCGCTGTTTGGCGCAAGCCGGTGATAACGGCGACGCAGATGCTTGAATCGATGACCGATAACCCGCGCCCAACGCGGGCGGAGGCCAGCGACGTGGCTAATGCGATTTTCGATGGAACGGATGCGGTGATGCTTTCCGGAGAAACGGCTCGCGGGAAATATCCGCTGGAGACGGTCTCAATGATGGCGCGCATTGTTGAGGTGGCCGAAAAGGCGATGACGCAGATGCCACCGCCGATGAAGCGCCGGCACGTTGATCATCGCTATTCGGTCGCTGAAACGATTTGCGAATCGATTGCGCATGCGGCGGAAGATTTGCCAATGGGCGCGATCGCCGTATTTACTGAGAGCGGCGACACCGCGCGCATGCTGTCGAAGC
>JAYVCW010000546.1:0-8828 GCA_043749775.1 Acidobacteriaceae bacterium | reverse complement strand
ATTTCTGCCTCTTGCGGATGCTTCAGGGTGCGCACTGGAACTGGCGACAGCGGATGCGATTGCAGGACGATCCGATCGCGACTGGCCTGACACCAGGAGCAGATATAGCCTTCCCGGGTCTCGACGAAATAGATCGGCCGCTCAATCTCTGAACGCCAAACACCTTCGGTCACATGATTCTTGGTTTCGTCAACTTGCACGAAACTTCCAGGCGGAAGAATCGGATACATGGTGAAGTCTTCCGCACCAATATATCCATAGGTGTAGCCGTCGTGAGCCAGCGTCGACAGGTACGTGAGCGGAACTACTCCCCATTGTTCGATCATGCGCCCCATATTCGTCGTTTTTGCGAGATTGAATGAAGGATCCAGCCTGACCGGGATCAATGCTTCGCCCAAGTTGGTCGGAAGGTGCATTAGGTGAGAATGGCTCGGACGCGCTGAAGAGACGTCAGCTGCAATGCCGCTTAGGTCAATGCCGTACCAGGAAAGAATCTCGCGATAGTCAGCCCGATAAATCGCGGCAAATGTATAGAGACGGAAGATGCTGGGAACGACGCCCTTCGTTTCGATGTCTGAGAGACGGCTCGGCGGAATTGCATACTCATCATTTCTCAGTCGGCGAGAAACCTGCAGGCTACCGTTTTCCACATCCCGCATGGTGTAGCCCAACGCTTCTCTCAGTATGCGAAGCCTCTGCCCGCCCGTGAGTTGCACGCAAGCCCCCCAAATTTTACCCCATACTATCAGTCACACTATTTGAAGTAAAACTTTAACCGCGGACGGCGTGTTCGCCTTTCGTAACGTCCGCAGGCATCGTAGGCGATTGCATCTATGGAGGTTAGCAGATTCCGCGAAAAAAGGAATTGTGCGTTGACCCGCCGACTGCCGTCTCGACTCGCGTGCCGCTTGCGACGGTTGTTTGTTATTCGTAAAGAATGAGAAAAGGGACAGCTAAATCCAGCGACGAGATCTTCTAACTAAGTTCCTGAGAGGTAGCGCCGGATTCCGTCTTGCCATGACGGCAAATAAACGTTGTACGAACGCAAACTTCGCGGTGATAAAACGGAGTAGGCAGGGCGCCTTGCTGGGCGCGGGAACTCAGCCGTCGTGACTGGTCTCACAGTGGTAGCCAGTCCGGAAAGCCGTACGATTTCGACTGCGAAATCAAACCACGTGCAATTGCCTTCGTTCGTGACATGAATAATTCCACGCGCTGACGCCTGGCAGAGTTGCAACAGTGCCGCAGCCAAATCGACGGTAAACGTAGGGCTGCCGCGTTGATCATTTACAACCGAAATTTCGGGACGACTTGCTGCCAGCTTCAAAATAGTGGCGGGAAAGCACTTGCCTCCCGGCCCGAAAAGCCATGAAGTTCGCGCTACGCAGACGTCGGGCAAAATTTTAGCGATTTGTTCTTCCGCGCAGGCCTTGCTCTCCCCATAGACGCCCGTCGGGTTCCTAAGATCCGTAACTTCGTATGGCGATCGTTTGCTGCCGTCAAATACATAATCCGTGCTCATAAACAGCAACCGCGAGCCGAACTCCCGGGCGGCGTGCGCGACGTTGACGGCCCCCTCACAATTCACGGCGAAGGCAAGATCGCGATTCGATTCACATCCGTCGACGTCGGTGTAGGCGGCGGACAGAATAATCCAATCAGGTTTGGCGTCACGAATAACAGCGCGCACTCGCGCGTGATCGCGCAGGTCCGCGTCTGTGGAGGTGGGAGCTGTGAGGGAGGTGGGAGCTATAAGCGCCGACGCGCCGTTCTCGTCCCGCTTGCCGCCACTTAGCTTGTCAACGATTTGTTGGCCGAGCAGGCCCGAAGCTCCGAACAACACGTATCGCATAAGTGAAATTGTAGTGGAGAAATATTTGCTATTCGGCCTTGGGCGGCAACGGGAGAACGCGAGTTCTGCGTAGCGCGTGGAGGATCAACGACCCGCTAATGCCAAAGCAAATGACGGCGGCGAAGGCCACTAACTCAAGGGCCCCCTTCTGGATTCGCAGCAAGTCCGCGAAAAGAGAGATCATCGCGCACACAATCCCCACGACATTCAGCCAGAGCGGCGAATGAATGGGAAGGTCTTGACGGAATCTAACCTGGAGCAATAGCGCGGCCAGCCCGATCGCAGCGACCACGACTAGTGCAACCGGGCTTAGAAATGCGCTAGGCTTGGTATAGATAACGACCAGAGCCAGCGCAAGAAGAAGAAGTCCGGAAGCAATGACAGTCCAGCGCCGGGAGACCTCCGCCGAGGGTCTTCGTTCCATCCGCGACGCCGAGCCTATTTCGGAGACCGACGGATCGAATGATCGACCGCCAATACCTTCATCCATTCCGGCATTATATGTCTAAGAGTCGGAGTAGCGTGCGGGCGGAACAGAGCCTCTAGCTTCCGGTTAGCGCCTGGGCCGCCATATTCGGCATCCACTCCGCAGGACGGTGTTCGCCATGCGAGAGCGCGTAAAGGACTAACTCTACCCGGCTCGAGATGCCGACCTTATCGAAAATGCGCAACAGATATTTTTTGATGGTGTGTTCGCTCAGTCCCAGCTCGCAAGCGACACCACGGTTAGTGAGCCCATCGGCGACAAGAGCTACGACCTGCTCTTCGCGCGGCGTGAGCAGCGAGCGTCCCGTCGAATCAACACCCGCAAGGTGGGCACGTCCGACAAGGAATCCAGAACATAGTTCATCTGCTGGCTGTTGATTCAAACTTCGCCGCGAAAAACACAATGAATGCATTTGCAGAGCACGGGGAATGCTGTCTGCGTAAAAAGAAAAACTCCTCTCGCGCCTGCACGCATTGCATTGACTACCAACTCATTATTGTCGTTTTCAGCCAACAGTACGGTCGCGATTTTAGGATACGAAACTCGCAACCAGCGTAACAAACTGAGATCGGGCAGATTATTTCCCGCCGCCAGCAATACGTCGACCGTGTGCGTCTGCAAGAAAGCGTGCACCGCAGAGGTGTCGAGATCTACCGTTTCGACTTCAAATTCCCGCTTGGCTCGCAATGCGCGTGCCAGGAGCTGCGATTGGATCGGCCCTGAATCTGCAATTAGAACCCGTACCAGTTGCGTTTCGAGCGCGTCACTATCGGCCAGATGTGGAGCAGAACGAAGATTTTTCATATCTCATCATGCCTATTAAAGGATGAGCCGGATGTAGGCACGGTCACAGAGCGTTGGTGATAAATCACTCTCCTAACACCCACTTTTGGAGAGCTACGAGGGTGCACAAGTTCTTGCAACGCTGCAAGAATAGGTTTGCGAGGGAGGTTTGCCCGCAATCCCGCTCACAGCAATCCTTCTGAACTTGCCCCCGACCTGTTATGCGCGCGAAGGTGCCTTAAGCCGCCAGAAGACAGTACTTTACAAGTCTTGATGTGTTCCGCGCGCGCCATTACCTTCGCTCCAACAGCTGAAACGAGCTGCCAAGTCCACCGTTGCGAGCGACGGTAAAGAGCGTGGAGATGAATGCATTCAATAAGAGCGAGTTATTCGGAACTGTGGGTCTGCTCGTCTTGCAGTTCGCCGTGTTCGCATCCGCCCAGCAGCTACCGCCCGTGGTCTCGACGCTTGCCCAACCGAATTCTCCGCTCCCTATAAATGGCGAGGAGACTTTGGCAAGCTTGGGCCGATCCACGAGAGGCTCGCCTAGCGGGACGAATACACAACCCGGACAAGCGGTTGGCAACGGAAATCCTACCTTGGGAGGGGAACGCCACCCGCTTTACCGGCTTTCGAAGTTGGACACTTTCGAGCTAATTTTCACGTTCTCACCTGACTTCAATCAGACGGTAGTCGTTCAGCCCGATGGCTTTGTTGCTCTTAAGGGAGCTGGCAGCTTGTGGTGCGACGGGCTCACCATTCCACAGCTTCAACTTGCGGTGGCGGAAGCCTACCGAAGTTTTCTTCATGACCCCGAAGTTACGGTGCAACTCAAAGAGTTTGAAAAGCCCTATTTTCTTGCCTCGGGAGAAGTAGCCAACCCAGGAAAGTATGAATTGCGTGGCGACATCACGATTGCCGAAGCGGTTGCGGTTGCCGGGGGATTGACGCAACAGGCACTGCATTCGCAAGTGGTTTTGTTTCGACGGGTCTCGCCAGACGCAGCCGAGTCGCACGTTGTTGATCTGAAGAAAATGCTCAACGCCCACAACTTGCAAGAGGACATGCATCTCCAACCGGGCGACTTTATCTTCGTGCCGCAAAGTCGCATATCAAAGATCAGAAAGTTTGTTCCCACCAATTCACTTAGCTGGTACGTAAATCCTTTGCAATTTTAGCGGAAAGGAGTGGCAGAACCCGATTGCGGCACTTCTGGCGGATCCAGCAACCCCGCCTCTATATCTGGCCTGCTTACACTTGATGACTGATAGTTTGACTGTAACACCGCGCGCATCCGTGTCTCCAACCCCTCGGGATGTGGCGGCCATCCTCTTCCGGCGGCCGCGTCTCGTTGCTATTTCTTTTGCAATCACAACGCTGGCGGTCATGCTGTTCGTGGCTTTCTCGGCTCGATATGAATCGCATTTCAAGGTCCTGCTACGCCGCGGGCGATTGGATCCCATGATTTCTGCCCAACCAAGTTCCAATGTTGATTTCTCGCGCCCCGTTACCGAAGAGGAGCTGAATTCAGAGGTCGTACTTTTAAAAGATGAAGACTTGCTCAGAAGCGTAGTGCTAAGTGCGGGATTGATTGACCCGACGACAAAGCAAGCCGATCTCGCGGCCGAGATGGAACGCGCCGTGCGAAAACTAACGCGGAGATTAGATGTGGAAGGCTTGAGAAAATCCAACTTGATTCAAGTGAGCTACAAAGACTCGGATGCCCAAAGGTCTGAACGCATCTTGGCATCTCTCTCGAAAGCGTATATGCAGAAGCACACGTCATTGCTCCGTCCCGAAGGCCAGGTCAGTTTCTTCAGCGAGCAGGCAGCGGATTCGGAGAAGAAATTGCGTCAGTCCGAGACAGAGTTGGTGAATTTTACGCGAGCAAGCGGCGTCGTTTCCGCAATTCTTCAGAGGGACATAGCAGTCGAAAAATTAGGCGAAACCGACGCCAGTATTCGCCTGATCGATCAGGATCGGGCGGAGGCCGAAAAACGCATTGCCATGCTCGGCGATCAACTTAAGCTATTCCCTCCTCGCTCTGTTACTACAAAACGATGGGCCGACAATCCACAGGTTTTGGAGAAGATGAAGACCCACTTATTGGAGCTTCAGCTTAAACGAACCGAGCTGCTCACGCGCTTCGAACCATCGTACAGATTGGTGCAGGAGGTGGAGCAGCAGGTCAGCGAAACGAAAGCCACGATCGACGCGGAAGCCCTCACTCCGATACGCGATGAAACTACGGATAGAGATCCTAATTTCGAGTGGGCGCGATTAGAACTGGAGAAGACACAGGTTCAGAAGGCAGGTCTTCTAGCGCGTTTTTACGGCGCCACGGTGCAAGCAGACTCGCTGCGCGAAACGGCCAAGAATCTGCAGGCGCGCTCGGTTGAGCAACAGGACTTGGTTCGTTCGGTGAAAGCTGATGAAGACAATTATCTTCTCTATCTCCGAAAACTTGAAGAAGCTCGCATTGGCGAAGCTCTCGACGAAAGTGCAATCCTGAACGCCGCCATAGTGGAGCCTCCAGTTGTTCCCGCTTTGCCCAACCATCCGCTCGCCCTCTATCTATTACCGGCTTTCGGATTGGCAACACTTTCTAGCATCGGCCTGGCTTTTGCCGCGGATTACTACGACCCCACTGTTCGCACGCCGCAGGAAGCGATAGACGTCCTCAACGTTCCAGTATTGGCGTGGTTCCCGACCACTGGCAACGGGATTTCGCGCTCCGATCGTCCTCAGTCCGCGTTCACGAAAGGAGAGCGCTCATGAGCACTTTTGCAGATCTCTACCGTGACAAATCGGATCCGGATCAGTACAGTTCTGTCCCGACAGTCGGAGGATCAGACAGCGGAAAGTCGCGAGTCGCAATCATTCACGACAGCAAAATTCAAGCTCTCGTGCAGCAACTTTTTTTTCGCGACGTATCGAGGCGCGTTCGCAACGTTGGATTTCTACCGATCGAAGCGACGACCGCAACTTCCGGATTATGTCTCGAAGTGGCTCGATGTCTCGCCGATCAGGGTAAGTATGATGTGGCGCTCGTCGACTGCGGCAGCGCAGCAGCACCGCTGCCGGTTGAACTCCAACTCGCGCCGTCAAACGGTGACCATAAGAGCTGGCTCATCGCACCTAATCTCTGGATGGTAACCCGCAATGTTTGGGCGCAAGATGCCCTGCTGCCGGCTGCTGCCGAACATGCCTTCCGTTTGCCCGAGGTGAACTCCGAATTCGACTTTTCAATCATCCGATGTGAACCGCTGTCCAGCCTCGAGACTGCGGTCGCACTGGCTTGCGACGGTGTCGTTCTCGTCCTGGCGGCTAATAAAACCAGACTTCTCGTCGCATCGCAGATAAAAGATCAGCTGGAGGAGATGAAAATCCCCCTCCTTGGAAGCGTCCTGGCGGACCGGAGCTTTCCGATTCCGTCTGGTCTATATCGAAAACTGTGAACCTCAATGAGCGAATTATCTGCAAATCGGTTGTGGGACACCAGCGTGGAGGTTTCCCCCTCGCAATACACCCGCATGATTCTTGGTACTTCGTCGACTCCGAGCCCTCGTTGTGCTCCCCGAGAACGGCACAAAAAAAGGGCGTCTCACGTCTCCGATTCCGTTAATGAAAGGCGTGCGACTCAAGTCGCGAGAGAGTCAACAAAGCGAGAGTTATCGCACTCTGTCATCGACCGCGCCGGCCTTGAATCTTTAATCACCGACTCGATCGTCCTGGCTGGAACAGTCAGCATCATGGCATTTTTATTTCCACGATTAGTGCCATGGGCTTGCCTCCCAATTTTCATCGCTCTAGTTACGTTGTTCGGGTTTTCAAACGGCGTCTATGGCCGGAACGGTGGCCCATACGCCGCCGGAACCATAAAAAAGCTGGCAAAAGCTACGCTCTTCGCCACCGGTCTTATTTATATCGCCGAATTAGGCTTTGTCGCCTGCGTCGGATTGTTCAGCAGCAGTCTAGCCGCCCTCACCATATCGCGAATCGCCAGACAATGGGCTCGACACTCGGCGTGGCAGAGAGGCCGGCAGGAATCAACGGCTCGCCGGGTGCTCATTATCGGCGGCGGGATGCTCGCTAGAAACCTGGCTCAAAGCTTGCGCAGCGATTCTCTTCGACACACTATCGTTTGCGGTTTTCTCGATGAGGAGCTGCCTCTCTCACCCGCAGTCCTCGGCCGCATCGCTGATCTGGATTGGCTGGCCCGCTCGCTCTTTGTAGATGAAGTAATCCTCGCGTTGCCCGATCAACCCGCGCAGGCCCGTTTTGCTGCGGAGGTCGCTTTTCGAAACCACCTCGACATTCTTGCGGTGCCCGATTTGCCGCCGGGTCCGTGGCCGGGATCGCGCATAGATCGCATTGGAGAAATCGGGGTCGTCACACTGCACCGGGAACCTTTACCAGGCCTGGCGTTGACCCTGAAGCGCCTTTTGGACGTTGTGGGTTCCGCCCTCGGTCTACTCGTGATAAGTCCACTCCTGGCGACTATTGCTCTGCTGATTCGGCTGGATTCGGCAGGCCCAGCCGTCTATTCAGCAGAACGAACGGGTGCCAAAGGTAGCCGTTTTAAGTGCCACAAATTTCGCTCCATGGTAACGAACGCTGATCATCTTAAAGAAGAACTAAGAGCGCGTAATCAGAGAAGCGGTCCCATTTTCAAGATCAACAACGATCCCAGAATCACGAGAGTCGGCAGCTTTATTCGTAAATACAGCCTCGATGAGCTACCTCAATTATGGAACGTCCTAAAAGGGGAGATGAGTCTGGTTGGACCACGACCGCACCCAGTCGACGAGGTCAACCACTACGAACTTTCGCATTATCGCAGACTGGACGTTAAACCCGGCATCACGGGACTTTGGCAAATAACGGCGCGCGACTGCCCTTCTTTTGACCTCAATATGCACCTCGATCTCACATATATCGAAAACTGGACCGTCCTGCTTGATCTGCGCATTCTCGCAAAGACAATCCACGTGTTATTTGCGCCCGAGGGGGCGTAAACCGCTATGAGCAGTCGCGCGTTAGCCTGGGACTGCAACGAAAATCGAATTTGGAAGCTCGCTGCGATCGCCGTACGTCCGCTCCAATTGGGATTGGCTTTCCCTTCCATCCTTTATCTACTTGCGATGACCGCGTTCCTGTTTCGACCGCCTGACCTCTTCTCCTTCTACGCGGATCGAATCGCTTTCGCCCTGCTACTTTTTTTTGTCGCCCTACGCATCCTTGCAAGCCGTGAATCGATTCCGTTTTTCCATGGAATAAGTTTGCCTATGCTCTGCCTGGCAGGCCTATCTGTATTCCGAGCGCTGCGGGACCCTTACGAGCCGCAGAACTGGAGCATGGTCGCCAGCAAATATATCGTTCCATTTGCTCTATTTCACATTTCAGCCATCATCTTTCGAAGTGAACGCACCCGCCGCCACTTTGAACTCTTTTCGATCTGCGCGCTGGCCTATCTGGTCTTTACAGCCATCGCTTTCATTACAGATGCCCGCTTTCTGATTTTTCCGAAATTTATCCTCGACCAGAGCCTCGGTTTTCACGCCGATCGCGCTCGCGGCCCTTTCCTGCAAGCCGTAGCGAACGGTGTCTCAATAAATATTCTCGGAATCATGCTCCTTGCCTTCCACCGTAAGTTCACGTTGTGGAAGGTCGTTATTGGGCTCGCGCTGCCCCTCGCTATTCTCG
>JAYVCW010000545.1:0-4545 GCA_043749775.1 Acidobacteriaceae bacterium | reverse complement strand
ACCGCGCTCGTCCGCATTCCCAATTGGATTGAAATGGACGATGTGCGGGCCTTTGTGAATGACCGAGTGACCAGGCCCTCGTCCAGTGGCAGATATCTGGTATTTGATGGCTTGTCCGCCGGCCAGGCGGTGCGGCTGGAATTCCCCGTTCCGGAGCGGACCGACAGCTATACCATCGATGACACCAAATACAAAATTGCTTTCCGAGGCAGCACGGTGGTGGACCTGGAGCCCCGCGTAAAGGACAAGGGGCAGGTGGCCTTATACCAGAGGGATTCTTTCAAAGCCACACAGTGTCCGATGAAAAGAACCCGCCGTTTCGTCGCAGATAAAATCCTGCCGTTGCAATAGGAGACGCCTGGGATAGCACTGGTCTAAAATCCCGTCGGAGGCCGTCCCGGAACTCCGATATTCGATCCCCCAATTCCAACCCAAGACCAACCCAAGAACAACGCAAAATAAGAACTCTTTAACGCTCTTCCTCGCTATTTTCCACTCTTTGAACTTGGCAACCACGCCCGCTAACTCGTTGACATTCCGTTTCTTCTAAAACTCATAACTTAAAGAGCCGCGCAGAACCAAAGATCGAGACGCATGCGAGTGGGTGCATCCTGATCTGTTTCTGCGCGTCCAATAAGCGTCCATTAACCGTTCCCTTGGGTCCCCCACAGTGCTGTACGGCGCTATCCATGCCGCCGATTTCCTATCAGTTACACCGCTTTGCCACACTTTCACGGCGATAACACGGGTTCGAATCCCGTCGGGGACGCCAATGATTACAAAGCATTTGGTGTTTCTCCTTCCGGCAATTGATTTTTCTTGGTGACGTACTGGTGACATTCTTCGAAGGCTCCATCCAACCGAGCAACTGCTTCAGATAGAAAACCGGGCGAAAGGTGCTGGTACCGTGCGGCCATGCGAAGGTCTTTATGGCCGAGCAACTGCGCGACGGTGTGGATGTCGGCGCCCTTCATGCGCAGCCAACTGGCGGCCGTATGACGCAAGTCGTGAAAACGGAAATCAGAGATTTGCAAACCGCGGCAGAGACGTGAAAACGCAACGCTCACCCATTCCAACCTGAGCCCAGGGAACAAAATATCTGTGGGTTTGGTTTTCTCGGATACTGGCAGCGATTCGATTGCCTGAATCGCTAACCGGTTCAAGTAAACAATTCGTCCATCGCCGTTCTTGGTCTGTGGCAGCATGGCGCGCATGCCGTTCAGGTCCACATCAAGCCATCGCAGCCGCAGGATTTCAGAGCGGCGCATTCCTGTAGAAACAGCGAGTGCAATGATCGGCCGCAACCACAGAGGCGCGGTCTCAAGCACAAGGCGCAATTCGCTGGGCTGCAGGTATCGCACTCGCCCAGGAGCAGCCTTGGGGGGCTTCATGCGCTGCGCCGGATTCACCGGTATGTATTCCCACTCTTCAACCGCGAGGCGCAGGAGATGTTTCAGGACGTTCAGTTCCTTGCCTATGGTGGCTCCTGAGACCTCCGCGGCGCCGCGATTCGTGACATAGCGCTGAACCGTCGCTCTGCGAATTGCTTTCAACTCGCCGACAAAAAACGGCTTCAAGTGCTGCTCTACGATGCCCTGCTCGCGCTTGTAATTAGCAACGCTGATGCGGTGCCTTTGGTGCGAAAGGTATTCGCGCGCGACATCTGCGAATGTTTCGGGTCCAGCCGGCCGAACGCCGTGGGCGGATTCCGCTTCCGCCCGCGAGACGTAGCCGCTACGAACCTTCCCCGCTCCACTCCTGTTCGGCGCTTCAACTTTTTTCCTGCGCCTGCGACCGTCGGCATCTTTGTAGCTGATCCAGTAGCCAGGTCGATCCTTGCGCGTGTAAATGCCGTCACCGTTTCTTGCCACGTTTTTTCTCCTTGGC
Organism: Acidobacteriaceae bacterium; assembly: GCA_043749775.1. Lineage (GTDB taxonomy): Bacteria > Acidobacteriota > Terriglobia > Terriglobales > Acidobacteriaceae > Acidiflorens. The sequence continues at coordinate 2,658 of JAYVCW010000545.1, read as the reverse complement.
CAGCCCCGCCATTTCTTTGAGTGTCTGAGTGTGTTTCTTCTGGTACTGCCTGTTCTTTTCGGCGTATCCCGGCTTTGAACGGTGCATTTTCTGTTTGCACTTGGATTGGCCGCGCTTCCCGCGAATCGCAATGCCGGGACAGTAAGTGCCTCGCGGGTCCTTGGCAAAGAACCAAGCGCGGCAGTAGGCGCATCTGCGAAGGCGCTCAAGGCGACCGGACCGCGCAAGATTAATCGCCATCACTGCAAATGACTGAGCCGCATCTGGCGCTGCCTGCCAATCCGTAAACACCGGTTTGGGTAAGCGAGAGATTTTGCCTGCCCGAATCATTGTTCGATAAATGACCCGGAGTACCCAGGGATAGTTTTTCAGTGAAGCATTGATGGCGTCAGTCTCTTCATCGCTGGGCAGTATTTGTTGATCCGCTTTCTCTCTGAGGGTCGCAAGTTGCAGAACCAACTCCCTAACGCGCCGGTGCGGTTCGGCAGGATACCCCCAACTGCCATCACTGGCATTCAGGAACCCGGCGAGGAGTGGGCCGTCATCGTCGGAGCCTAAGCTACGATCTTTATCTTTATTCATGGCTTACTAAGTACTCGGATTCACTAGCAACGTTCTTAGGTATAGTGCTCCTAGAGGCAAAGAAATGCAAGCACTAAAAAGGATGGACATGGGAAAACTTCACTCGGTTGAAAGCGCGGCTGAATTTCTCGGGGGCATTAGCCCTTGGACAATTCGCCGGTGGGTCAGTGACGGAAAGCTGACGCGCGTAAAAGTGGGCTCGCGCACCATGGTCCACGAATCCGAACTGATTGCCATGGCGAAGCCGGAATCGCCGGCGCAAGCCGCGGCGCGAAACTCGAAACGGGAACGCGCCCGGAGTGAGGCGAAGTAAGTCCCATGGGTCGCGGACCTTCAAAGCGCGTCACGCAGGAACAACGCGTTCTGCATTTATTGCAGGCCGCCTGGCCTAACGAAGTCCCTGCAATCGCTCTTAGCCGAATCAGTCTCGGTTATCCGGGCCGGATATTTTCGCTCCGTCGCAAAGGGTATCTAATTTCCAATCGAGTAGAGTTCGTGGACGGCCTTTCGAAGCACGGTTTCTATCGCCTTGGGCCGCCACCGACGCCGGGAAGGTCTCAGAGGGTAGCCGCAAGTAAGAAAGTCGCTCAGCGGGGCAAAGAACAGTGTTCCCAGCCACGCCTGTTCGATGTGGTAGGGAGGCATTGCGACGAAGGATGAGCGTTCGCCTCATTTCGGCGGTTTGGAGTGACGCGCCATACGAGGGCGGCGTGTTACTGGTCTTGCTCGCCCTCGCCGACTACTGCAATGACGAAGGCCAGTGCTGGCCGCGGGTGGAGTCGCTTGCGGCAAAGGCGCGCCTCGGCACACGTCAGACGCGAAACGTCCTGAAACAGTTGAAGGCGGACGGGATCTTGTCGGTCCAGACCGGCGGTGGTCGTGGCATCGTGAGCAGATACAAACTGAACGTGGAAACCCTGAATTCCATTTCAGTGAAACCCAATTCAGTGAAATCAAATTCACTGAAATCAGCGACAGAAACCCTGCAGCCCATTTCCGTAAACCCTGCAATTTCGAGCATCGCAATAAGGAAGAACCGTCATGAACCGTCAATAGAACCGTCAGGAACTATTTCGCCGAAATTACAGGAACGGCTCGAACGTGAGCGTCGATCAAGACTGGCCGATGCTGAGAGAAGGGGTTTGCTGCCAGAAACAGCAGAGGAGCCTTCGCGCAGCTCTGAGCTAGCCAGAATGGGGGAGTTGTCAGATGAGAAGACCAAAACGGCCATGCGGTGAGCCGGGATGCCTTGCACTGATTGAAGACGGCACACGTTGCGATGCGCACAAGCGCAGACATTCGACGCGGCACAGTGACGTTTACGATTCGCCAGGCTGGAAGAGTTACAGCCAGCAATACCTTCGGGCTCATCCTGCATGCTGTGACCCTTTCAAACGTCATCCCGACCGCATTGTCGCAGCGACGTGCACTGGTCACAAGGTCGCGCACCGTGGAGACATGCGGCTATTCAAGGACCCGACGAATCATTACCCGCTGTGCAATGGCTGCAACGCCTATCAGTGCGTGACGCTCGAAGGCGGATTTGGCAACAAACGCAAAGTGGTAGAAAACGGCCCCAGAATAGGTGGAAGTGGAGCGCCAGGGGAGGGTGGGCACAGTCCCTACAGCTTTTAGACTTTCACGCCCGAGGCCCCGAACGCAAAAATCCGCGAAATTGGTTTAACTTTGTTACATCTAGTGTTTTCAATCACTTACGTGCCGATATGGCGGTCGCGTTGCTGTTGTAAGTCCTTTAGATTGCCGGGTTTACGGCGCGTTTATAGCCTGTGAAAAGTGGGAAATTTTTCTAAATCTGGGAGAGATGAAAAGAGGAAAACGAATGGAAACCGATCTACTCAAGCAGTTTGTTGCCGATACGGGCGCGGCGCTGGCAGGGCACAAATCTGCGCTGGACTTGCTGAACCAAAACCTAACCGCGTCGCTGGCGACGGCGAAAAACCACGCGGAATGTATCACGGTCAACCGCCAAGCGATCGAGGGGCTGACCGCGCTGGTGAATATGCAAACGCGGATGCTCAACGTCATGCGGGAGGTAGTAGTAAAGCTTTTCGAGGA
>JAYVCW010000544.1:0-2680 GCA_043749775.1 Acidobacteriaceae bacterium | reverse complement strand
TGATCCAGCCAAAGTTGTTACAAAGATTGCGGGAGAATCTCGCTGAGCTCGATCGCCAACTCGCTCCTGTGCCGTCTTGCCGACGGCTGGTGGCCGATGGCGGATGGTATGCCGTCCTCCGTGTACCTTTTATCGAGAGCGATGAAGAGCTCGCGATTCGAATTTTAGAGAATGCTGGAGTGGTCGTGCACCCGGGGCATTTTTACGATTTTCCAAATGAAGGCTACCTCATTTTGAGTTTGATCACTGAACCTTCAATTTTTCGCCGCGGCCTGGAGCGGCTGCTCAAGTTAGTCGCCTGACCTTCACTGTTCTGTCATCCTCAGCTTCCAAAATAACGACGAAATTTAATTCCGTGCTATTCTCGCGGTTTCGTTGGAGGGGAGAGCCTCATGTCGGTCAGTCGTCGAGGTTTTTTGGGTACCGCAATCGCTGCATCTGTAACCGCTAGCTTGAGCGCGCAACAATCGAAACCTGGCCCATCATCACCTGGCCCATCATCACTTGGCCGATCATCACTTGGCCTAGCATCGGCCGAGCATCAACATCAAACAGACTCTAACGCTCATTCGGCAAGCGGCACAAAACCGATCATGATCTGTGCCAACAACGGAGTGAAATATCTCGACGAAGCCTTTGCCTTCCTCAAAGCTGGCGGCGACACGCTCGATGCCGCCCTGCGAGTCGTGAAAGGGCCTGAAGATGATCCGAATGACGACAGCGTCGGCTACGGCGGTCTACCGAACGAAGAAGGGATAGTTGAACTGGACGCCTGCTGCATGCACGGACCTACCCGGCGCGCGGGGTCAGTTGGCGGCGTGCGCAACATAAAAAATGTCTCACTGATTGCGAAAGCAGTGATGGAGCATACCGGCCACGTCATGCTGGTCGGCGAAGGGGCGGAGCGGTTTGCTGTTGCCCTGGGGTTTCCGCGAGAAAATCTGCTGACCGAGCGCTCGCGAAAAATTTGGTTGCTGTGGAAGGAGGCGCACTCGACCGACGACTGGTGGGGACCGGGACTAGCTGATCCTCGTTGGACTGCGCCGGCGACGCCATCGAACTCACCTCAATCGCAACTCTGGCAGGAACGCATTCAACGACTCGCCGAGCACGCCGCACTGATTGGGATAGAGTCTGAATTTCGTCAGGCCGCCATTCGCCGCATCCTTGCGCCGCCGACTGGAACCATCCATTGCTCCGCGCTCAATGAAAAGGGAGAGATGTCGGGCTGCACCACGACCAGCGGACTTGCTTTTAAACTTCCCGGACGGTGCGGAGATTCTGCCATCATCGGCGCTGGATGTTATACCGATCAAGACGTGGGTTCTGCCGGAGCTACCGGCAGTGGCGAGGAGAATATAAAAGTTGCGGGCGCACATACGATTATCGAAAACATGCGTCATGGGATGTCTCCGCTCGATGCTGGAATGGACGCTTTGAAGCGGATCGTACGCAATTACAACAACGATATGAACAAGCTTAAGTTCATGGACATGACGTATTACGTCTTGCGGAAAGACGGCGCTTACGCAGGTGTTTCGCTCTGGGAAGGATATTCCGACAACGAGAAGCACAAAATCGCGGTGCACGACGGCACGAAGCGATCTGAAATTACCGTAGCGTTATTCAAAGGTAGTTCGCATGAATTGCCACCTTTTCCGGTGGCTATGCCGAAGGAGTTAACGGAAGATTCCGTTTATGTGAAATAGGGCATCTACCCTAGCAAATTCACAGCCGATCCGGGTGTACAATCGGCCCAGAGATCGCAGCTTCACGGAGTTTCTTCTCCGCGTCCGGGGCTCGAAGAATGAACGTTCATTTCAGTTATAAAGCTCACAAAACTCCCGACATCGAAAAAGAAATTAGCCACCAGATTGAAAAGGTGCAGAAACGCGTCCAGGTGTTTCGACCCGATCTGGTCCACCTGAAAGGTGTGATGGAAGATGGCGCGGCGCGAGAAGGAATTCTCGTGTCGTTGAACCTGCGTCTTCCCTCAGGTCAGCTAGCCGCGCAAACCAAGGCCTCGTCTCCAACCACCGCGATCAAGACTGCATTTGACGAACTCATTCAACAGATCGGACGGCATAAGGATTTGCTGCGCTCCCGTCATAAATGGCGGCACTGGCGTGGGGGCGGAAACGATACTCCTCAACTCGGCGTGCCTTTTGAGGAGACAATCGCGGCGGTCATGCCTCCGGTTATTTCTGCGGACGACATCAGTTCATATGTGAATGCAAACCTTCCGCGCCTGACTCGATTCGTGGAGCGCGAGCTTTCGTTCCGTCGTGTTGACGAGCAGATCCCGGACGATGATTTGACGGCGACCGAAGTCGTGAACGAAGTGATCGTCAGAGCCCTGGCTGATATCGATCGTCCTGAGAAATTGGCGCTTGAACCTTGGCTTTACCGGCTCGCGTTGCTTTCGATGAGAGAGATGAGTGCCCAGCTGCGTGAAGCAGCAACATCGACCCACATCGAGGAGAGCCGACGGCCACAGAACGTTGAGGCTTCTGATGAACGCCACCTGCAATTTCATCAGGCAGATGAGGGCTGGACAAAAGAGAGCTCCATCGCAGACCCCCGGGTCAGTACTCCGGAGCAGGAGCTCTACTCGGATGAAGTGAATGCCTTGGTGCAGGCCGCACTCGGAAACGCGAGTCGCGCCGACCGCGAAGTTTTT
>JAYVCW010000543.1:0-2049 GCA_043749775.1 Acidobacteriaceae bacterium | reverse complement strand
GGCGCGAAGGTCAACATCGGCGCGGGAACCATCACCTGCAACTACGACGGCAAGAAGAAGCATCAGACCCAGATCGGCGACGGGGCGTTTGTCGGCAGTAACTCAACGCTTGTAGCGCCGGTGGTAGTTGGCGCGGGCAGCTACATCGGCGCGGCATCGGTGATTACGAAGCCGGTTCCGGAAGGCGCGCTCGCCATCGGCCGCGGTCATCAGGTGAACAAAGAGGGCTGGGTAAAACGCAAAGCGGAAGAAAAAGGAAGGTAAGCCGGCGGAGCCGGGGGGGGGGAGATTAGCAGAGAAGCGAACAATGATAATCATTGGCATTAACTCCGCGTATCATGAGCAGTCGGCGGCAGTGATCGTGGATGGCCAACTCGCGGCAAGCGCCGAGGAAGAACGCTTTAACCGTGTCAAGCACGGAAAACATAGCCGGGTAGACAACGCTGACGTCCTGCCATGGCGAGCATTGGAATACTGCCTGCAGGCCGCTGGCGTGACGTTCGCCGACGTGGACCGGGTCGCATACTCCTTCGATCCGTGGGCGCGGTACTTACACAACTGGCCCGATAAAATGGACGGGGTGGCGGATGGCGATTTCGGTAGCAGGGATGGCGAAGAACGATTCTTTCGATCCCATTTACGAGCTAGAGATCTTCTCTCAACGCGGATGCCTCATGCACAGGTTTGCTTCCTGCCTCACCATCTTTGTCACGCTGCGTCGGCGTTCTTAGCCTCTCCGTTCACGAGCGCTGGAATCCTTGTAGTCGATGGATAGCCGAATCCGCATCCACTTGGACGGGTCTCGGCTTAGGGAATTCCATCCGGAAGCTTTCCGAAGTGGATTATCCATCTTCACTCGGTTTCCTGTGGGAGAGAGTGTCGGAGTTCCTCGGGTTTGACCGATATGACGGCCCTGGCAAAGTGATGGCCCTCGGCACATCGTTGGACTCCCGCAGTTTACTTTCTGGTGTACCCTACCTTGACCGATTTCGGCAATTCGTGCGCCCCACAGCAGACGGTGGCTTCTTCATAGAACCTGACGTGCTTCGATATAGGGCGCGAGATTTTGATGGTCTTGAGAAAGTGCTTGGGCCTCGGTGCGGCATACTCAACGAACCTCGAGAAGTGGCCGCTGTTGCCGCCGGTCTGCAACTAATTACCGAGGAAATTCTCTGCTTCATTACGGAACATCTCTTTCGGAGTCTCAACTCGAAGAACCCGTCGCCGCACACTTCCGACCTTTGCATGGCTGGGGGTGTCGCGCTGAATTGTGTCGCAAATGCACGGATTCTGGAGCGGACATCATGGAACCGGATTTGGGTTCAGCCGGCTGCAAACGACGCAGGGACGGCGTTGGGGGCCGCCCTGGCGATTTGGAATCTTGACTTAGGCCACAGTGAACGGGTTGCTCTTGGGAATGTATTTCAAGGGCCTGAATTTTCCGACCGGCAATACGAGGCCGCATTAGTTAAGGCGGGCTTCTCGTATCGCCGGCCTCGGAACCAATCACGCGGAATAGCGGAGAAACTTGCGCAGGGGGCCGCGATCGGATTGTTCCAAGGCCGGATGGAATTTGGACCGCGCGCACTCGGCAACCGCAGCATTTTGGCAGACCCGAGGCGACGCGAGACGCGCCAGATCCTTAATCGAAAAGTGAAGGAACGCGAAAGCTTTCGGCCATTTGCACCGAGCATACTTGCGGATCGAGTGGCGGAGATGTTTGAATTTCCCGCTTCGATAGATCGCTCGATCGGCAATCCGGCTGACTTCATGCTGTTGACTGTGCCGGTTAAGGCTGGGTGTGAAGAACGCATACCCTCCGCTATTCACACTAATTTATCCACTAATGCCTCTTCCGCGCGCGTTCATTTGGTGGCAGCGCAGCCGTCGACTGGTTCGCTTCGCGCAATCCTGGAAGAGTTTGATTCTCTGACTGGCTGTCCCGCGCTGCTGAACACGTCGATGAACGTTAGCGAGCCAATCGTTTGTACTCCAGACCATGCTTGCGCCACTTTTCTTCGTTCCGGACTCGATATACTCTCGCTTGGA
>JAYVCW010000542.1:0-8368 GCA_043749775.1 Acidobacteriaceae bacterium | reverse complement strand
GACATGTTGCCTTCTGACGTGCTCGGCATTTCCATCTACTCCTCGCTCGAACAAAAATTCGAATTCAAGCGCGGCCCGGTTTTCGCTAACGTTCTCTTGGCGGACGAGATCAATCGCACGACTCCTAAGACACAGTCGGCGCTGCTCGAAGCAATGAATGAGGGCCAGGTCACAATCGACGCACATTCGTATCAGTTGCCTCAGCCATTCCTCGTTCTTGCCACGCAAAATCCGATCGAGCATCACGGCACCTATCCGCTGCCCGAGTCGCAACTCGACCGCTTTTTGATGCGAATTCGAATGGGCTATCCGGACGAAAACGCCGAACGCCAGATTTTGCGCTCAGAGGCGGGAGTCGCTCAACTGGAAAACCTGCGCCCCGTGCTGAATGCAGCCGACGTCATCGAAATTCAGCAAGCCGTCGCTCAGGTTCACGTCGACGAATCACTCATCACTTATCTTTTAAGTATTGTCAGCAAGACGCGCGCGTCCGAGTATCTCTCGCTAGGCGTTTCTCCACGCGGATCGCAGATGCTTTATCGCGCCGGGCAGGCAATGGCCTTTCTCGAAGGCCGCGACTACTGCACTCCAGAAGATTTCAAGCCGCTGGTCGTTTCGGTTTTCGCGCATCGCGTGGCAGTGAGTTCGCTTTACGCCTCTACGCTGAAAAAATCGGAGCAAGCGGAACAGGTGCTGAAAGATATTGTCGAGAGCGTTCCCGTACCGGTCTAACTCCATCCCTTGATCCGGTTTGCTGTGCCGCAAGGTGGCCGTACTTCCCTTTCCTAACGACGCTAGACCTTAGGGTTGTTCGCCGGAGGCGGTAGGTCTTGCCGAGTACAAACTTGAAATCCGCGAGATGGCGGCAACCATCATTCCCGACAGAAACTGCATGGTCGCTACATCGTTATTGTCGAAAGCATGCGCCGTAGATGAGAGCACCTCGAAGACTCCGAGGGTCCGCCGGAAGTGGCGCAGCGGTGCCACCAGAATCGAGCGCACTCCCATACGGCGGCAAGTTGCGGCGTCAACCTGGGAATTCGAATCCGCGTCATTGCAGAGAAGAACCTCGCCGGTGCGCACGCATTCGGCCGATAAACCGCTATCGGTTTGCAGACGCACGCCGATGTCGGGTGCGGTCCGGCCGGTTCGCGCACGGCAAACAATTTCATGGCCGCGGCGCAAAGCAATTGCGGCGCCAGTGGCGCCGGTCAACGACTGCGCCTTTTCGGCAATAATGCTGATGCCAGGCTCAAGATCGATTTCTCCGGCATTCATCAGGATGTTTTGGTTCAAGCGAAAATCGGGTTGACCCGGTCGATTGCGTCGCGAAGAAAATTCATTCGAGAGATGCAAGCCCTGGTGAACTTTAGAGTCGGCTGACTCGGGAACAGACAGAAGCAGCGACCGCACCAGCCGATCCAATTCAGCATCTTCGATTAAATGGGTTGTAGGTTGCGAGCGCATTGACCCACCGAGCAAACGTGGCAAACTCAGCACGGCGCTACTACCGCATGCAAGACAGCGCGGGGTGTTATTTTCGCTGATCATTTCGCACTGCACACAGAATATTGATGAGTGCATACGCACGAAATTCACGTCGGTCGACATGAGTGAACGCTGCATTGAAAGTGGTCCCTTCCGGACGAATGGGGAAGGGATGAGGGTAAACACTGAGCGCGAGAATCGAAAGTGCCAGCGTTGATTCCTCCCCTGCGCGATCGATACTCAGTTTGCACTAGCTGCCAGTCAGGCATCACCGGGCTTCCACTTACGCTCGCCCTTCTATAATTCCCACATGCCGTTTCTCCGGTTCCTTATGGTGTTGACTCTGGTTGTATGGCTCGGTGGCGTCATCTTTCTCGCCTTTGTCGAAGCCCCAACCGTTTTTTCTCCGGGATTACTCCCCTCCCGCCAGCTCGCCGGTTCTGTTGTTGGACGAACCCTCGATGGGTTGCACTCCTTTGCAATCGCGTCTGGAATTATTTTTCTGATCACGTCGATGCTCTACAGCAGCAAGGTGAGAGGGACGACTCACCCTTTTGCAGCGCGCCATCTGTTGATCGGGCTCATGCTTCTGATCACGCTGGTTTCGCAGTTCGAGATCACGCCGAAGCTGCGCGCGATTCGTGCCGAGGTAGGCGTGATCGATAATCTTGCCTTCGACGATCCACGACGCGCACAGTTCGACCGCTTGCACTCTTTATCCGAAAAGTTGGAGGGCGCCGTGCTCTTGATCGGCCTGGTCGCTCTCTACTCAACTGCGCAAGCGCTCCAGGAGTAGGATCCTCGCCGAGAACGGCCAGGCAAGAAGACTGTGACCGTGATGATTTATTCTTTCTATCTATTCGATACTGAAAGTCGATACTGAGAGCTGAAAGCGATTACCAATGAAAACAGGCATCATCGGTCTGCCGCAGGTCGGCAAGACATCTTTGTTTGGAATTTTGACTAAAGTTCATCTTTCGGAGCAAGCTTATTCGAATCCGCAGGAAGCGCACATCGGCGTGGCCAAGGTACCGGACGAGCGACTCGACAAGCTTGCCGCCCTTTATCATCCCAAGAAACTCACACATGCCTCGGTTGAATACGTTGACGTTGGGGCCATCGGTCAAGACGCGTTAAAAGAAACCGCGTATGTTGGCCATCTCCGCCAAGTCGACGCCCTCATTCACGTTCTCCGTGCATTCGAAAGCGATGAGGTGCCGCTGGTCGCTCCGATCGACCCACTTCGAGACATCAAGAATGTTGAATTTGATTTGATGGTGAGCGATCTTGGACAAATTGAGAAGCGGCTGGAGCGGCTCGAAAAGGATCTTAAGAAGATGAAGACTCCAGAGCTCGAAAAGGAAAACGAGTTACTCATTCGGGCTAAGGCCCAGATCGAAGCGGAGAAACCTCTGCGCGAAATGCAGATGTCGGCGGACGACAAGAAGCGCATCCGCGGATTTATGTTCTTAAGCGAGAAGCCGATGCTCTACGTTCTCAATATCGGCGAGAGCACCGAACTTGGCAAGGATCTGGAGGCGGCAGTTGCCAAACACAATCTGACGGAGGTTGCGTCTCGCCCAAATGCCGGAGCCAGCGCCATCTGCGGCAAAGTGGAAGCAGAACTGGCGCAGATGAGCGACGAGGATGCGGCAGAGTTTCTTGGAAGTTATGGGCTAACCGAAAGCGGACTCACGCGCCTGATTCGTAACAGCTATCACCTGCTAGGGCTGATTTCATTTTTCACAGCCGGAGACGATGAATGCCGCGCCTGGACGATCCCGGCAAATACGCGGGCGCAGAATGGTGCCGGAGCAATTCACTCGGACCTCGAAAAGCATTTCATCCGCGCGGAAACAATTCGCTGGGATCAGTTGCTGGAGGCCGGTTCCGAAGCCAACGCGCGCGCCAAGGGTACACTGCGGCTAGAAGGCAAAGACTACATCGTCCAAGACGGAGACGTGATGCACATCAGGCACAGCGGCTGAATAAGGGTGAAAACGGCGCGACTCGATTGCCATGTCTTCAGTGAACGTGAAACACCTGATCCAGTAAAAACATGCACGCCGTCCCTACGAATACAAGAATCGCCATCTTCACTCCCGGCTCCTTGTTCACTTCTGGAATCAAGTCAGAAGCAGCAACGTAAATTGTGACACCCGCCGAAAGCGGCAACCCGAATCCTACTTCGTGCCGAAAAACAGCCATCGTCATGACCCCGGCCACGGTCGCGACACCCAAAGCCACCGACGCTCCCCAGGCAAATGCCCTGCTTCGTCCGCTCGCGAGCATCACCGATGACACGGTGAAGCCCTCGGGAATTTTATGGAGAAAGACGGCGATGAAGATGATCCACCCAAGCGCGGGCGAGACCAGAAATCCCGAGGCGATAGCGATGCCGTCAAAAAAAGTGTGGATCAGCAAACCGACCAGGACCGAGTATCCTTTATGCGCATGGACGAAGTGATCGGTGTGCGTTTCTTCTCCGAAATGGAAGTGTGGGGTGACGGTATGCTCAAAGAAATGCACCAGCAAGTATCCGAGAAGAATGAGAAATCCGGCGCGAGGTCCGCGCAACTGAATGCTGCTCGGGACCATCTCCACCAGCGCGGTTGCCAGCATAAAGCCAGCGCCAAGCGCGACGAAGTACCGAAGATACGAGCGCTCCCAATGCCTCTGGACAATAATCGCGCCGCCAAATATGTTAGCCCCCGCGGCCGTCAGCCCGAGGAGCAAACTGGTCAAGATGGGTGACATGAAGCGAAAGCATATCAGGTTGTAGAGATGCGGCTAGCAGCGTTTCCGGCAGCGAAGCGGAAGAAGGGTACAAGGACCGTCTCTCCATTCAGCGCGATGGTCGTGAGGCGACCGATATAATCCGTCTCAGCTAAAAGCAATGGCTGGACGCTAAGAGATAAAAGTTATTCATGCGTTTCGAACTCTTCATCGCAACCCGGTATCTACGAGCGAAGCGCCGCCAGGCGTTCATCGGAGTTATCACAGCCATTTCGGTTCTTGGAGTAGCGGCGGGCGTCGCTTCGCTCGTCGTTGCCCTGGCGGTCAACAACGGATTTCGCCAGGATCTGCAAGAGCGGCTCTTAGGGTCAACTTCGCACATCAGCCTGCTTCGAATTGAGAGCGATGGCATGCGCGACTGGCGGCCTCTGCTAGACCGCCTGGCTAAGCAGCCACACGTTGTCGCCGCGGCTCCGGCAATTTTTGAGCAGGTTCTGATTTCACGCGGACCTCGTGCTAAAGGTGCGGTGCTGAAGGGAATGCTGCCGCAGTATGAGCGCAAGGTCAGCGATTTGCTCAACTCGGTCACGCTCGGATCGGCTGCCGATTTAAAGGAGGCTCCTTCGACCAAATCCACCGCGAACTCAGCAAACAATGATATCTCCGGGCCGGATAAGAATGTCCGGCCAAAAGAAAACAAGTCTCCTGACGACTTGGCCGGTGTGCAACAGCGGGTTGCCGCTATGGCTCCCATCGTTCTAGGTAAAGATATGGCTGAGCAGATTGGAGCGACGGTTGGATCGGTCGTGCTGGTCACGTCCCCGCAGGGAGAACTCACTCCGTTTGGCATGGTTCCGAAATATATTCGCTTTCGCGTTGCCGGAATTTTCAACTCAGGTTTTTTCGACTACGATTCTTCGTGGGCTTTCATCCGCTTATCGGACGCGCAGTCGTTGTTTGGCTTGGGCGATGTGATCTCCGTGATCCAATTCAAGATCAATGATATTTATCAGGCTGGCGAGGTGGGGCATTCGCTTGAAGAAGCTGCGGGGCACGGCTTTATGGCCACTAACTGGATGGAGCAGAACAAACCGCTCTTCCGCGCCCTGCGTCTCGAACGCGTCGTAACCTTCATCACCATCGGCTTGATCGTCTTCGTGGCGGCGCTCAACATTTTGATCTCGCTTATCATGATGGTGATGGAGAAGACGAAAGACATCGCGGTGCTCATGTCGATGGGAACGAAGAAGGCGCAGATTCGCCGCGTCTTCATCGCGCAGGGCGTTTTGATTGGAGTGATTGGAACCGCGATTGGGCTGGTGATCGGTTACGGCATCTCGTGGGCTGGCGGCCATTATCACTTCATCGCGCTATCGGCCGAAGTCTATTCCATTGACTACGTTCCATTCGCTCCGCGAGTGGTTGACGGCGTCATTGTCGCTCTCGTCTCAATCGGCATTTCTTTCATCGCGACCATTTATCCATCATGGTCGGCGGCGCGAATCTTACCCGCTGAGGCGCTGCGATACGAATAGTACTCCGCATTGAATTTCCGTTGCCTCTGTGAACTCTGTGTCCGCTGTGGTACAGAAAAAAATTTAATTGCAGGAAATACAGAGAGTACAGATTCGAGCCATGCCGTCAGGGCATAATGGTCTAGGCATTCATGAGTTAGCCATTCATTATTATTGTGACCACAGTCACGTTGCCTCCGAAACCCCCAGGCGTACAGTCAACCGTATAGCCTCTTCCAAAAGTGGGGTTCTTGTTCGGGGCTTTCACGACCTCCCAAGGATCGTGAACTTGTGGCGGCACACATCGCGATCTGGTGATCACGCGCCCTTTAGGCGTGGTCTAATGGATGAGGCGCCGGCCTCCTCAGGTCTAGGCAGGAGGCCCGCTTGATACTTAGGAGGGCCAGTTTGCATCAAATAGCTCAAGACCCGATCTTGCGGGTCGAAGGGTTAAGTAAGCGGTTTCGCTCAGGCGAAGCGGATCTAGTGCTCTTTGAGAATCTGTCTTTTCAAATTGACAAAGGGACAATGCTGGCCATCGTTGGCCAATCGGGCGCCGGGAAGAGTACCTTGCTCCACATCCTAGCCGCGCTTGATCGTCCGACTTCGGGTGCCGTATACTGCGCCAACTCCCATGTGAATGCACTTTCCGAAGATGACGCTGCTGAATTTCGTAACCGCGAAATCGGCTATGTCTGGCAATTCCATTATTTGCTCCCAGAATTCACGGCTTTGGAAAATGTTGCCATGCCTTTGCTAACCCGCGGGCAGGCCGTTTCTTCCGCAACGCATGAAGCAGAGGCTTGGTTAAGCGAGGTTGGACTTGAGACCCGCGGTCATCACCGGGCGGGGGAGCTTTCAGGCGGAGAGCAGCAAAGGCTTGCACTGGCGCGTGCCCTCATCACTAAGCCAAAGGTTTTGCTTGCCGATGAACCTACGGGAGACCTCGACGGGCGCACCGGAGAAATGGTTTTCGAACTGGTTGCGAGCTTGCATCGGGACCATCAATTAACTTCTCTGATTGCAACTCACAACCTTGACTTTGCACGTCGGTGCCATCGCGTTTTGCGATTGCACAAGGGCAAGATGGAAGAGGTTGAACCGGACAAACTGTCACCGTAACGAAGCCAATGGAACGAAGTCACTGGAAAGACAGAGCAAAAGTCGAGCGTGGGAACTAAAATTGCTCGACGGGGTTGAATGGAGTACCTGAATACAAAACGGCTTCAGCTATTTCGACATTGATATCGTCCGGTTTGAGCGGTATGAATGCATAATTAATAATGTGTCGGGTCAGGGGTCTGGCGGAGGCGATGCGTCCGCGGGAACTTGGGGGAAGTGAATATGTTTGAACGTTATACAGAGAAAGCCAGGCGCGTCATTTTCTTCGCGCGGTATGAGGCCAGTCAGTTCGGCTCTCCTTATATAGAGACCGAACACCTGCTCCTTGGACTGTTGCGTGAAGACAAAGCACTGACCAATCGTTTTCTTCGTTCTCATGCTTCGGTGGAATCGATCCGCAAACAGATCGAAGGTCATACTACGATTCGGGAGAAGGTTTCCACGTCAGTTGATTTGCCTTTAAGTAATGAATGCAAGCGCGTGCTCGCCTACGCCGCGGAAGAGGCAGAACGCCTCTCCCACAAGCACATTGGCACCGAGCACTTGCTGTTGGGATTGCTACGGGAAGAAAAATGCTTTGCGGCTGAGATTTTGCACGAGCGTGGATTGAGACTTTCGACCATCCGCGAAGAACTCGCTCGCAGCAGCCAGGAGAAGGCTTCACCGCAGCGTGGGCAGCGCGAATCGTCTTTACTCAGCGAATTTTCGCGCGACTTGACGCAATCCGCCATGGATAGCCAGCTTGATCCTCTGGTAGGCCGTGATAGCGAAGTCGAGCGCGTGGTGCAGATTCTGTGCCGCCGCACGAAGAATAATCCGGTGCTGATAGGCGAGCCCGGCGTTGGAAAAACGGCCATCGTCGAAGGCCTCGCGCAGCGGATCGCTGACGGCGAAGTGCCTTCGTTCCTCGCGGATAAACGCATTCTCGCCCTCGATCTTTCGCTGATCGTTGCCGGCACGAAGTACCGAGGACAATTCGAAGAGCGCCTCAAGACCATCATGAAAGAACTGATGGAGTCACAAAATTCCATCATCTTCATCGATGAGTTGCACACGCTCGTTGGCGCCGGATCGGCGGAAGGCTCGCTCGACGCCGCCAACATCCTGAAGCCGGCTCTATCGCGCGGCGAAATTCAGTGCATTGGCGCAACCACGCCGGCTGAGTATCGCAAGTCGATCGAAAAAGATCGCTCGCTCGAGCGCCGCTTCCAGGCGGTCAAGGTTCCACCGCCGAACGAGACTGATGCCATCAAGATTCTCTTTGGCATTAAAGAGCGCTACGAAAAATTCCACGCGGTCACTTACACCGACGAAGCCATCAATTTCTCGGTCTCGCATTCGAATCGTTATATTCCAGATCGCTTTCTTCCAGACAAGGCAATCGATCTGATCGACGAAGCTGGAGCTCGCGTAAAACTGCGCCAGACCACGCTTCCCGAAGAACTAACCGAAGTTCAGAAGCGCATCAAGTTCATCGTCCACCGTATGGAGAACGCCATCGCGAACCA
>JAYVCW010000541.1:0-2034 GCA_043749775.1 Acidobacteriaceae bacterium | reverse complement strand
TTGGGTGTGACCGGCTCAGCTCGCCTCTGAAATGCTATCAAACGGCGAGTGTGAATGGCCAGTCTATGTCTTGGAGGGCCCGTTTGTTTGGATACAGGCGGAGATTCTCGCTTTTGACACGAAATTGCTGGAACGATTCCCAATCGCCACTGGCACTGACGGCTCGCAGGTGGAGCATTGCTTGCGCGCCCGGCACCTGCCAACGCATGCCGGCTCGCTCCAGCCGATCCTTGATAACGTGCCGACACGCTCCCTCGATTACTCCCGTGGCGATCGGGTATCCTGCTTTGATGTATTCGTCGTAGCGCATCCTGTGCTCGTTCGCTTTCAGAAAGTCGCACGCTTTGTCCAGCCGTTTCCGTTTGGCGTTCGTGAGACGCGTGGTTCCCAGGTATCGCAGCGAATGGACGACGCTGGCGACTTCGCCGCTCAGCACCTGCAGGAGCCGCTCGCGGACGAACGCGCTGGCCTCGTCGCTGCCTTCGCGGTGAAAGACGTGAGCCGCCTCCCAGAGCCGTGGGATCGCATGCATCAGATCCAAAATGTCAACGGTGTTCGCGTCCGTCGGTAGATAGGCCTGTCGATCGGTCTCCAACGATTTCTGGCCATCGCACAGATGGACCAGCACTTGCCCCGTACGGCGACGTTGCTCGATCTCGTCACTCAGATGCGCGAACACCAAGTCCTGCCCGCGCACCAGGACGTCGTCGATCGGCCGGGTCAACTCGGCCCAGTAACGCTTTTGCTTGGCCTGTGGCGACTTCGACTGAGGGCGATCTGGATCGCGGAAAAGGGTGGCCACCAATTCTTCGGGAGTGCGCACGTGCGGGTCCACCGAGTAGACGCAGCCAAGGCAGGCCATCTGCTTCTTGTTCGCCTTTTCGCCTTTTTTGAGGTGTGCGCCAACTGGCTTTTGCTCGGGCGGCCGCACCATCGGAACGCCTTTATTATCCTCGGTGACCACCAAGAGTTCCGCTTCTTCGGAAGGCTTGACCGGCGGTTGGGACTCGTGAAACTCGAGGACGGTTTCGGACATCTGCCGGTTGTTGCGCTCGAGCGTGTCGACCGGCTGTTTGATCCGCAAGATGGCCTCGAGCGTGTCGCGCACCTTGCCAAAAGCGTGCTCGACACCCAGCATCTGATCCCACTCCTGAAGCAGATACGACAACTCGCTCTCAGGCAACTGGAGGCGTTGGTCAGTGGGGGCCAGTTCGATTTTTTGGCCGTCCCGTTGGGCGTACACCCAACGGGAAATATCGAAAGAGCCAAAGACGGTGTGTAGGCGACGGGAATGCTGCTCTTGCAGGCGGGGGACCACACGGCCATCATCGAGCGTCCTGGTTTCTCCCAGATCACCCGGGCCGACCAGTTTCAAGAAGGCGCCAAAAAGGGTGAAGCCAAGCCGGAGGATGCCGTCAAACAAGCCACGTTCGACTTCATGCGCGGGAAGGCCTTGTTCGGCCGACTTCGCGATCCACTGTTCCAAACAGCCGAGTTGAACTCGGGCCTCGGGCACTTGCCATTCGACGGAATCATTGAAATCGCGATTGAGAATTTGTGCGGCGCATGTAAACATGATAGAGCCTCTTTGTGGCGATCATGGGAGTTTTGCTACTATCATGTTGTCTCAAGGAGGCTCTTTTGTCACCCCTGTTTCTATACACAAACATGCTTACGAATAATAAAATGACCGCGAGCTAAGCCGGTCACACCCAAATCATTTGGCCGACTTGACACGAATCACGGGTTCAAGTCAATTTTCGGGAGCAAAGCCCCGCAGGTCTAAACAAATCCAATTTATTCTGTCAACAGAATAACAGTGGTGTGCCGGACTGAAAGTCTACCGTCGCGTGTGGTTAGGTGACGTAAGTTCATGTAAACAACGCGGCCTCGGCAACTAATCCCGGGCCAAAAGCCAGAGCCACGGCCGGGCATGGCGCGTTCCACGATCGCAACTTGTCGAGAATGAATAACACAGTAGGCGACGACATGTTGCCACAATCGGCAAGAACGGCGCGCGCGGCGGTCGTCCGC
>JAYVCW010000540.1:0-19463 GCA_043749775.1 Acidobacteriaceae bacterium | reverse complement strand
CTGGAAGAGCACCTTGCCCTTGCGGTCGGTCAATGTGACTTGAATGTTCACGGTAATGCTTGCGCTCGCGGCGCGTCCGGTCTGAGAATCATAAGCTAGCGGAATGGATGACGCCGACAAAACGATGGCTTTGAGAGTCGCATCGGCATCGGAATTCGATTCATGGATCACGTGATACTGGGTTCGAGCGTTGAACTCTCGCACTACCGCGTCTGTTAATTGTTGCTCCACCCGAAACATTGGGCTCCGGCTCGCGAAGCCAGGAATCGCGATAGTCTGCACGTTGCGAGGGAGTTCCGCCGCGCTATTACCGGCGGTGTGATATCCGCACCCGATCAGCAAAAAAAGAGTCGTAAGAATGACGGCCAGAAGACTTTTATTTCTGGCCTGCACCGTCATTGAATCTGCCCCGTCGGTCGAGACGTGGTCATGGTCTCGGCACACTCGACCGCCGTGAGCGCAGCAATCCGCAGATTGTCGGTTGTGGCCCACATCCAGACTCCGTTCGCCTGAGTCGCGTCCGGAGTAATCGAAAGCTGAATGTCACCTTGCCCTGCCGCACTCACATTGGTCGGCGACTCATCCGGACCAACATTCAGTACGACATGATCGCCAGCGAAGGCAAGCGAGAGGTCGGCGACGCTTACGGGTTTTTCCATTTCCAGGTAAACCGACAATCCATGGCCGTGGAAAACCGGCACTTGCAAAAGCTGTAACGCAAGCTCGACCGCCGTGGGAGCGATGCTCCGGTAGTGCTTCACAATTCTCTGCGAGACCTCTTGCAGCGATAAATGAGAGCTTTGTCCGAAACGAGCCAAGACATTAAAAGCGACCTGAACATCGAATATTTTTTTGGGCAATTCCTGGAAGGAAAGTAAGTTCACCGTCTGCTCGTGAAGTTCATCCATTCCCTTCTGGCCACTTTCAGACGCCGGCTCAAACACATTGGCAACCATACGCTCGACCTTGGCCGCCTTACCGGCTCGCAACGCGAGAAGGGCCAAGACAGTAGCGGCGGGATGCGCCACCACAACCGGCCCCGGCTGCAGATCTGGAGCCACAGGCTGGTTCGTCAGACGCTCGATCCAGGGCGAGCGAATCGAGACTCCCGGCTTGTCTTCCAAGGCATATGTGAGATCGACGATCGTATCGCCAAGATCGCTAGCGGCCTTCCAGTTATTTTTTGTTGAGCGCGCATCGGCGGCAAAGTAAGCGAAGTCGACGCGCTCGAACTGCTCTGAGCGGATGCTCTGAATAAAATTAATTTCGTCGCCCACGGCTTTAAGCTGACCGAGCGTATCGTCGTCATCCAACAGACGGATATCCGCTGCCGGAAAGTTGCGGTCGCGCAAAACTTCAGCGAGCTCTTTACCGAGCAGGGTTGCGCCTCCAACGATGGCGACCCGATATAAATGAGCGCCGCGCGCCTCGAGTGGCGAGGCTACCGCTTTGGAGGATAGAGCTTTCGAGACTGGGTTCATGGAGTTTGAGATGCTTCCCGATACGCCGGAGATGCAGGCGGCCGTTTACGGCGCAAAACCCACTGCAATCTCCACAATACGCCGGAGGCCATGTACAGGATAGCGATCACGAACAGCGCTGGCCCCGAAAAGAACCAGATCGATGCACCAACAATTGCGAAGATAACGATGAGGCGGAAAGGGTGCCGCGAGCGAAAATCGATGTCTTTGAAACTGTAGAAGCGCCAGGTGCTCACCATAAGGTAACCGATCACGACGACCATCATGATCCAACTCATCGAAGTAATCCATGAGGTTACCGGCTCCCCACCGGCAAAGTGTACAACCGCCGCGATTACACCCGCGCCTGCTGGAATCGGCATACCAACAAAATACTTTTTTCCGGGGCGCCCTGGATTTGAAGGCTGAGGGTTTTTCGCGATATTGAACCGGGCAAGGCGACTGGCGCCGGCAATCAGGAAAGCAAAGCAGGCGATAGATCCTAATTGAATAATCTTCAAATGGAGCCCGGGGCTAATGAACGCCGTCGGAAGCAGGTGGAAGCCCCACATCCACGCTAGGAGCGCCGGAGCCACGCCGAACGTGATGACATCCGCAAGCGAGTCTAACTCTCGTCCAAAATCACTGGCGGTGTTGGTCATGCGCGCGATGCGTCCATCAAGGCCGTCGAACAATACAGCGAAGCCGATGGCTTTCGCGGCGTAGTCCATGTGCCAGGGATCGACGGGGTTGCCATGCACGGTCTGCAGAATCGCGTAGAATCCAGCCGCGATATTTGCAGTGGTGAACAGCGAGGGCAAAATATAAATACCTTTGCGCATTTTGCCGCCAGGCTGATCCGTTGCGCGACGCCGAGGCGTTTCCTCGTCCATGTTTAGTGAGCCTCTCCCTCAAGTTTCTCTTTGTCCCCAGAACCCGCGTGCAAGACTGGGGCAGTCCGTTGACCGACCGGCAACATCGCGAGTACAGTCTGGCCGCCTTTCACCCGATCACCCACCTGCACGCGGATGGCGGCATCGCGATCGAACATAATATCCACGCGGGATCCGAATTTTATGAGACCAACGCGCTGACCGCGGCTCAATTGGTCTCCAACTTTAAAGTTGAAAACGATGCGGCGAGCGATCAACCCGGCAATCTGTTTGAAAACTACCGTACGCCCATCGCCTTCTACGGTGACAATGTTCTGCTCATTTTCTTCGGCTGAGTTGGCGCCCATCGCGTTGAGGTATTTGCCATGCTGGTAGCGCACGTCGCGGATGACTCCGGCGATTGGAGAACGATTCACGTGAACATCGAACACATTAAGAAAAATGCTGATGCGGTAGAGAGCGGTCCCGTCCCCCGGGACGAGCGAGATGTCGGTGACCTTGCCATCGCCGGGAGAAACAACAGCTCCCGGCAGCGTAGGGATGGAGCGCTCCGGATCGCGAAAGAACCACAAAAAGAATACTGCCAGCAGCAGTAGAGGGAGAGCGAAAGGCCACTGCGTCAGGAATCCGATCACGATTGCGGCGACTAAGCATCCTGCGCCGTAAAAATATCCATCTCGAACCATAGGAGATGCAACGATTATAGTGCGAGTTTACGCGAGCCGAGGCGATTCTTGCGCTTGTAATCGATGGAGATTTAGGGCCCGAACATCGGACGCCGGCCATCATTCCCCAGCGTTACGGTTGCGTCCTGGCTGTGCGCAAGGCAGGCCCTCCCCCACGCAGCACGCAGGTGATGGTTCGGCCCAACAGAATAGGGGTGCTAAGCGGAACGGCCTTGAACTTGGTGTTCAAGCGTGTACATCTGGTCTTTAAGTCGCAATTTCAGCTTCTTTAATCGGACTTCTTCTAGCTTTTCATCTTCGGTGAGGTAACGCTTCTCGCTGAGGGATTCCAGACGTTGGGAATATTGCGAGTGCTCCTGAGCCAGTCTCTGGAATTCGTCGGGACCGGACAGGGTACCTTCTCTTGTAGTAAGCATCTTTGCCAGACCTCCTACAACTTTATTTGTTACGACCACATTAAAAAGTAGCACAGGGCTAAACCCCCTTCAATCAGATTTCATAGGCAGATTTAGTTTTTTGTAGGGCTCTTTACCGCACCGCATATAGTGCATAACTCGATGAGAAATATAGGGATCTTTGAAAATTTAAAAGATATTCACAGGCTGGCGGAATACATAATCGCACCCTCGCGGGGGTTTTTATAGTATCCGTTTCGAGTTCCATCAACCGTAAAACCTAGCTTTTCGTAAAGCGCGCGGGCAGCAAGATTTGACTCTCGCACTTCCAGCAGAATCCGAGCGGCGTGCTTATCGCGTGCCGACTGCATGAGGTCGCGAACAAGCTTTTCGGCTACTCGTTTACGGCGAAATTCGGGGACGACCACCACGTTTTGGATTTCCCATACGTCTGTGAGGGTTTGCGCAGCGATGAACCCGCATAGAGATGTTGGACTCTCAGCAACTGCAAGAATTCCCTGTGCGGCTACCTGGAAATACTGCTCAGGTGTCCAATGGGAGGCGGTCGGAGTTTGAGCGGCGATCGCCAAAACCGTCGGAATGTCGTTTCGGTTGGCGAGTCTAATCGCAATCTGCAAATCATCGCGATCTCGGCTCGTCACTTGGAATGATCCTTGGCCACTGAGGCCTTGGGCAGTGACGCCACGTTGTGGCGGAGATAGTTGGGTTCAAGATCTGCCACGCTCACAAGTTCTCCGCGCCGAAGGCGCTCCATTCCAAGTTGCGCAATCACTCCCGCGTCCGGATAGGCGACGAGGCGCACGAGGAGACCTTCGGGCGAAAACGAGTTTGCTAGAACTTCATCCGATGAGATCACCTCGAGTGGACGCGAGTCAGAGGTGTGAACTCTGTCGAGGAATTCTTTCCGAGTCAGGAGCCGCTCGCTGATGAGACTCGCGGATGCATGATCGGCGATTAAATATTCTCCCACGTAGAGTTCGTTTCGTCCCGCGTCGAGTATCGCCACAGTGCGACCGGGTTTTGCGGAGCTGCGGGCGATGGCTTCGAGGAGGGAAATCGCGACGATCGGTTTATTCAGCGTTTCGGCCAGCGCTTTTATGGCGGCCAATCCGACTCGAAGACCCGTGAACGATCCCGGTCCGGTCACGACAACGAATGCCGAGATGTCGTGCTTCGTTCGTCCCCGACCATGCTTCTGCAGGAGGGCCGCGACCTCCGGAACGAGCTGTGCTGAAAACGCGCCACCGTCGAGGGAGACAAGTTCGAGAACTTCCAGGGGCGCCGAGCCGATGCTCGCTTCGGCAATCGCAATGCTGCCCTTCTTGCCTGCCGTATCAACCGCTAACAGAAGCATAAGATTTCACGTGGATGGCGCACGAGGCCTGAGACACCGTCGGAGGGCCGGAGTTCACCCTCATCCCTCCACCAACTCCAGCAGAACACCCGCCGTACTCTGCGGATGCACAAAGATATAGCGGTGGCCGCCAGCTCCAGTTTTAATTTCATTGGAGACGAGGCGTACGCCTTCGGTCTTCAATTTTTCGACTGCGGCGCCCAGGTCGGGGACGCGCACGCAGATGTGGTGCAGGCCCTCTCCTCGCTTAGCGATGTACTTCGCAATCGGGGAGTCTTCAGATGTAGCTTCAAGAAGTTCGATTCGACTGTCACCGACCGGGACCATAACGAGCTTAACTTTTTCATGTTCAACAGCTTCTTCGGGAGAAACGCTAAGTCCCAGCTTTTCATAAATCAATTTGGCCGCAGTCAGCGATTTCACCGCTATTCCGAGATGGTCGATGCTGAAGTCCATAATTTTGTTTCGGATTTATTGTCGCAGCAAAAGACCTGCGTCTGCGGAGCTATGTCTCTTCTCGTTTAGGCCCGCTACGCGCGCTTAGGCTCGGGTTGTGATCTGTGCCATCAATTCCTCGACTAGCGAATAGGGATCGCGCTTGTGCTCGGCGATCTCGCCAGCATAGCGTTGTAGGGTGCCGTCAGACAGCTGAGAGCGAGCCTTCTCGAGCATCGCGTCCCGAAGCATCTCAACCAGGCGTTCCTGCCAGTTTTCAACATTTTTCTTCAGGGCAAGACTCTCTTCTTCAAGATACTTTTCATACTCTGTAATCGCCTCTGCAAGTTCGTCGATGCCTTTGCCTTCGCTGGCGACGGTCTTGACGATCGACGGAGTCCAACGGTCAGCACGCATGGCCAGCGACTGCATGGCGCGAATCTCGCGTTCCACGCGCTCAGCGCCATCGCGGTCGCTCTTGTTAATCACAAAGATGTCCGCGATTTCCATGATTCCGGCCTTGATGGTTTGCACGTCATCGCCCATGCCCGGAACCAGAATCACGACCGTAACATCGGCGAGGCGCACGATATCGATTTCATCTTGCCCGACTCCCACAGTTTCGATCATGATCACATCGCGTCCGGAAGCATCGAGAACAGTCGAGGCATCGGCGGTGGCGCGTGCGAGTCCGCCGAGGGAGCCGCGAGTTGCCATACTGCGAATATAGATGCCGGGGTCACTGTAATGGTCCTGCATGCGGATTCGATCGCCTAGAATTGCCCCGCCGGTGTACGGGCTAGTCGGATCGACCGCAATAATGCCAACATTCTGATTCACTTTGCGGTAGTGTTTGGCCAGTTGATCGACCAGCGTGCTTTTGCCCGCTCCCGGAGATCCGGTCATACCGATGACTCGCGCTTTACCGGTGTGGGGGAACAGCGATTTAAGAAGGTCCGACCATCCCGGAGCTCGATTCTCAACGATCGTGATGGCGCGAGCGAGTGCGCGGGCGTCTCCGCTGCGAAGCCGGTCGATGAACGTTTGGGTTTCGGAATTCAACAGATTAGTGTAAAGCAGATGAGAATCCAGGGTCAGAGTCGGACACTGGCGGGGGCCCGCACCCTTCCGCAAACCCTTAATCTTTTATCAATCTTTCAGCAACTGGCGCGCGATGACCAGGCGTTGAATTTCGCTTGTCCCTTCGCCAATTGTGCAAAGCTTTACGTCGCGATAAAACTTTTCTGCCGGATAATCTTTGATGAAGCCGTAGCCGCCGTGAATCTGTACGCTTTCATTGGCGCATCTGACGGCAACTTCGCTAGCGTAAAGCTTCGCCATGGAAGATTCCAGCGTCGTATTCATGCCAGCATCTTTCATGGACGCGGCGCGCAGTGTGAGCAACTTCGCGGCTTCGATTTCCGTTGCCATGTCGGCAAGCTTCCATTGGATGGCCTGAAATTCGGAGATGGCTTTTCCAAACTGTTTACGCTCTTTCGAATATTTCAACGCGACCCCATAAGCGCCGTCCGCCATCCCGAGCGAGAGGGCGGCGATCGAAATTCTTCCGCCATCAAGGATGCGCATGGAATCGCGAAAGCCGTTCCCTTCCCCTCCAACTAAATTTTCACCTGGAACAAAGCAGTCTTCAAAAATCAGTTCGGCGGTATCGCTAGCCCGCAGTCCTAGTTTATTTTCCTTCTTCCCGGGACGAAAGCCTTTAGTATCTTTCTCGACGATGAAAGCCGACAAGCCGTGCGTACGCGCCGTCCGATCGGTGACGGCGAGCGCGACGACGACATCCGCGTAATGGCCGTTAGTGATAAAAGTTTTCGACCCGTTCAGAACCCATCCCCCATTGGCGCGTGTAGCGGTCATGCGGGCGCTACCAGCGTCGGAGCCGGCTGAAGGCTCGGTCAATCCCCAGGCCCCAATGAACTCGCCGGTGGCTAACTTAGGAATGTATTTCTTTTTCTGGTGTTCATTGCCCGCAAGGAAAATATGATTGGAGCACAGTGATGTGTGCGCGGCGACGATGATGCCCACCGATCCATCCACGCGAGAAAGCTCGCCCACGGCCGTCACATATTCGACATAACCCATGCCCGCGCCGCCGTATTCAGAGGGGAAGATGATACCCATCAATCCCAGCTTCCCTAGCTCCTTGATAGTTGCGAGAGGAAACTCACTGGACTCGTCCCACGTCATGACGTGCGGCGCGATTTCGCGCTCGGCAAACTCGCGCACCGTTTTCTTCAGGTGAAGCTGCTCTTCGTTTAATAAAAAGTCCAATTGATCTCCTCTTCAAAAGCGGTGCTTTGGGGCGACATTTCATTTAAGCATGTGAAGCTGGCGAACGACATCGGATTTGAAGAACCGTCGGAACCGACCGGTTGGCATCCGGAGGGAAAAGTCAAACTCCATCGATTATCGGTCACTCGGAACGTCACTGCTCGGAAGAAGAACACGAACGTCCACGCTCAGACTCATAAATTCAGCACGAATAACGACAAATCGGCATAGGGGGGACGGTCACCCGTCCGCCCCTGCCACACCACCGGACATGCGGGTCCGCATCCGGCGGTTCGGGGAGCTGAGCTAGCGAACTGCGAACAACCGGGGAAGTCCGAGCGAGTCGAAGTAAGCCGTGGGCAGCGCGGCCGTCAGCGCCGGGCTGTTCGCCAGACGCCAGGGGCCGTGCGGACTGCCCGCCGTTTGTGCGGCCAGGTCTTTCCCCACTCCCCGTTGTCGCAGTTGTTGAAACCGCCGCGACCCGCGCTTCCACTGCTTCCAGATCATGGACCGCAATCGTCGGCGTATCCATCGATCCAGCCGTTCCAGCACCGAGGGCGTTTCGCAGAAACCGAAGTAGCTCTTCCAGCCTCGCAAATACGTTGCGAGATTCTTCGTCATCTGCTCGACGCTGATTCCTCGCGTCCGTCGCGTCAGTTCCCGTATCTTCCGCTGACAGCGCAGCAAGGCCTTCGCCGCAATGCGCCGTTTCGGCTTGGCTGCGGAAGTAAAGCTGAAGCCCAGAAACTTGCGCGCCTGCGGTCGCGCCACCGCGCTCTTCGCCTCATTCACCTGAAGTTTGAGCCGACTCCTAAGAAAGCGTGTGATACTTTGCATCACTCGTTTCCCTGCCCGCTCGCTCGCCACGTAGATATTGCAATCATCCGCGTAGCGCACGAAACGATGCTGGCGCCGTTCCAACTCCCGGTCGAGTTCGTCGAGTACGAGGTTCGACAACAGCGGCTAAAGTGGCCCTCCTTGCGGAGTTCCCTCGTCCACCGGACTCACCAGCCCGTTCTCCATCACGCCCGCCTCCAAGAAAGCTCGCAGCAACTTGAGCATTCTCTGGTCGGCCACTCGCCTCGCTACCGCTGCCATCAATCGGTCGTGGTTCACTCGATCGAAGAACTTTTCCAAATCGAGATCCACCACCCAGCGACGACCCGAGGCAATATACTTCTGCGCCTTGGCCACCGCCTGATGCGCCGAGCGTTGCGGTCGGAATCCGTGACTGTGTTCGGAGAACGTCGCGTCCCATCTGCCTTGCAACACCTGCATCACCGCTTGCTGGATGAATCGATCCAACACCGTCGGAATGCCCAGCTTGCGCACCCCTCCGTCCGGCTTCGGAATCTCTACTCTCCTCACCGGCTGCGGCTCATAACTGTTACTTAGCAGTTGTTCGCGAATCGCTGGCCAGTGCTGCTTCAGGTGTCCGGCGAGTTCTTCGACTCTCATGCCGTCGATCCCCGGACTGCCTTAGTTGGCCTTGACCCGTTTCAAAGCCTGCTGGCAGTTCTCCCGCCCGCAGACCGCTTCCATCAGTTGCTCTTCTCTAGCCGGACTATCGGTCCTGCACTTCGCCGTGAACGATTCGGTCCCTTCCCGCGGAGACTTCGGAGCTTCACTCCTCCCCTCCCCGGTAAAGGCCAGCACCATCTGTAGCTGGTTTTTCTGCCGCTTGTCGCTCATCGAGTCGTGCCGCCTATTTGCCGCTCTCTTCCGTTCGGGCCTTCCTCACTCGCGTGAGTACTATGCCCTTTGCTGACTCCCAACGGCACGGTCAGAATGAATCACTTCATCCTCAGTCACGATTCCGTGACATGCCCTGGGCCTCCCGAGGTAAGTTCGACCGCCTTCCGCGCACCACCGCCGGATTTACCACCAGTGCCCTTGATGGATATGCGCTTCGCGATCATCGGCTCGCTCGCCCGGCACCGTAGGCCTCATCATCCGGTTCTTGTTCATCGGCGCACGCTTTTGATCCACGCTTCTTTCAGACCCCGCCTCGCGACGACGCCCTTGCGCTTCTCTAGCTCTTCACCTCCATCAGGTTGAGCAGGGGACTTCCACCCCCTAGCTGTCGAACATGCTCGGCACACCTAAAAAAAGCCGAAGCCCGAAGGCTTCGGCTGTCCAGTTGGGTGTGCCCGGATAAAATTCAAATCTGGAGTCTAAACTTTGTTCAACAACGTGCGTTTCAGGACAGCTCTTCTATGTAAGCATCGCCGATCTAAAGCATCGACCGAAGAATTGTCCACTCAGGCCGTAACTTGCTTAAGCGCTCCGTCGTGGCCGAACTGTAAGATCCCGCACCTGGGCCAAAATGCTCGACATCTGCATTCCGCTCAGTTGCGACAGATAGGGCATAACTTCGGCAACGAAGGGGTCTTCCATGAGTTCGCGAACCTCTTCCTGCCGGTTCCGTTCGCCGCCGGAGAGCAAATCCGGCACGCTGACTTCTAAAGCCCTTGCCAGCCGCTCGAGAGAAGAAAGAGTCGGCGTGGCCTTCTCGTTCTCAATCTTCGAGACGTAAGTGCGAGGCACGGCCATGCGCAACGCCAGTTGACGCTGGCTCAGTCCGCTGCGTAACCTAAGCGATCGAATGGAATGCGCCAGTTTGAGATGCCCGCGCCCGGTCGAATGGGCGCTGATAGGCATGACTTCTGGCTGAGCGGTCATGGCGGCGATCTCCGCTTCGTCCTCATCCAAAGAAAGATGACAACGGCGGCAGAGACTATTGGTTGTGCGGAATTGCACTAACGAGCATTGGTCGCAGCGTACTACTTCCCGTGAATCCACGGGCGTTAATGTGGTTGCCATTCAGGGTTTTGCGAGTGCCAGAGCGGGGCTACTCTCAAAGCCAACAACTATTGCGAATCTGAGGGATCGGGGCCGTTCATGTCAAGCGAATTGAGCATGTCTCGTTGTTGAAAACGCGGCAGTAATTCGAACAAAGACGAAAGGAATACGAAAGGCATATGGAGCGGAACCTTGATCAGCGCGGCAAATCATGGTGTTTACTAACTGAGTTCACACAATCGGAGAGTTTGCGCAAACACGCGCTCGCGGTCGAAGCATGCATGCGCGCCTATGCTCGAAAAAATGGAGCGGATGAAGAATTGTGGGGTACGGTCGGGCTGCTTCACGACTTTGATTACGAGAAATATCCGAGTCAGGAAGATCATCCATATCGCGGCTGCGAGATTTTAGCGGAACGCGGGTATTCGGAGGAAGTGCGGCGGGCGATAATGTCGCATGCCGAGTACAGCGGCGTCGCGCGGATTTCTCCGATGGAAAAGACGCTATTTGCATGTGACGAATTATCTGGGTTTATTACGGCTTGCGCCCTGGTAAAACCTTCGAAGTCGCTAGCCGAGGTTGAGGCGAAGTCAGTTCGGAAAAAAATGAAAGATAAGGCTTTTGCGCGCAGCGTCCATCGCGAAGACATAATTTTGGGGGCGGCCGACTTGGGGCTCGATTTGGAAGAGCACATTTCATTCTGCATTGAGGCGATGAAGGCGATCGCCGGAGAGCTAGGGCTGGCTGGCGCGGCCGCGCAGTCTGGCTAGAGTCGCGATCAGCGCAACACATCCGCCAGTTTGCCGCTTGCGATCAAGTCGGAAATGCGGACAAAATCCTGGTACATTACGCGGTCTTTCTCCATGGTCGCGCACACCGAGCGGATTGCCCCGTGTGCCTGTTGCAGCGGTTTCGACGTCTTGAGAGGCGCATGAAAATCGAGAGCCTGCGCCGCGGCCATGGCTTCGATGGCTAAAGTATTGCGAGTATTTTCAATCACTCGCTTCAGTTTGTTAGCGGCAGTCATTCCCATCGACACGAAATCTTCTTTGTTTCCAGAAGTCGTGATTGAATCGACCGACGCCGGGTGCGCCAGCACTTTGTTCTCGCTGACGAGCGCCGCGGCGGTCACCTGCGGCATCATGAAGCCTGAATTCAGACCCGCTCCGGGAGCGAGGAAGGGCGGGAGGCATTCGCTGAGAGCCGGATTCACCATGCGCTCCAGTCGACGTTCGCTGATCCCGGCTAAGGCGCTGAGCGCGATGGCGAGAAAATCAAGCGCGAAGGCCAGAGGCTCACCATGAAAATTTCCGCCGGAGATGACGTCGCCTTCTCCGTCCGCGGCTTTTGGATTTTTTACAAAGACCAACGGATTATCGACCGCGGAGTTTGTCTCGATCTCAAAAATCCTGCGGCAGTGGGCGAGTGTATCGCGCACCGCCCCGTGAACCTGCGGGATGCAGCGTAGCGAGTAGGCATCCTGTACGCGTCCGCAATCGCGGTGCGACTCGCGAATTTCACTTTGCTCCATCAGACGGCGAAGGTTTGCCGCAGTTTTAATCTGCCCGGGGTGAGGTCGTGCTTTGTGAATGCGCTCGTCGAAAGCGACAGTCGTGCCTTTCAGCGCATCACAAGCCATAGCGCCGATGACGTCGGCGGTGTCAACCAGCGTCTCAGCTGCGAGCAGCATGAGAGAGCCAATCGCTAGCATCGCCTGCGTTCCGTTGATCAGCGAAACTGCTTCTTTGGCCTCCAGCACCAGCAGCTTGATCTGCGCGGCCTTCAGGGCTTGGGCGCTCGCCGTACGCACGCCTTTTTCGTCATAGCATTCGCCCTCCCCGATCAACGCAAGCGCAAGATGCGCCAGCGGAGCCAGGTCGCCGCTCGCTCCGACACTGCCCTGCGACGGGACAAATGGAGTTACGCCTCGATTCAGCATTTCGCAGATCGTGTCGATGGTGACAGCGCGAACTCCTGAATTGCCCTTCGAGAGCGAATTCGCGCGAAGAAGCATCATGGCCCGGGTGTCAGGAATAGCCATCGGCTCGCCGACTCCCACTGCGTGCGAACGCACTAAGTTGACTTGTAGCTCCCGCACCTGCTCTCCGATGATGTGCACATCGCTAAGCTTTCCAACGCCAGTCGTAATTGCGTAGGAAATTTTGTTGCTCGCGACCAGGGCGTCCACAACCGCTCGAGCGCGGTCAACCGCTTCTCGTGCATCAGGAGCAAGCATTACGACCTGGCGCACATCGGTACGCGCGACTTCGCGTACGTCGTCGAGGGTCAGATCGTTTCCGTTAATATGTATGGCTTTCAAATCAGGTATTCGCCTTTGGCTACGCAGTCGTTTTCCGCGTTGGGTAAGGTCATCTCGCGCACGCCTAGCACTATATTAGCGTTGCCAAATTAACACACCTTGAAGATTTAGGTGGCGCCTGCAGCTGCGCGAAATATTTTCAGGAATTTCTCCGGCAACCTCTTCGACTTCATTTTTGAGTCTGCAACGACGTGCGTGGTTTCGCCTTGCGCCAACAGCGTTCCTTCCATGCTGCGAAGTTCATATCCGAAACGAATTACCTTGTCGCGAACATGGGTGAGCGAGGTCCGCACCACAACCTCGTCATCATAATGCACAGGAGCCTTGTATCGGCATTGCGCATCGACGACCACGATGTAGCAGTCGTCGTCGCGCTCCATATCTTTGTAACGGAAACCAAATTGGCGAAACAATTCGACACGCCCGATCTCAAACCAAACAAAATAGTTGGCATGGTAAACGACGCCCATCTGGTCGGTTTCCGCATAGCGCACGCGAATGCGGGTTTCATTCACCGTTTTTGGGCGTCTCTTGTCCGAGTCGAAAGATTTCATCGACCTGTCCACTGCGGTTTTCTCTTTTCGAGAAACGACTCGACGCCTTCACGGAAATCGGCGCTCTCGCGAATGCCTGCATTTTCGCGAACCGCAGCCTCGATCTGCACATCGAGTTCGGCTCGCGCGTGCTCGGTCAGCAGCCGTTTAGTATTCAACAATGAAAGGGGGCTGTTCTCTGAGAGTTGCATTGCCAGAGAGTTGGCGCGCCCAAGCAAATTTTCCGGAGCGACGATTTCGTTCACCAATCCCAGTTTCAGAGCTTCTTCCGCGCCGAAGATTCGACCGGTAAGCAGAAGATCACGCGCGAGTTTTTCTCCGACCTGACGCAAAAGAAAGGTCGAAACAATGGCAGGCACAAACCCGATTCGAACTTCTGTGTAGCCAAACTTCGCGTCGGGAGCGGCAATAGTGAAGTCACAAAGAAAAGCCAGTCCAGTTCCGCCTGCGATTGCGGGGCCATTGACCGCCGCAATGGTCGGCTTGGGAAACTCGTAAAGGGACCGGAAGAGACTAACCATAGTCCGCGAATCTTCAAGATTTTGTTGCGGCGAGCGGCCGATCAGTGTTTTCAAGTCCTCTAAATCCATGCCGGAGCAAAACGCTTTCCCTGCTCCGGTAAGGATGAGCGTCCGGGCAGCAGAGTTTTGGACCTCCTCCAGTGCGCGTCTGAGTTCAGAGATGAGCTCGTAACTAATAGCGTTTCTTTTATCGGGCCGGTTCAGCGTGATCGTGGCCGCCTGCGCGGCAAATGTAAGTTGAAGCGTTTTGTAGTTCATCACTCTAGATTTCCGGACCGTTTGTCGCAATTTTATAACGCTTGCCGATCTCCGCCGACGCGGCGAGCAGTGCGTCCAGCGTTTTTAGTGGCGGCAGTTGCGCTCCGCGGCTACGCAAAGTTTCGATCACGGCTTCGGTGGGAATATTTCCGACGAGATCATCCTGCGCGAACGGGCATCCGCCAAGGCCCCCTATAGAGGAATCAAAGCGCCGGCACCCGGCATCGTAGGCCGCTTCTATCTTCGCTGGGGCATCTTCGGGACGGCTATGAAGATGAACCCCGATTTCCAGATAGTGATATTTCGCCATCACAGCTGAAACTACTTCGCGAATTTTCTCCGGCGAGGCCAGGCCGACCGTATCGGCCAAAGAGATTTTGCGGATCTCCTGGATTTCAAGCAGCGCTACCGCTTCAACTACTTCTTCGACTGTCCACACATCGTTGTAGGGATTGCCGAAGGCCATCGAAATATAAACGACAGTATCTATACCGGCTTCATCGACCTTCTTCTCGATCTTTTCCAGTTCTTCGATTGCGTCTTCGAGCGTTTGGCTTTGATTGTTTTGCAAAAATGTGGGCGAGATGGAGTACGGGAAGCCGAGTGTTTGCACCAGGCCCGTCGCAATGGCTCGCTGCGCGCCTTTTTCATTCACTACGATGCCAATGATTTCGATATCTTCCGGCGCCTCGAGTTCGCGCAGCACCTCTTCGGAGTCTGCCATTTGCGGGACGGCGTTCGGCGAGACAAAACTTACCGCATCGATCTGCTTGAATCCCGCAGAGATCAACGCTTTTAGATAGGTAACTTTCAGGTCGGTTGGAACCTGCCCTTTGAGGCCTTGCCATGCGTCGCGCGGGCACTCTATGAGTTGGACGGTCTGGTTATCGGGCATCGATTCTGTTCACTGCTAAAGCTGAGAAGACTCTTCGCTCCACCCAAACAAACAACTTAAAATCTGGCCGTCTGCAAAACTCTATAGTTCATGTCTGCAGAACTCCAACTTTAAACTCGGGCACGTCCGGGTTTAACGATGCTGCTTCGAGAGCCTGCGTTATCGCTTGCCGCGTTTCCATGGGGTCGATAATCTTGTCGATCCAAAGCCGCGCCGCACCGTAACGCGGATCCGTTTGCTCGTCGTATGTCTTCTTGGTTGAGTCGAAAAGTTCTTTCCGCTCTTCTTCGCTTAACTTTTTTCCGCTGCGTTCAAGCTGCTTCACTTTTACTTCAACCAATGTTCCGGCCGCCGCGTCCCCGCTCATAACCGCGTATTTGGCGGTCGGCCAAGCAAAGACAAAGCGCGGGTCGAAGGCTTTACCGCACATGGCGTAGTGACCGGCACCAAACGATCCGCCTATGATGACCGTGATCTTGGGAACCACCGAATTCGACACGGCATTTACCATCTTCGCTCCAGCTTTGATGATGCCGCTCCATTCCGCGTCGCGGCCAACCATGAAGCCATTGACGTCATGAAAGAAAACCAAGGGAATCAGATTTTGATTGCAATCCATGACGAAGCGGGCCGCCTTTTCGGCGGACTCCGTGTAGATGACACCGCCAAACTCGATTCGTTTTTTGCCTTCGTGATCGGTCTGCTGCGCGTGAAGTTTCTGGTTCGCGACGATGCCGACGGCGAAACCTCCGATACGTGCATAGCCGCAGACGAGCGTCTTGCCATACTCAGGCTTGTACTCATCAAAACGGCTGCCATCGACAATACGCGCAACAATTTCTTTCATGTCGTAGGGTCGGGCCGGAGATGCATCGTACGTTCCGTAAATCTCTTCGGCTGGCATCGCAGGCTCGACGGGCTCTTTTCGATCCCACAAAGACTGGCGCCGGTATCCCCACTTTTCGATCAGAGACCGAATGCGGGCAATGCATGCTTCGTCGTTTGGCTCCCGGAAGTCAACTGTGCCACTAATGGCGGAATGCATGGCGGCTCCGCCCAGGTCTTCAGCAGAAACTTTCTGCCCGATCGCCGCCTGCACCAGCGCTGGCCCCGCCAAGAACAGGCCGCTGCCGTCGGTCATCAGAACGTGATCGCACATCACCGGAAGATATCCGCCTCCCGCGACGCACATGCCCATAATGGCCGCAATCTGGGGAATTCCCATTGCCGACATGACCGCGTTGTTGCGAAAAACGCGACCAAAATCGTCTGTGTCAGGAAATACATCTTCTTGCAGCGGAAGAAACACGCCTGCCGAATCGACCAGATAAATCGTCGGAATTCTATTTTCGATTGCGATGTTTTGGGCGCGGATAACCTTTTTCGATGTCATCGGGAAAAATGCCCCCGCTTTGACCGTGGCGTCATTCACGATCAGCATGACCATGCGCGAGTGAATACGCGCGAGGCCCGTTAGAACCCCGGCGGCTGGCGCGCCTCCCCACTCTTCATACATCTGGTGCGCGGCATACAGGCCAAGCTCGAAAAATGTTCCGGGATCAACCAAGAGCTTGATGCGCTCACGAGCCGTCAGCCGCCCTTTTTTGTGCTGATTATCGATTGCTTTCGCACCACCGCCTTCGCAGATGTTTTCTTCTTCATTGCGAATCTTCGCGACCATTTCGGCAAGCGCTCGCATGTTTGATTCGAAGCGCAATGAACTGGGGTCAATCCTGGTGGGAAGAACGTTGTCGATGATCAGCGCGCTGGAGTTGGTCCGTTCAGCCATAGAAAATCTTATGAGGTGCTGGCGAAAGTACCTACTATAACAGCCCGCTTGCGGAGCAGGATCCGATGCGCTAGGGCGACTGCTGGTCACTCGCCTGAAGCAAGATCGCTTTGCCTAACATAGGTCGATGAAGACCTTTAACTCAGAATATATTTCCCGGCCTCAATGGTTCGCTGGGCAATTTGTTGGCGCAGCGCGATGGTGTTGAACGGTTCATGCTTCGACAACCGACGCACGATCGCAAGTTGAGTTCGCAGCATATCTCCATCGGCGACATCGGCGATAACCTTCTTCGCCGAGGCTTCGATTTTCTCGAGTGCTTGCGTCAGATAAACTCGCGTCATGGCCAACGGCAACGCCGCGGCTGCTTCCCCTTTCTGTTCGACCATCTTTTGTGCGCGAAGCACCGCCGACTCCATGGCGTAAATCTCAATCGTCATGTCTGCGATTGCGCCCATCACTTCCTGTTGGTCTTGAATTTTCTGCATGTACTTCTGGGTTGCTGCGCCGGAGACGAACAATGCCAGCTTCTTCGCTTGCCCCACCAGTCTGCGTTCTTCCGCGAGTTCGCCATCGATGTCGTCGCCGGGCGAAGGACCGCTAAGCACTTCGTCCATCAACTTTTTGATCGCGGGCATCAACGGCAACTGCCCGCTCATCGCCCGCTTTAGCAGGAAGCCGGTTATGATCAGGCGATTAATTTCGTTTGTGCCTTCGAAGATACGGTTGATGCGCGCGTCTCGATAGGCCCGCTCCGCGGGATACTCTTCTACGAACCCATACCCCGCGTAAATCTGCAACGTCTCGTCAACGACGTAGTCGATCATCTCCGATCCCCACACTTTCAGGATCGAGCATTCAACCGCGTACTCTTCTATAGCTTTCCGCTGTTCTCTTGCCGCATCGGAACTTGCACCATCGATTTCGGAGAGCAGATTGTCCATCATGCCGACGGTGCGGTACACCAGTGATTCGCCGACATAGATCAGCGTTGCCATGTTAGCGATTTTTTCGCGGACCAGGCCAAAATCGCCGATGGTCTTGCCAAACGCCTTGCGCTGCCTGGCATAGGCAACCGCGCTTTCGATCGACACGCGCGCGCCGCCGACGCACATCGCGCCAAGCTTGAAGCGACCGATATTCAGGATGTTGAACGCAATGATGTGGCCTTTGCCTATCTCGCCAAGGAGATTCTCCACCGGCACTTTACAGTCGTTTAGAATCACTGGGCAGGTGGAGGATCCGCGAATCCCCATCTTGTGTTCTTCTGCGCCATGGGAAAATCCGGGAAAATCTTTTTCAACCAGGAATGCCGAAAACTTCTCGCCATCAATTTTCGCGAACACGGTGAACAAGTCGGCAAAGCCGGCATTGGTGATCCACATCTTTTCGCCGTTTAGGATGTAGTGTTTGCCGTCAGGCGAAAGCACAGCGCGAGCGCGGCAGTTCAAGGCGTCAGAGCCAGAAGTCGCCTCCGACAAGGCGTACGCGCCGACCGTTTCTCCCGACGCAAGCCGAGGCAAATATTTTTTCTTTTGCTCTTCGGTTCCGAAATAGACGATCGGAAGCATACCGATTCCGCTGTGTGCACCCCAGGTGGTTGCAAATCCCGCGTACTTCGCCATGTGATCGGCGATGATGGCGGCCGTAACTTTATCCAGTTCGAGGCCACCATAAGCCTCTGGAATTTCCACCCCGCTCAAGCCTAGATCTCCCGCCTTCTTGAGCAGGTCGCGAGAGATCGAAAAATCTTTGTGTTCAATTTTCTCCGCCAAGGGAACGATTTCTTTGACGGCGAATTCTTCCGCCGTGTGTCCGATCATTCGCTGTTGTTCGGAAAAATCTTCTGGAGTGAAGACCTCGGAGGGCTGACGCTCTTCCAGGAGAAAACTGCCGCCAAGAATTTTGGCTTTAGGGATTGCCGTAGTGGCCATGAA
This sequence comes from Acidobacteriaceae bacterium, assembly GCA_043749775.1. Taxonomy (GTDB): domain Bacteria; phylum Acidobacteriota; class Terriglobia; order Terriglobales; family Acidobacteriaceae; genus Acidiflorens. Next base: position 851 of record JAYVCW010000540.1, on the reverse strand, counting down.
TACCTCGATGCCTTGATTACACCACGGAGACACGGAGAGAAGGACGAAAACTTTTATGCTCTAAAGTGACTTTGGCGATATGAACGGTTACGAAAGATTCTCGAAAATCCCTGCCGCTCCCATCCCCCCGCCCACACACATGGTTACCATGCCGTAGCGGCCTTTACGGCGCTTTAGTTCGCGAATTAGGCTCGCGGTTAGCTTGGCTCCCGTACAACCAAGTGGATGCCCCAAGGCGATGGCGCCGCCGTTCGGATTGACCCGGTCGATATCGATTCCAGCTTCCTTTATCACGGCGAGTGACTGCGCAGCAAAGGCCTCGTTTAATTCGATCACGTCAATGTCCTCGAGCTTTAGTCCCGAGAGCCTCAGCGCTTTTGGAATAGCGAAGACCGGGCCGAGGCCCATTTCTTCCGGTTTGTAGCCGGCAGTGGCGAAGCAAACGTAGCGCGCCAGCGGGACAATACCTAACGCCTTTGCGCGTTCTGCTGACATAACTACGGACGCTGCCGCGCCATCGGACATCTGCGAAGAATTTCCGGCGGTTGAAACTCCCCTTACGTGAAAGGCCGCTTTAAGCAAGCCCAATGCCTCGATCGAAGTATCCGCGCGCGGACCTTCATCCACCTTGAAAAATATCTCTTGTTTTTTTGGCTTGGAGCCGTTGGGGATTGTAAGACTTACCTGAACGGCCACAGTCTCATCTTCGAATTTTCCCGCTTCGATTGCAGCCAGCGCTTTTTGGTGGCTGCGCAGTGAGAACTCGTCGCACTCTTCGCGCTTAATACTGAATCGCGCCGCCAGCCGTTCGGCGGTGAGGCCCATCGAAAGATAAGAATCAGGGTAATGAT
>JAYVCW010000539.1:0-2241 GCA_043749775.1 Acidobacteriaceae bacterium | reverse complement strand
CGGATCAAACCGCACCGCGATCTGCGCCGCTTCCACCAGCAGCGACCGCAGCAGTCGATTGCCCTGCTTGGTGATCGCTCCCAGCTTCTGACGACCGCCAGAACTTTCCTCGCGCGGAATCAACCCCAGATAACTGGCCACTTGCTTGCCACGCCGGAACCGGCTCACGTCGCCGAGGGTCAGCACGTACGCCAGTGCCGTGTTCGGTCCCACTCCCGGTTGCGTCATCAGCAACTTCGCTTGCTGATTTTCTTCCGCGGCCTTCTGCACTGCCGTGTCCAGCGTTCCGATCTGCTGGTTTAACATCGCCAACAATCCCAGCAAGTCTTCCCGGCGGCATGCCGCCCAAGGTTTCAACGGAAGCTCACGCAGCAACTTCATCCCGGCCTGGCTCCACAGCTTGGCCTGGCGTTGCATTCCCTTATTCAGAGAAAGGTGTTGCAGTTCGTTTTTCACCCGGCTGCGAATCTCCACCAGCTTGTGCCGATGCAGCACCAGTTGCCGCAGATCGCGCTGCTCGCGGTCGGGCGTCCACAACCTCGGAAAACCGCCCTTCCAGCACCAGCTTCAGAATGTGCGCCGCGTCGCGCTTGTCCGTTTTCTGCTTGCGCACGTAACTGGCTCGGATCTGCGCCGCATCTCCGATCCAGATCTCGTGTCCCAGATCCTGCACCAGTTCGATGAACCACTGACTGTTGCCCGTCGCCTCCATGCCGATCAGCACCGGCACCGGCAGTTGCTGATAAAACTGCTTCGCATCCCCATTGGCATGCACCAGCTTGTGCTCCGCCGTTTCCCCAGTCTCCGTGTCCAGCCAACACACTTGTTGCCAGCTGGGATGAAAATCACATCCTATAATCATCATGAGCGAAGGCTCCTTCCTTTCCGAAAAGCCTTAGTCCTCAAACCAAGACTACCGGATCGTATCGAGCCTTCGTTCTTATCCAATCCATTCTAACGTCGCGCTTTTGCAACGTTAGGGTGGGGTTTCGTTCTTGTACTTAACCCTTGCCAATACCCGCCGTTCCAGCCTTATACTTCGGCGACTGAAATTGAGGAATGCCTCATGCAAACATTGAACGTTGGCGCAGGTCGAACCGATCAAGAGTACTCTGAGGCAAAACTACATTTTGCGCGACGACTTACGCGCCGACAGCCAGGGCGCCGCGAACTACTTCTTCTGGGCCGCTGGTCTAGCTGCCCTCAGTAGCGGGCTGTTTTCCGTGAGTTTGAACATTATTGTCAATATCGGCGTCTTCGATCTTCTTCGTGCTTATGGCGGATCGCTCGGGCAGATCTATCCGTTCGTGGCATATGGGGTGGTGGCGTCATGGTTGGTGGTTTTTATAATTCTGGGGATCGCCGCTCGCAGCGGCCAACGGTGGGCATTCCTAATAGGCATGGTTTTGTACGCAGCCGACATGGTCGCCCTGGTAGCCATGTTCTCGATCTGGGCATTCGGACTTCATTCGTTCTTCCTGCTCAAGTGGTATCAGGGGCAGAAAGCGCTCAAAGATCTCGGCGAATCGAGTGGGGACTTATAAGCTTAACGAAACAAAAATGATAATTCTTCGAGTTACAATTCGCTCATCGTCGCCAAAAAGCTTAAGCTAAATTTAGTGAGGCTGAAGGCCGTCAGGTTAAAGCTGAAATCATAAAAACCGCGTGGCGACCGGACTATTTCAAACATTAGCTATGCAGTGGAGTGCGAAACGAGTGACCACAGATGCCAGGGCCCGCTTCGATCCCAGGGCGAAGTTCTAACATGGCCATCCGTCGCAGGGAGCGTCCGCTCGCGCTGTTGGTAATCGCAATTGCGTTTTCGGCTTCTTTCCTCATCGCATGGGGATGATTCGCAACTGGCGGATTAATTCTCGATTGAGCTCCATTCACTCAGGAACCTACCAAAGAGAGGTCGTCCGACTACTAGGTAGGCCGTCGCGGACCGAACAGTGCGGCAAATCATTCGGTCCTTCGCGAACAGATTGCACGGAGTTCATTTATCGCAACTCGTTCGCACCTTTGCTCCCGCAATATTATTCAGTTCAGTTCGACAACTCTGGACACGTTTTGGAAACCTACGTCTACTCGTCTCCTTAAGCGGCTTGGGGCTGGCCTACAAAATCCGAAGGGGAGGGAGCAGTGGAATCCCACTCTTGCGCAGAGAACGCGCAAGAATTGATTGGATAAGAACGAAGGCTCATACGATCCGGTAGTCTTGGTTTGAGGACTAAGGCTTTT
>JAYVCW010000538.1:0-7305 GCA_043749775.1 Acidobacteriaceae bacterium | reverse complement strand
GTCGGGAGGTTCGACGGAGAACTGGTTACCGCCACGCGCATACCGTTGCTGATAGATGTTCAATCCTTGGAAACCAAATTTGAATTGCGGGTTCGATTTGGCCTTCTTGCCGCTGTTTACCGAAACGCCCCGTCCGGAGCCGGTCGACAGGCTGCGATTGACGATGGTCCCCGGGTAAGGGCCCGGTCCGGACTCGGTGTCCACTTGCCCGGGGAATTCAGCTTGGGTAACGTCGCCGTCGCCGGACGATGTAAAGTTGCCGGTCTGCGGTGCTGTCGTGCCCGCGATCGGAATCTGCTGCGCGAGTGCCAAACTCGCCGATACCCAGAGGATGGCGGCGCTGGTCAATCCGATCATTAGCACCAGCCGCACTGCGGCGGCTCGGATGCCACTGCTAATCACGTTCATAAAAGTTCTCCTGTCATTTTGATGTTGGGCCACAGCACTTACGCGCGAGTACCCGGAGCCCTAGGGAATCTGTTGTCATTAGCCGCGCAGCTGATAGGGGAGGAAATGTGCTGGTCGCTTACGACCCGGCAAGGATGCGCCGTATCACTCCCGCTTGTCAATGTGAATGAGTTTGCATACAGGCCAGCATTGTGTAGATTCATTTGCAGACGTGAGATGAACTGTCCGAACAGATGACGCGGCGGCCGGGAAGAAGGCGCTTGCACTCGCCACCTCATTATGACTGCAGTTGTTCGCCGGTTAGCTGCGGGTGGAGAGATGACGCGGCGAAGGAGATGAAACTGGCGCTCGCAGGTGCTCCAGCAAACCAGAAGGCCTATGATTTTAGTACGGGCATTTTCACCGGTATCGTGGCGTGATCTCGTTCATTCAGTGGTTGTTCAGGAACTCTGTATTCAAACACGCCACGTCCGGATTTCCGTCCCAGCCTGCCGGCCTTGACATATTGCACAAGGAGCGGACACGGACGAAATTTTTCGCCGAGTGATTTGTGAAGATATTCGAGGATGTGCAGCCGAGTATCAAGCCCGACGAGGTCAACCAACTCAAACGGGCCCATGGGATGATTCAGCCCTAGCTTAAGCGCCTTATCGATGTCCTCGGCAGTGGCAACGCCTTCCTGCAGCATGTAGAAAGCTTCGTTGCCGATCATGGCATTAATCCGGCTGGTGATGAAGCCGGGAGACTCTTTGATGACAACGACTTCTTTGCGCATGCGTCGGCCAACCTCGACCACCGCCGCGAGTGTGTCGTCATCCGTTTCGAGGGCGCGCACAACTTCCAGCAACTTCATTTTGTGAACCGGATTAAAGAAGTGCATGCCAACGCACTTCTTCGCGCGGTAAGTCACGCTCGCTATCTCAGTCACGCTCAGCGAAGACGTGTTTGACGCAAGAATTGTCGTAGGGCGGCAAATCTTGTCGAGCATCGTGAAGATCTCAATCTTCGATTCCATCTCTTCTGGAACGGCTTCGATAATGAGATCAGCATCACGGGCGGCTTCGTCGACCGAACCGGCATATTCGAGACGGGAGAAAGCGGCGTTCGCTTCGGAGGCCTCCACTTTGCCGAGTTCAACCGCCTTATCGAGATTGGCGCGGATTTCGGTTTCGGCCTTGCGAAGCGCGTTCGGCAGCAGGTCTTCAAGGATGGTGCGATAGCCGCCAAGGGCAGCAGCATGGGCGATTCCCCTACCCATGATGCCGGCGCCGATGACGGCTACCGTGCGGACTTCAGTCACTCTTTATCCTCTTTACCGTGCTTGCCCTGATGTTCGAGACGCTGTACCACGCTTTCGTAGCTGGGTTCGGACTTACGGATGTACTCGCCAAGGCGTGCACTCTCTTCCTTGGTCATCGCCGGAATGCTGGCGCTGATGCGCCGCAAAGTGGTAGCGATGTCGTCGATGTAGTTCATGTGACGGATAAGTTCTCCAGTTGCAGGCATGAAGGCTCCTTACTTTTTGTGGGCGAGCGGCGAAATGTTTTCTTGCCGCTTTGCCAATTTAATACTATCCATTGTTCAACAGGCGGCGGGATTTAGCAAAGGCGGATTTGGAATTGCGGAGAAAACCGTTGGGGAAGCCCAATCCGGCAGGCGACAACATACTAACTCACGCAACCCAATCTTCATGCGGCGAATAGCCGACTGGTGGAGGAAGCCGATCGGTAACTTCAGTGAGCATCGCGAGCTTCTTTGCCAGCTCAGGACGGAGTGCGTCTGCTGAAAAACGCCAACGCCAGTTACCTTGTGCTTGACTTGGAATATTCATTCGCGCTTCGCTCCCCAGACCCAGCGCGTCTTGCAGCGGGATCACACATAAACTCGCGACCGACGCGCAGGCCGCGCGAATCATCGCCCAATGGATCTTATTATCGTCAGGCCCAAGGTAGGCCTGCAGTTGCTCACGTTCATGCTCCGTGGCTCCCGACTGCCACCAGCCGAGCGAAGTATCGTTGTCGTGCGTTCCCGTGTACACAACTTTTTCGGAAGTGAACATATGCGGAAGGTGGGTATGTGCGCCCTTGTCGCCGAAACCAAACTGCAGCACCGCCATTCCCGGGAAGTCGAGGCGCTTGCGCAGTTCATGCACGTCGTCGGTAATGTAGCCCAGATCTTCCGCAAAAAACGGCAGGCCCCCAAGAGCCTCGCGCAATCTCATGAACAAATCGTCTTTGGGACCATCGACCCACCGTCCGTTGATGGCGGTGGGCTCATCCGCTGCTATCTCCCAAAATTGCGAGAAGCCGCGGAAGTGATCGAGGCGAATGTAATCGAAGTGCTGCGTCAGCCACCGCATGCGATCAATCCACCACGAGTAGCCCTGCTCGCGCATTACGTCCCAGCGATAAAGAGGATTGCCCCAGCGCTGGCCATCTTTGCTAAAAAAGTCAGGCGGCACTCCGGCGACGACTTCGGGAGAAAGTTCCGGCGTCAATCGAAACAGATCGGGATGCGTCCAAACATCGGTGCTGTCAAAATTTACAAAGATCGCCATGTCTCCGGCGACGCGGATGGAACGTGACGCGCAGTAGGCGCGTAGTGCCTTCCATTGTTCGAAGAAGAAGAACTGCACCACGCGGCGTACGTCGAGATCTTCACGCATTTCTTCTCGCGCGCGCTTCATGGCGGAAGGATCGCGCCGGGTCAACTCATGCGGCCACTCATTCCAGCTCTGGAGCTTGAAGCGCGAGCGCAATCCATCGAAGAGCACGAAGTCATCAAGCCACCATTGATTTTGATTGCAGAAGGCAGCGAAGCGCGAGCGCGCGGGCGCAGACGCTGAACGGACAAAGTTTCGAGCGGCTTCGAAGAGGACCGGCAGCTTCTGATAAAACACCGCGTTGTAATCGACTGGACCATCAGAATTCGGAAGAGAGTTAACGAGATCTCGATCGATCCAGCCTCGCTCTGCCAAACGCTCCAAGCTGATCAGGAGCGGATTGCCGGCAAAGGCCGAGGTGGAGGAGTAAGGAGAATCGCCAAAGCCCACCGGTCCAAGCGGGAGTACCTGCCACAGGCCCTGACCGGCGGCGGCTAAGAAGTCGGCGAAGGCGTAAGCCGATGGGCCGAAGTCCCCGATGCCTCCGCGCGCGGGCAACGAAGTTGGGTGAAGCAGAATGCCGCTTGCGCGTAAAAATGGCATTGGGAATATTCTCGATGAAGAACGACTCTGTTCATGCGTCTCAATCTGGGGAGACGTAGTGAGATGCGGCGAGCCGCGTCTCAACGAGTACATAGCTGGTAGGGTCGTAGCAGCTAGGCTACAGACCTTCTTGCGAGCTTTGACGGGTCAGGCTCTTCATCTCCTCCTGATTAACCTTCAATCGCTTTGACTTTTCCATGTCTTTTCGAAGATTCGTGACGAAGAGACCAAATAGATCGTTTTGTTTTGCCTCGACCAGCGTCTGCCGCACCTGGTCCTTCTTCGCCGCGAAGTCCTGATCTGTAGGAGCCTGGCGTTCCAGCACCTGAGCTACAACACCGTTGCCAGCAGCAGAAATTGGAGCGCTGATTTCGCCGTCTTTCAGTGCGAAGATTGCGCTCGCGTTCGACATGGAGCCAATGTCGGGCACTTGGCCGTCGGGCGTAACGAGGTCACTGATCTTAACGGACGCTCCTAGTTCCTTCGCCGCTTTTTTCAGATCATGGCCAGACTTGGCGCGGTCGGAAAGCTCCTGCGTTTTCTGCTGCAGCAGGAAACTGGCTCGCTCGTTCTTGAACTGGCTTTCAACTTTCGATCGAATCTCTTCGAACGTCGGCGTGGCTTGCGGCTTGATGCCGAGCAACTGGAACACGACATATCCTGCGCCCGCTTGCACCAAGTCAGGCGGCGCTTTGCTTGCCTCGTTAAAAACTGCGTCCATGAATTGCGGATTTGTGCCGAGTCCCGGCAGGTTATCCGTTTTAATGAAGTAATCAGTCGTGATCGGGGTAAATCCTTTGCCGAAAGCAGCCTTGTCGAATCCTTCCGTGCGTGATTGGCTCAAGAGCGCGTTGGCGGCGGATTCGGTAGCCTGCGCACCTTTCTGCTGTTTTACCTTCTCTTCAATCTCTGACTTAACCTCTGCCAAAGATTTCAAATGTGCATCCTGCTTGTCTTCGACGCGAATAATGTGGAAGCCGTAGCTGCTCTTGATGAGATCGCTCGTCTGCCCTTTGCCGAGTGAGAAGGCAGCTTTTTCAAATTCAGGAACCGTTCGGCCCCGCCCGATCCAGCCCAATTCTCCGCCGTTCTTCGCACTGCCGGGATCGTCCGAGTTCTTCGCCGCAAGTTTCGCAAAATCTCCGCCGGACTTTACTTCTTTCAAGACGCCTTCCGCTTTGGTGCGCGCGTCCGCAATTGCTTTTTCATCTTCTTTGGCACCTGGCGCTGGCAGCGGAGTCTTGATCAGGATGTGCGCCACCTTTACCTGCTCAGATACGCGATATTGCTCGCGATTCTGATCGTAATAAGCCTGCAGGTCCTTGTCCGTCACCGCCGCTGCCGCGCCTACTTTCGAGCTGTCGATAAGAACGTATTTAATCTGCCGTTTCTCGGGGATTGAATTGTTATAGCTCGCCTTATTGCGATCGTAGTACGCCTTCAATTCCTCGTCGGTGGGATGCAGACCCTTCAAAATATCGGCTTGCGTGATAACCGCGTATTCAAATTTTACTTTGGTGTTGCGGCTTATAAATTCCTCGCGAACGTCCGAGTCGCCAACGAGCGCGCTGCTGGCTACGAGAGCGCGCAGCTTGCGCACCAGAATAAAGTCTTTCTCCAAACCTTCGAATTGCGGAACGGTCAGGTCGTTGCTCTGGACGAAATTTTGATACTGCTCCTGGCCAATAAACTTGCCATCCGGGAAGAGCATGGAGCCGAGCTGCCCGTGTTGCAGTTCGTCACGCAGTTCGTCGTCGCTCGCGCGTAACCCCATGCGATGGGCTTCGGCGATCAGCGCCTTTTCGTTAATCAGTTGCTCTGCCGCCTGGCTCGCAAAGTACGGGAGCAACATACTCGCCTGAGGTCCGCCTTTCGGGAACTGTTGCCGAATCATGGCGCGAGCAGTACGCTGCACTTCGGGTACGGTCACCTGTTGGTCGCCAACCGTGGCCAGGACGCCCGCGGGGGGCGCGCCGATTCCAAGACTTGATCCCAGACCGCCGGGAATTAGCGTGATGGCCATCGAGGCGCAGATAATAACGAGCAAAGCGCCAAGGACGATTTTGAGGGTTGGCCCCGCATTTTGAAGAGTTCGAATCATAAGTTTTTGGATAACTCCTCTGGAGAGTCAACAGTTGTCGGGCGAATTCTTGATTATAAACTACCCATTGGAAGCGGGACGGCGGATGGCGAGTATGCGCTCGTATTGCTCTATTGAATCGAATTAATAAAGATGTTATTAACGTAAGCGCCGGTCGGATACGCTCGGCTTGAGATGATTCTTTGTTTTCATCATTCTTTGTTTTCATCATTATTTGTTTTGATCATTATTTGTTTTAACCATTTTTTAGCCTTCACCAAGGACTTCTATGAAGATCTTGCGGCTTCTTCTCCCCGTTTGTTCGCTCGCCGTTGCCGTCTCACAGCCAAGCTTTCAACCAGCACCGTCCCTGACCCTTCCACTCCGGGAGGGCTGGCGGCTACAGTCTTCCACAAAAGTCACCGCGAAAGGCGAAGCTATCTCCGGCCCATCCTTTAAGAGTAGCGAATGGATCGCGGCCGATGTACCCACAACCGTGGTCGCGGCTCAGGTGAAGAACAAATTATTGCCGGATCCTTTTTATGGAATGAATTTGCGGCAATATCCGGGTGTGAGCTATCCCATCGGCTTTAACTTTTCAAACGTTGCCATGCCTGCGGACAGTCCTTACGCGGTGTCATGGTGGTATCGCAAGGAATTCAATCTGCCGAACCTCTACTCCGGCAAAACCGTCTGGTTGAATTTTCGCGGGATAAATTATCGCGCCAACATTTTTCTTAATGGAAAGCAGATCGCCAATTCGAACGAAGTCGCGGGTGCCTGGCGAACCTATGAATTCAATGTGACGTCCGCAATCAAGCAGGGACCAAATGTTCTTGCAGTGCAGGTGTGGGCTCCGACGGAAAACAACTTGGCCATTACGTTCGTGGATTGGAATCCTGCTCCGCCCGATAAGAACATGGGCTTATGGCGCGAAGTTTATCTGACCACGAGCGGTCCGGTGGCGCTTCGAAGCTTGGCCGTAATATCGAAGGTCGACTCCCCGCAAAACGATGCCGCTCACCTGACAGTCACTGCGCAAGTGAAGAACGGTACTGCAAAACCGGTCACCGGAACTTTGAAAGGACGCATCGGCGACGTTGATTTTCAGCAACCTGTTCAGCTAGCGGCCGGGGAGTCCCGGGACATTACTTTTACTCCTGCCGAATATCCGCAACTCAACTTCAAGAACCCCAAACTATGGTGGCCTGCACAGATGGGAACGCCGAATCTTTACGATCTGACAATGTCTGTCGACGTAAATGGAAAGTTGTCCGACGTATCGCACTCAAAATTCGGAATCCGCGAGATCACGTCTGAGGTTAGCGAGCAGGCGCCAGATCGCCAAAAGCGTTTGTTCAGGATCAACGGCAAAAATATTTTGATTCGCGGTGGAGGATGGACTCCCGACCTGATGCTGCGTGAAACGCCGGAGCGGCTCGCCGATGAATTCCGCTACGTTGGTGACATGGGCTTGAATACGGTGCGCCTGGAAGGCAAACTCGAAACGGAAGAATTTTATAAGACAGCCGACGAGCAAGGCATTCTGGTGATGGCCGGATGGTGCTGCTGCGATTTCTGGGAGCATTGGGGAAGCTGGAAGGACGAGGAT
>JAYVCW010000537.1:0-2177 GCA_043749775.1 Acidobacteriaceae bacterium | reverse complement strand
CGAAGCAACCCCTGCGCGGGGTGGATGCTCCTGTCCTGAATCCGGGCGCAAGCCGGAGTCAATCCGATCCACATTCATGAACATGAAGCGGGCCGCATTCCAAATCTTGTTAGCAAAATTGCGATAGCCTGCCGTCCGGCTCTCGCTAAACGCAATATCCGTACCCGGAGCCGCCATTGCCGCCAGCGTAAACCGCGTCGCATCCGTACCGTATTGCCCAATCACCTCAATCGGATCAAGCACATTCCCCTTAGTCTTCGACATCTTCTGCCGCTCAGCATCCCGCACCAGCGCATGAATATAAACCTCGCGAAACGGCACCGAAGCCCGCAGGTAATCGTCTGCCCCGCTTCCTTTTGACCCCCGAGGATGCCCCATACTAGACGCCGCGTCCGTTGCGGCGTTTAGTGTGGGTCCATCTAATGTGCCGCTGGCCACGGGTCCCTCTGAAGTCAACTCCCGAGAAGAAGGTTTATGGGGCGGCGCCATGAACCAGCACCCGAGCATAATCATCCTCGCAACCCAGAAAAATAAAATATCAAAGCCCGTAATCATCAACTGATTCGGATAAAACACATCCAGATCCCGCGTTGCAGCAGGCCATCCCAGGGTGGTAAACGGAAGCAGCCCCGACGAAAACCACGTATCGAGCACGTCCGTCTCCTGCTCAAGCTCGGCACCGCCGCACTTCGTACACGCCGCAGGAGCCTCGCGCGCCACCACAACTTCCTTACACTGCCCGCAATACCACGCCGGAATGCGATGCCCCCACCACAGCTGCCGCGAGATGCACCAGTCGTGGATGTTATTCATCCAGTTCAAATAAATCTGCCCGTAATTCTCCGGCGTGAAGCGAATGTATCCCTTCTCAACCACCTCAATCGCCCGCTTCGCCAGCGGAGCAATCCTGATGAACCACTGCGTCGAAAGCCGTGGCTCGACAATCGTTCCGGAGCGATCGCACTTCCCGATCGCAATCGTGTAATCCTTCGTGCCCACAAGAAATCCCTGCGTCGAAAGGTCCTCTACAATCCGCGCCCGCGCCGCAAAGCGATCAAGCCCCGCATAGGCTCCGGCATTCGCATTCATTTTTGAATGCTCGTCGATCACTTCAATCTGCGGCAGGTTGTGGCGTTGCCCGGCCTCAAAGTCATTCGGATCATGCGCCGGCGTCACCTTCACCGCGCCCGTCCCAAATTCTGGCTGCGCCAGCTCATCGGCGATGATCGGAATCGCCCGATTCATCAGCGGCAGCATCACATGCCTGCCGTGCAGATGCAGATAGCGCTCATCCGTAGGATTCACCGCAATCGCCACATCGCCGAGCATCGTCTCCGGACGCGTCGTCGCGACCGTAATAAATTCGAAGTCGTCTACGGCTCGTCCCAGGCCCAGGCCCAAGCCGAAGCCCGAGTGAGATGCCGCGTCCACCACCGGATAGCGAATCTCGTATAACTTGCCCGCTACATCCTCGTGCTTCACCTCGAGATCCGAGATTGCCGTGCCGCAGTCCGAGCACCAGTTCACGATGTACTTCCCGCGATAGATCAGCCCATCTTCATAGAGACGGACAAACGCCTCCTTCACCGCGGCCGACAAATTTTCGTCCATGGTGAAGTACTCGCGCCCCCAATCGACGGACGCGCCCAGGCGCTTCATCTGATCGAGAATCGCGCCGCCGTAATGCCGCTTCCACTTCCAGACGCGCTCAATAAATTTCTCTCGCCCCAGTTCGCGACGCTTGATGCCCTCGCTAGCCAGCTGCCGTTCGACCATCATCTGCGTAGCTATCCCGGCATGGTCGGTCCCCGGAAGCCACAGCGCAACCTCGTCTCGCATCCGATGCCAGCGCACGATAATGTCCATCTGCGTCTGGTTAAGCATGTGTCCCATATGCAATCGCCCGGTAACATTCGGAGGCGGCAGGAGCAAAGCAAACACCGGAAGCGATTCGTGATTGGACGAACGCGGAGACAAATCAGGCGGAGGCGTTTCGACATGAAACAACTTCTCCCGCACCCAATACTCCGCCCAGCGCGCCTCAATAGCGCTCGGTTCATAAGCTTTCGGCAATTCGTGCGGCATAATATTTGGATTGAGCGAAGAGAGCTGGAACGTTTGATCTTACAGGCGTGCGAAAAGAAGGGTCAAACAGAGGGGGGGGTTATACGCATTGA
>JAYVCW010000536.1:0-13587 GCA_043749775.1 Acidobacteriaceae bacterium | reverse complement strand
AATCACGGTGACTCCGCGCATCGGCATCGTGAAGTCGGCGGCACACCCGCTGCGTTACTTCATCGCAGACAACACGTATGTGTCAGGCCGCAAAGTAAGGCTGCAAGCACCTTAGGCAATCGCGTTTCTAATGAATCCTCTCGTACTCCGCCTCGGCTTGCTTCAACAATGGAACATCAGGATCGGCATCCTTCCAGAAGGCAAAGAAATCCTGGTAAGAGGTTTTAGCTTTGGCTAGATCTCCCTGCAAAACATAAGTGCGGGCCGATGCGAGGCGGGCCAGAACATACCATGGGCTCATCGGATTTAATCCGCGATGATCTAAGATTTTTTGGAATTCTGCGAGCGCTTTGCCCGTGTCATGCAAGTCGTAGTAGGCCAAGCCTCGGTAGTAGAGCGGCCAGTAATCAACCGTCGCACTCGGACCGGAGCCCATTTCAAACAGTCTAGCCGGTTCCAAAGCTTCGACGGCGACGGATGGCTGCTTGCGTTGCAGCGCAACCGCGCTCCGCACCAAGGCAACCTCCGCCTTGAAAGACCGGTCGTTGTGTTCCTTCTCGAGGTCGGAAACAATTTTCTCCGAGCGGTTGGTGTCGCCGGTACGAGCCAGGGTAAATGCCGCTACAGCGCGCACGTCTTTGTCATCGGTCATGGCTAAAGCGGCTTGGGTCTGCTTTCGGGCTTCGTCCAAATACCCGAATTCATACTCGACCGCGCCCTGCGTAGCGCGGATATTGGCGGCAAATTCGCGAGCATCATGCTCTGACTTCTGTACCGCCGCATTATTCATCTCTCGAGCCTCCCGCACCCGTCCCTGAAAATATTTGCCGAGTGCGGCATAGCTCAACATAAATGCTTGCTCGCTTGGGATTGCTCCAGAGTCAACGAGATGTTGCGCGGCGACTTGATCGCCTCGAATAAAAGCCAGTTGGTACGCGACAATTTTCATCCCGTAGGAATCTGCTTTGTGGGTCGCGGCCTGCTCGACCATCGCGTGCGCTTCCTCGTAGCGCCCTAGCGCCAGATAGGCGTCCGCGACGTTGTGGTATGCGAAAGGATCCCGGTTGTCGATTTGCATGGCGCGTTGCGCATTCTCCAGCGCTTTATCGTGCTGGCCCAGCGCATCGTAGGCGAGAGCCAGATTATCGTTGGGGGTTGTATCCCGCGGATAGGATTGCTTCCATTGCTCGTAGATCTCTACCGCCTTCAGCAGATCTCCAACTCCTTCATAGTAGTGAGCCGAAATATAGAATTTTTCCCGTTCGCTCGCCCTGTCCTTAAGGTCAAATGCCTTGTGCAGCGCCTGATTGCTTAGGGCTCGCGCACCGAGATTGTTGTACACAACACCGAGCGTCGCATAAGCGACGGCGAAATTAGGATCGAGTTCGATCGCGCGCTTAAGGTGAGGAATAGCGCGATCGTCGTGCAGGCCCTGATGTTCATCGTGGCCCCGACTAAAGGCCTGCAGCGCCTCAAGCGAAGATGTCGTCGCCTGCTCGAGCGGCTTGGCAAATTGCTGCACCGACCCTAGCGATTCACCCAGCTTTGTACGCAGGGATGACGCGCCGCTATCGAGCGCGCTCAAGACCTTCTCTTTACTTTGCGCTTCCACCTGCGCTTGCGCGAACGAATCTCCGGTTTGTGCATTCAAGGCAGAGAGATTGATCACATACGAACTTCCCAGGCTAGAGATGGAGCCCGCCAAAACCGCCTTTGCGCCCTCGCGCATTCCAATCTCACGCGCGACGTCGTTCGTGATCCGCTCGTTCGGCTGTCGCCCCATGAAGCTCAACGCCTGATGAATACGCGACTCCGGCATGATGTTGAGAAAAGGCGATTGCTCGAGTTGTACCGAAAGCGCCTGCTTCAATGTCCCATCAAACACGGGATCGCCAGTAGTGTTCACGAAATCGGCAAGCACCACAGTATCTTTCTCGCCCAACGCGCTGGCTCGGCGGGAGCGGAAAAGGAGGCCGCCACCGATGAGGGTAGCGAGCAGTAAAACGGCTGCGACCGGGATCGCCCACTTTCTTGAGCGCTGGGGGGTTGAGGGCAATCCGCTCGGCAAGTTGCTTGCGGCAGAAGACGTACCGGAAGTAGCCGCCGAGTGCGCGGCAGACGAGGTTACCCGTGCGGCCGTTCCCGAGCCCGATTCGTGCGCGGCGGCTGTCATAGAACCGGAACTTGCCGCCACTGCGCGTCCCGTATCGGTGTCTCGCTTCAAGCGCTGCAGGTCGGCACGAATGTCAGCCGCGTGCTGGTAACGCAAGTTGCGATCTTTTTCCAGGGCCTTGTTGATGATGTCTTCCAGCTTCGGCGGCAGGTCTGGATTCAACCGGATGGGCGACACCGGGGCGCGATCGAGGATGGCCTGAAAAATCAGCGCCGACGTCTCTCCGCGAAACGGCACCATGCCGGTTGCCATCTCATAGAGCACCGCTCCAAAAGAAAATAGATCGGTTCGCGCGTCGAGTTCCTTGCCCTTGGCCTGTTCTGGAGACATGTAGGCAACGGTTCCGATCGCAGAACCTGGACTTGTCAAGTGCTCTTCTGCGACTGTCGCCTCCATCGTTTCGCCGGCGGGTTGGGCGGAGTGGCTCGATGACTGCGTAACTTTGGCCAAGCCGAAGTCGAGAACTTTTGCGTGCTCGCGCTTGGTCACGAAAATATTTGCGGGCTTGATATCGCGGTGAACAATGCCTTGCGCGTGCGCAGCGTCTAGCGCGTCGGCGATCTCGATGCTGAGTGAGAGCAACGCATCGAGATCCATGGCGCGATTTCCGATGACATGTTTAAGCGTGGCACCGTCAAGGTATTCCATCACGATGAACGCTTTGCCATCTTGTTCGCCGATATCGTAAATGGTGCAAATATTTGGATGGCTCAGCGCAGAGGCAGCGCGTGCCTCGCGGCGAAAGCGCTCGAGCGCCTGCCGGTCCTGGGAAACATTCTCCGGAAGAAATTTCAAGGCAACGAAGCGATCGAGACGCGTGTCTTCCGCTTTATAAACGACCCCCATCCCGCCGCCGCCGAGCTTCTCGACAATGCGGTAATGCGAGATAACCTCGCCCAGCATTCTTCACCTCGTGTTGGGCTGAAATCTTACGGTCGGAAAGTGGGCAAGTCAATCGAACCGACGGATGATAGGCAGATGATGGAAGGCAGATTAAGCCTGAAGTAGAAGATTGTCGATCAGCCGCGTGGTGCCAATGAACGCGGCGATCGCAATCAGCGCCTGACTTGAGATTGTTTCGATCGCTTCCAGAGTATCCGGATCGACGATTTCGAGGTAATCGAGACGCACATGCGGGTCAGAGGGGAAAGTCACTCGCGCACCAGAGATTATTTTCCCTGCATTCCTCTCGCCGGCTCGAAACTGTGCCTCCGCTCTTTGCAGCGTTTTCTGCAACACCAGCGCCCGAGTTCGCTCGTTCTTATTCAGGTATGCATTGCGCGAACTCATGGCGAGCCCCTCTGCTTCGCGAACAATGGGACCGGCAACAATCTCGATGGGAAAGTGCAGATCGCGAACCAGGCGGCGGATGATGGCAAGTTGTGCGGCGTCTTTTTGTCCGAAGAATGCAACTTGCGGTTCAACGATATTAAAAAGTTTGGCGACGACCGTGGTGACACCGCGAAAATGGCCGGGGCGCGATCGCCCATCAAGTTTGTCGCTGAGACCCTCGACAGTGACCCACGTGACGCTACCTTGCGGATACATTTCGACTGCGGATGGCGTAAATAAAATGTCGATACCCTCGTTTTGAAGCATCGAGCAATCGCGTTCAAAGGGACGAGGATATTTGGCCAAATCTTCCCTGGGGCCGAACTGCGTGGGATTCACGAAGATGGAAACAACTGCTGCGTCGCATTTTGCTTTTGCGGCACGGACCAACGAGAGATGCCCTTCATGCAAGGCGCCCATCGTGGGAACGAGGCCGAGAGTCTTTCCCCGAGCGCGCGCTGCAACGCAGGCCGCTCGAACCTCAGCAATAGACGAGCAGATTCGCATCCGCCGTTAGCGCTGCATGGCGCGCTTGCGCTGCAGGATCGTTTCCAGTGCCGCCTGCGTTTCTTTCGGCAAATGATACGACTCGGCATCGTTTGGGAATTGGTGAGACACGACGTCGGCCTTAAACGCGAGCAACGACTGCGTGATCAGCGCGGCGGCGTCGCCATAGCGTCGAACAAATTTTGCTGGATGCCCGAACGTAAGATTAACGAGATCGTGGAACACGAGCACCTGGCCGTCGCAGTCCGGGCCAGCGCCGATGCCGATCGTCGGAGTGTCGATCTCGGCGGTAATCATCGCCCCAACTTCGCGCGGAATACCTTCGAGATAAATGCAAGTCACCCCCGCGCGATCAAGCGCTACCGCGTCGCGCATGAGTTGCTCGATCGCGTTGAGAGTTTTGCCCTGAACTTTATATCCGCCCATCACGTTGACGGATTGCGGGGTGAGGCCGATGTGCCCCGCTACGGGTATTTCGGCGTCTATCACGCGCCGAATGACGTCAACGCGCCGCTCCCCACCTTCCATCTTCACTACTTCCGCACCGCCTTCTTTTACAAAGCGCGCAGCATTGCGAACCGCTTCCGTGTGGTCAGCCTGATATGAACCGTAAGGCATATCGGCAATGAGCAATGCATCTTTCACTCCGCGACGCACAGCTTTCACATGATGCAGCATTTCGTCGACGGTGATCGAAAGCGTGTTTTCGTATCCGAGCATGGTCATGGCCAGGGAATCGCCGACGAGGGCAATATCGATTCCCGCCTCGTCAACTAAACGCGCTGTCGCATAGTCATACGCGGTCAGGCAGGTAATTGCTTCGTGAAGCAACTTTTTGTCGCGAATGGTTGAAGTGGTGATTTTGCGCCGAAGAGCGCCGATCGGAGTCAGACTCAAAGTGGCCTCCAGTGCCCCTCCGCAAACCAGCCGGATAGAGCCTGTACACGTCATAAGATGACGCTTAGAAGATTGTAGTTGCCGGCGGGCGGCGCGTCGAGGGTTTTTACGAGTTTGAATAGCGCCGATAAAACCCTTGTTTCGCTGGGGATACAGTGGCTACCGTACCCGTTTTCTGCAGGGTGGTGCGGCGTAGGGAGGGCAAGCGCTCCGTGCCGAACCTCGGGTCAACGGCTGTATTGATTGCGCTTCTTGTCCTCGTGGCGGGCGATGCCCAGTTGAATCAACTGGTCGATCAAATCCGGATACGAAACGCCGCTCGCCGCCCACAATTTTGGATACATACTGATCGCGGTGAACCCCGGCATAGTGTTGATCTCGTTCACGAACATCTTTCTTGATTTCGGATCCATCAAAAAATCGACGCGCGCGAGGCCGGTACAATCGACCGCCTGGAACGCGGCAATCGCCAGTTTCTGAACGTTTTTCATTTCCGCTTTGGTCAATTTCGACGGGATGACCAGTTCCGAACCTTCGGCGAGATATTTCGCGTCGTAGTCATAAAATTCCTTGCAGGGCACGATCTCGCCCGCAATCGAGGCTTTCGGATCGTCATTGCCGAGCACAGCGCATTCGATCTCGCGAGCCTTGCCCTTTTTCCCTCCAACTCCTTCTTCGATCACAATCTTGCGGTCAAATTTTGCCGCTTCGAGAATCGCGGGACCAATCTCCTTGCCATCATGGGCCTTAGAAATTCCTACCGAAGAGCCGAGATTGGCTGGCTTCACGAAAACGGGATATTTCAATTTGCTCTCTACGAGCCTCTGCACTTTCTTCGGATCGCGCTCGAACTGGCTGCGCAATACGGTCACGTGCTTCACGATCGGTAATCCCGCTGCGCGGAATAGAGACTTCATCACGTCTTTATCCATGCTAGCCGAAGACCCGAGAACTCCGGCGCCGACGTAGGCGATGTCGGCTAGCTCGAACAAACCCTGAATGGTTCCATCTTCGCCAAAAGTTCCATGCAACACGGGGAAGATCACGTCAACGTTGATGGCGCGATCGGCGGCGCGGCGCAAATTCGCGTCCGTCTGAAAGGGTGCAAGCCCAACCCCTCGCCTCGCAGGCTCCGGAGGCACGACAACCGATTCTCCAGTGGCGAGCAGCGCCGCTCCCGGAGTGGCATCAGGATCACCAGCGCGCAATTGCGAAGGCGACTGCGATTGTGCAGAGCCACCGCCCTCGGCGGCTTGTTCCTGACTCTGCCCCTTGAGCAAGCGCTCGGCATGTTCCGCGGTAAGCCAGCGACCGTCTTTGGTGATGCCGACGGGTACGACTTCATATTTGCTTTTATCGATGGCGTTGAGAACTGACGCCGCGGACAGCAGCGAAACTTCGTGTTCACCACTGCGCCCGCCAAAGAGAATGCCGACGCGAATTTTGGATGGAGATCCGGAAGCGGACTTGAGGTTTGCTTTTGGCATGCCGTTTAGTCTGGCGCTCAGTGCCTCCTTCCGTCAACTCTACGCAAATTTTGCGTCAATCGTTCCTCCGGCACCCTGCATCTGCCCTCCACCCGGTTGGGAGTTGTCAGCGCTGGCACCGTCATGGACCGCGAGGAGCGCAACGCTCCGGGAATAAATTTACAGAAATGGATTTACAGAAGTGGATTACCAGCTAGAGTATCTTCTTGCCAAAGGCTGACAACACTAACTCTACTGCTAAATCCGCGGTCTGATTACGTTCGTCGATCACGGGATTTACTTCCACAATTTCAAAGCTCAACAGCCCGCCGTTATCGGAAATAATTTCCATCGCGAGATGAGCTTCGCGGTAGGTTGCACCTCCCCAGACAGGCGTGCCCACCCCCGGGGCGTCTTCGGGATCGATCCAATCCATATCCAGCGAAACATGAAAGCCGGCCGTGCCATTGCGTGCCATGGCGAGCGCATCTTCCATCACGGCGCGCATGCCACGCTCGTCGATGTCGCGCATGGTGAAGACTCCGACTCCAGATTTGCGGATGTTCTCTTTTTCAAAACTGTCAACGTCGCGAATGCCGACTAGAATGCAATTCTCCGGTTGCACTTTAGGAGAGAAGCCGTAGATATTCGCGAGATCGTCCGGTGCGAGCCCCATGATGGAGGCGAGCGGCATGCCGTGCACGTTGCCGCTTGGCGATGACTCCGGCGTGTTCATATCGCTGTGTGCGTCGATCCAGAGTAGCCCGATCTTCTGATTTTTACGGCGATAAAATTCAGCGACGCCTGAGACCGAACCTGCGGCTACAGAATGATCTCCCCCAAGTATCAGCGGTACTTTCCCCTCTTCGAGTGTCCGCATCACCAGGTCAGCACTCTTGGTACAGGTTGCCGTAATTTCTTTTAAATACTTTGCGTTAGAAGCGCCTTCTTTTTTTTGCTCGGGAATGGCTACGGTGATGTTGCCTGCGTCCTCGACAATGTGACCGATCGCTTCGAGGCGAGCTTCGAGTCCAGCCACACGCACGGCTGACGGACCCATGTCGACACCTCGGCGCGATTGCCCAAGGTCGAGTGGCACTCCAATTACGCGTATTTTGCGCGGAGTGATACGGCTGTAAGTCGTGCTGCCTTGACTCATATTTTTCATCTCATTTCGAACTTGCCAGTCCGCGCGCTAGACCTGATCGCGCGCTTCGCCGAGCGCAACTGGAACTTCCATCTTCTTTTTGCCGCGGAAGATTGTGACTCTCACCGTATCTCCGGCTCGATGTTTATTCATGACTTGCGCTAACGTCTGCTGGCTTTCAACTTTCTCCCCATCGATTGCCACAATGAGATCTCCGCCGATCATGATTGGAGTGTTACCTAAATACGCGCGTTCTGTTCCGCCCCGCAGCCCGGCGCGATCCGCCGAACCGCCTTGCACGGCTTGCACGATGAGCAATCCGTAATCCGCCGCTAGCCCAAGTTCCTTCGCAACTTCCGGATCAATCGGAATGGTTCTTACACCGAGCGCCGGGCGGCGAACGCGCCCTAAGGTGACCAGATCGTTGACGACCGCTTTGGCTGTGTTAATTGGGATTGCAAAACCGATGCCCGCGCTTTGCCCCACACTCGAAGCAATCATCGTGTTGATGCCAATGACCTCGCCATGCCAGTTGAGCAGCGGCCCCCCCGAGTTACCGGGATTAATCGCGGCGTCGGTTTGAATGGCTTCATCGATCACGAGACCGTCCGGCTCCTGCACCTGCCTGATCGAACTCACAATGCCCCGGGTAAGAGTGCCAGCCAATCCAAACGGGTTTCCGATGGCATAGACCTTTTGCCCTACCTGTAAATTGGTCGAGTCGCCGAGAACCATCGGTTGCAGGTCAGGCGCTTTTATTTGGACGATGGCGAGGTCGTGTGGCTTGTCGGTTCCGACGATAGTCGCTTTGTATTTTTTCCGATTGTGCAGCGTTACTTCCACTTGCCGCGCCTCCGCGATCACATGGTAGTTGGTGAGAATATGGCCTTCTTTGTCGATGACGAAGCCGGACCCTTGCCCCTCTTGCGGCACCAGGCCATAAAAGAAGTCAAAGGTCATCACCCGCGAGGTGATGTTGACGACGGCTCCGATATTCTTGCGGTACACGCTAATGTTGTTCTGTTCTTCGGAGTCCAGCGACTCGTTCCCTGCCGCCTCTGTGATTTCCACTTTCTGGGGGCGGCTCAGCCAACTCGTGGATTCCGTATGCCCGCGGCGATGGGTAGTGAAATAAAAGAAAGCCGAGGCAAGAATGATCGCGAAAATCAATGTGCGCAAAAATCTCATCGTTTTGTAAGTCCCAAAAAAGTGAACGCAGGATGACAACGGAAGTTGCTCTTGAATTCTAACGAAAAGGAGCACTTAAAGCAGGCCGTGCGGTGCAGTATCTCTGTCTTCTGTCGATATTTGTCGGTGGCGGCGAGTCGCAGAGGTCCTTCGTTTCGCTCCAGGATGACAAATTTTTCTTAAGTAAACCGTGGCAAAGTTTGACCATCATGTCGAGCCCCATCCGCCGCCGCCCGGCGATTCGATACGCACGCGCTCACCTTTCTTTAACCGAATGCTGGTCTTCCCTGGTATCTCTTCCGCGTCCCGCGATTTCCCCGAATCCCCATTGACGCGCACGACCGATGTTCGACCGCATTGTCCGCTGGCGCCTCCGGCAAGGCCGTAGGGTCCACGCGAGCGGCGGTCGGCGAGCAACGTCACTTGCGCATCGGATAAGACTTCGATCTCCCGCACAATCCCGTCGCCCCCTCGGTGTTGCCCTGAACCACCACTGTTCCGCCGCAGTGAATATTCGCGAACGCGCAGTGGATACGCGTACTCGAGCGCTTCCGCCGGAGTATTAAGAGAATTAGTCATGTGCGTGTGAACGCCTGACACTCCATCTTTTGAGGGGCGCGCCCCCATACCGCCGGCGATGGTTTCATAATAAGCAAAAGACTCACCAGAGCGCGGATCTATGCCTCCGATCGTGAGGTTGTTCATCGTTCCCGAGGCGGCCGCCGGAATTCGATCGGGGATCGCCCGCGACAAGGCTTTCAGCAGGACGTCCACAATCCGTTGCGACGTTTCTACGTTTCCACCCGCCACAGCGGCCGGAGATCTCGCATTAACCACCGTTCCCGATGGAGCGATCAACCGGATCGGACGCATCAATCCCGACGTTGCCGGAACATCATCACGCAGCAAGCAGCGAAAGACATAGAAGCAAGCCGAGTAGGTGATGGCTTCGACTGCGTTGATCGCGCCCTGCACTTGCGGGTCGGTACCCGTGAAATCGATTGTGACTTGGTGCGCTCGGGCGCCACTATCCGTTGCGGGAGATGCGGCTAGCGGCGTCTTTAAAAATCGAGTTTTTAAAGATCGAGTCTTTAAAAACCGAATCTTTCCGATGCGCGCTATGGTGATGTTTACAGCGATCCGGATAAGTTTGTTTTGTACTCCATCGTCGTCGAGAAAATCTTCGGCCTGGTAGCTACCTGCCGGAATGGTTCGCAAGAACGCGCTCATCATCTCTTCGGAATACGCAAGGAGATTTGTGGCTGCGGCCTGCGCGCGTGCAACGCCGTAGCTTGCGCACACCTGAAGCAGGCGATCAGCACCCGTCTGGCAGGCCGCAATTTGGGCTCCCAGGTCGCCTTTGCGCTCGTCGGGCGTGCGCACGTTATTTAGAACAAGCGCGAGAATGTCGTCGACCATCTCTCCGCCGCGCATTAATTTAACCGGCGGAATTCGCAAACCCTCCTGATAAATCTCGCGACACGGTCCCATCGATCCGGGATACATGCCGCCAACATCAGCATGATGTGCGCGCGAGGCCACGTAGAAATCGGGAGAGTCGGGCGAACGCACTGACTTCAAGCGAGGAGGCTTTGCCGCGGTTGCGCTACTCTGCGTCCTCTTCGCTTCAGAGACATATACCGGCATGACCAGCGTGATGTCAGGAAGGTGTGTGCCGCCGCGAAAAGGGTCATTCAGCATGACCACGTCGCCGGGATCCAGTGAAAAATCCTGCACCGCGGCTGCGACTGACATGGGCATCGAGCCGAGATGGACCGGCATGTGGTCTCCCATTGCGATGACATGTCCAGCCGAATCAAAGACCGCGCAGGAGTAATCGCGTCTTTCCTTTATGTTGGGAGAAAAAGAGGTGCGTCGAAGCGTCGCTCCCATCTCTTCCGCGATGGAGTGATAGAGATTTCTGAATACCTCAAGTTCGACCGGATCGCGCATGCGCACTAACGAGTGTACGACTCACGGTATGACTGTGAGGGGGCGTTGCGTGGAAAACCGCCGCGGAAACGATACCACGGCTCTGCGGCGGGAGGGGTGAGGCAGGCATTGTCCTACCCAGTGGCGCTGGCGTGGATGCTACACTCGTCTGGTCATGGCGGAAGGGCGTTCCAAAGTCTGGATCTGGGTACTCGTCGGCGGCGGGGTGTTCGCCCTGTTTGTCGCCGCCGTGTTCGTACTTGTCTACATGAGTTTCGGGTCACGCGATGAAGAATCGTTTGCCGGATTCGGATCAAAAATTGGCGTGGTCAATCTCGACGGCGTAATCTTCTCGCCCAAACAAATCGTTCCGCAACTCAAGAAATTTGCCGATGACGATTCAATTAAGGCCATCATTATCCATGTGAATTCTCCCGGCGGAGGCGTTGCCGCGTCAGAAGAAATTTATCGCGAAGTGAAACGCATCCGCGATGAGAAGAAGAAGAGGATTGTCGCATCAATCGAAACCGTCGGCGCAAGTGGCGCCTATTACGTCGCTTCGGCAACCAATAAGATTTACGCCGACAAGGGCAGCATCGTGGGCTCGATCGGCGTGATCGCCGAATGGGTCAACTATGGCGAACTCATGCGCTGGGCAAAGCTCAACGCCGTCATCATGAAGGCGGGAGAGTTTAAAGACACGGGCAGCCCGACGCGCGAGATGACTCCGGCTGAGCGCCAGTACATGCAGGGACTGATCGATAACATGCATACTCAATTCATTCAGGCGGTGGCCGATGGCAGGCATGTGAAAGAGTCCGATATCCGGGCCATCGCGAACGGCAAGGTTTGGACGGGCGAACAGGCGAACGCCATGAAACTGGTCGACCAGATCACGGACTTCGAGGGCGCGGTGAAGGATACGGCGCGGGCTGTGAACATCTCCGGAGAACCGACTCTCGTGTACCCGCCCAAAGACCGTCGCAGCGCACTCGACCTGCTCTTCGGCGACGTTTCAGACTATCTGCCTACCCGCGAAAAGCTTATGGAGCAGCAGGTCGGCTTTTACTATCTCTGGAAATAGTCTGCCAAGACCCGATTGCGGCGTTTCCCTGCGCCGCAGGGTCGCTATCTTCCCACTTGCACAGAACCCCTTAAATTTGAGAAGGTTATAGGCAGAACGGTACACGAGCGCTGGGTTAAGACCGGCCCGAAAGGAAACAGAAAGCATATGACGAAGGCAGACCTGATCGAAGAGGTTTCCCGGCTCGCGGAATTGACCCGCAAAGATAGCGAAGTGATTGTCGACACCATTTTTGACAGCGTAGTGCGTTCTCTGCGCGTGGGCGACAAGATCGAGATTCGCGGATTCGGCAGCTTCCGTACGCGACAGCGTAAGCCTCGCGTCGGGCGAAATCCGAAAACTGGCGACAGGGTGGAAGTTCCGGCGAAAAAGATTCCGTTCTTTAAGCCGAGCAAGGAATTGAAGGACCTGGTAAACAACAGCGCGACCGCCCCGGTTGCGGCTACACCTGCTCCGTCGACTCCCGCTGAATAAACCGCGTCTATCTCGCAACTCATCTTTACTACAACAAGCCGGAGTACAAGCAGGTGTGTGGAATAGGTGTTGGCTGAATCGGGGCTAACATCGGCTGCAAACAAAAAATTTTAAACCGTTGCGGCCTGAGCGGGTTTAGTAGCGGCTAGTGCATCGGGGGATGGAATCGGCTTAGCCAGCGTGAAGGTGCGCTCCAGTGGCATCTCGCCGGTTTTAATCGATTTCACCATCATCTCCATCCCCATACCCGAGTTGGGGGGAACGTGAATTGTAGCCGCCAACAAATTGCGCCGTACCCATTCCTGCCCTGCTTTCGGCATTCCGTCGCAGCCGAGGAAGGGAATGTCCTTCCAATCGTCCTTTGAAGCACAGCATTCTTCAAAGGCCTTACGCGCGCCCAACGCCAGTGAGTCGTCTTGCGCGCACACTGCCTGAATCTTCACCTGATGCGAAGTGGATAGGCGGAGCCATGAGCAGACTCCCTTGTAGGCGCTAACTTCACTCCATTGAGCTTTTAGGACGCGTACCGAGATGCTCTCTAATTTTGTCTGCATTGTTGCCAGATAACGCTGTTTGGCGGCGGAACTTTCCGCCGGGCCATGTACATACAGAACAACGCCCCCACCAGGAACCAGGCTGTTGAGTTGCTGACCTTGAATCCGCCCGATTTCATCGTGGTTGGAAGTGATGGCGAAGGCGGGAACGTTGAAAGCCTGGCGCAATTCGGGAATGTAGTTGGCTTCGCGATTTAGCACAACCACGCCCATGCCAGCCGCCGCCGCGGCGCGAACCACCAGAGGGTGCGCGGTCGAGCCTGCTGGTTCAAAAAGAATCGCGTCTGTGCGCTGGGTAGCCGAAGATTGAATACAGGATAAAAGCTGCTGGCTTTGCTTTATGCCGTCATTGCCGGCATAGACGACATCGAGGTCGATACCCAGTTTTTTGGCCGTCGACAAACCAGTAGAGGCCTGCTCGATCTGGTAACCGTCTTCGTCATTTGTGAGGCTGAGCAGAAATCGCAGTTTTTTCATGCGAAACAGCTTTCTTAGCGCTCATCATATCGTGAAAGTTGGCATCAGGGTGAATGACGATGGTAACGAGCTTGCGCGATGCGAAGGCCGTTCTTGACCTTAGGAAGGGCGAGACAATGCGCCTCGTTTTCCAACCTCGCAGAGAATAGGATGGGTCTTGAAAGTCCCTTCAGTTTATCGCCAGTTGATCTGAGCCCAGAGAAGTGCTGAACCTCATCGCCGAGACTTCGAAAAATCCTAGCGTCGCCCTAATCCGCGCAGATGGCTGCCGTTGCTACAGGCTAAAGTGATACCCTTTTTAGGTAGAGCAAGCTGTCGGGCCCATAGCTCAACGGTTAGAGCAGCAGACTCATAAT
>JAYVCW010000535.1:0-3235 GCA_043749775.1 Acidobacteriaceae bacterium | reverse complement strand
GTTCTTTACACCAATAGAGCATTGGCTCTCACGCCCCAGACAGGCTGCGGCATTCAACATCATCTCGCCCATCGTCCTGGTGGGCACACTGGTTTCCAGTGTCCTATTGAATCTGGCGACCTTGGTAAGCGTGGGCCGGGAAAAAGAGGCTGGCGAGGCGGACAGAGTGGTTAAGCTGAGAGTGCGATACTGGAACCTGGCTGCGATTGGACTCGGCCTCGTGCTTACAGGACTCCTGCTTGGGTACGCGTTTGTGGAGAACTTCGGAACCCGAGTCCATCTTTGACGAAAGGTCCACAGCTGCGGTCAGAAGCTGGTTGGTACCCTCTCCACCCAATGCGACTGGGCTGCTTTTCTTTTCATGCGGCTAGCTGCCGGCGAAGTTGCGGCTGCTGCCTGGCTGCCGTCAACTTCCGGTCTCGTTCGCTGCTGCCGCCAGTCGAGCATGTTTTTCGGCGTTAACCGATGGCACTGTTCAAGCGGATGTTGTCGTAATGCTGGACATAACCTTGTACCAGTCGTTGCGCATCCTTAGCGAGAGCGGGGCTCCGGGCTGTATGCATTCGCTTTTTAGAGACTTGTGCCTGCGCTCGATTTTTCATTCGATTGCAAATAGTAAGGCGAAGTACGGACATGTGTCATGCCCTAGATGCGAATGAATTCTTTGAAGTCGCGAGCGATGAACTGCAGTCCATTGTCAGGAGATGATCCGCCGCTTCGCTTCCGGATAACTCTTCCTTCTCTCGTTCCAGAACCAGTTCGATGTCGGCTTCGCTCGGGACTCTCGCAGATCCCCGATGCACACGTGATAAATCCTCGCCGGGCTGACAGCACAACGTCAGCATCAAGTAATGAATCAGCCACCTAGTCCGACGCGGGTCTTCGAGCAGACCACGCCAGCCGCTGTTTATGAACTTCGAACCCATGCATCCGGAGCATTGAAATATCCAACAAGACGACGTCCGGTCTGTGCTCTCGCGCGCGGCGGATCGCATCGTTTCCATCGACAGCCTCGCATACGGTCTCAATGTCCGCCTGCGACGAAATACCTGAATGGACCGCTGCATGGTCGTCGACGATAAGAACACGAACTGCCTTCACATCAGGAGAATTAATGCCTTTGGAGTGAAAAGCAGGGAAATCAGTCGCAAACATTGTTTGCAATGCGGAGCCTGAGGATGTAGCCCAACCTTTCCCAAAAGTTACCTCAACCGAGCAAACCTGTGTATGTCTGTCGCACACTAATCGTCGTCGGGGGGCATTACTAGGCGCTTCACGGAATCTGAGGTTACTTCATTAGATAAAGGTCGGCGTGACCGCTCGGACGGGCGTATACAACGGTTGAAAGATCTTTGGAAAACTCATAGGCATTTCCGCTGTGGCTTAGGTGGAACGCAAAGGGCAGCTTAACGGCTGGCTGCGCGGGCCCGGTAACCTTTCCATCGTTCCAGGGTACTCGGTAGATCGTCGTCTCGCCGTGCGCAGCGGCTAGGTAGAGGACAGACTTGTTGTCCGACGAGAAACGGACCACAAGCGTGCTCACGTCCGGAAGTACCGGAATACATTTGTGCTCGGCCAGCGAGAATGCACTAATCCCCAGCGCTCCAGGTGCGACGCCTAGCGAGGAAAGCAGGTATTTACCATCCGTCGACGCATCCCAGACCGCGCCGCAATCGTCGACTAATTTCTCGATGCCGGAACCGTCCACCGCAACCTTCCATATCGTGAACTTCGTTAAATCCTTTTCCTGCCCACCTAAGTAGAAAAATTTTGGGTCGACGCTGGCTGAGCCATAGCCGCCGGCAGCTCCTGACCAAGGAATTTGACGAAGACTGGTGCCATCCGTCTTGACAATGTAGATTTTCGTCTTGCCGCCCTCAGTCGCTGAAAACACCACCCTGGAAGAGTCGGAAGTAAATGCCACAGTGATCAGTGCCGTGCCGGAAGTAATTTTGACTTTGTTATTGCCGTCTATGTCGGAAACCCAAAGATCTCCCTGCTGTGCGTTGCCCGAAAGAGTTATATACATGATGCGGCGGCCTTCCCAGGAGAGGGCGGGTTGAGTTGCGTCTTCATTGGTCAAATCGAAGGACTGCTTGGTTTGAGGGTGATACACAGTGAGTAAACCGGATCGCCTACCGTTCACAAAATAAAATCCCTTGGCAGAAGGCGCAGGCATGGGTGAGAGGTCAGGGCCGGAGCCAGAAGTGAGCTGCTGCAGGTTGCCGTCGGCCATACGGTACTCCCATATATTTGTGATGTCATTGACCGTTCGGCTGCACAGAAAAGTCTTCCCGGGATCGTTCCAGACTAGGCCAGTCGGGCTTCCGGAGAGATCGGCTATTTTTTGAGAGGCGCCGGTAGCCTGGTTCAGGCGGTAGAGACCGACACTGGTAGAACCCTGCACCGTGTCGTTCCCAGTAAGGATCAGCAAATATTTGCCGTCAGGAAAAGGCAGAACTCCCACCGGGCTCGTCCCTGCAGGAGACGGAAAAACCATTTCTTCCGCGACGCCGGACTTAGGTTTGCGAAAAACTGCATTCTCGTGGCGCCTCTTCACGTAATAGAAGAAGTTGCCGTCCACAGATATCGCAAGCCTGGATCCGGACACGATCATGGAAGGCGCGCCGCCGAGGGTGGGCACACCATAGCTCTCCTGTCCTGAGAAGTCGTTCGAGTAATAGAGCTGGGTGCCGTCTGGCGAGAAGCTCTCCACTGACTTGTCGACGGAGTCATTGGTGAGCTGAAGCGGATCTCCCCCGGAAGAAAGCATCACGAATACTTGGTTGAAACCCGCGACCGGCGAGGTGAACGCGACGGTATGGCCATCGGGAGATAGGACCGCGCTGTCCATTGGCTTGTTCCAATGACTGATCTGAGTAACTTTTGTGGGTCCGCTTGATGCACTATGGAAGTAGTAGATGGCCAGTCCTCCCAGCGCAACGATTGCGACAAAGGCGGCTACAGCCAGGTACCATTTGCGCGATGATTTGGCTGGCGGGGTTGCGATTTTCGAACTGCCACTTCCGGATGACTCCGAGGACAATTCGACCGCGTTAGGCGAAGCGGCGCTGGATCTCCCAGAGCCCGAATCGCGTTTCGAACGTTTCAGGTCGCCGCGAAGTTCGGCACTCGACTGGTAGCGCAATTCGCGATCTTTTTCGAGCGCCTTACTGATGATGCGATCAAGTTCAATGGGTAGTTCGGGGTTCAGGCGCAGAGGCGACACGGGCGT
>JAYVCW010000534.1:0-2743 GCA_043749775.1 Acidobacteriaceae bacterium | reverse complement strand
GGCTACACGTCGATGCATGTTGAAGTCGAGAATGACATGATGGCGGCGAAAGTCATGGGCGCGGTCTTGTCCGGGCTCGGGCTCGCATGGGAAACGCCGCTTCCGAATCTTCAAGTGATCAAGGGGAAATAATAATGACCGATGACGAAATCAAAGCGCTTGCGCCGGGTTCTATCGTACACGTCAGCCTTTTTGGAAAATCGATTGCTGTCACGATCAGGACTGTCGATGCGAAGAATCGCAAGCTGTTCACGACAATCGGTCCGATCAGTTTTGACAATCTGATTTCATTCGCCGGGAAAATCAAGACATGACCTCGATTGAACTTGTGTGCATGAACATCGGCGAATCCGTCACGGTCAAGCCGTTGATGAAGCTCGGCGGGCTCGATCTTGGTGGAGTCGTGCTTACGCTCGTCAACCGGGGCGGCAACATATCGACGTTCGTCGCGACTTATCTCGGCGTTCGCATCGGCAATCCTACGGCTTATACCATGAACGATGATGTTGATTGGAGTTGGAATTGATCATGGAACATATCGAGGAAATCGCCGATACGCTTGGAATTACTCTTCGTGTTTCCAAGAGCGGGAATTCAATCTCTGGCGCGCGCATGATCAGGGTTGAGCTTGAGCCGGGATTGCAAATCCCCGTTAAATTGACCGTCTTGTCGGCATACCACGAACCGCACAACGGGCTTGCAATTATAGTCGGCCGCGTGGCCGGCGACCTCGGGTTCATGGTCTATAACTCGCAACTCGATAATCGCGAGTGTGTTGATCTTGCACTTCTCGACCTCACGAAACTGGAAATTACGGTTGAAGGCTATTTCGAATCCAACAAAACCGCGCCCATTAGTGAACTTGCCTTGTCCTTCGATCCTGCGCTAGTTTGCCAGCTTCGCCGGTTCGCCGGGGAGAAGACCTTTACCCTGATCGATGATCGCCGGGTAAGCAAAGGCGGACAAGATGCTGACGCAAGTGAGGCTCAAGAGCCTATTGCGATACAACCCGATGACAGGGGCGTGGTCGCGAGTAAAGCCGATGAAGGGCAAGTTCTCTAAGGTCGGAGGCTTCCATTCTTAGGTTTTGGACGGCGGCGGACCCGCGCCTAGTGAAGAAGGTCTTGGGGCAAAGCCTAGCGAACTTCCGCCCGAATATCCCTCGCCATGAATTCGTCGAGTGGACCGACGACCTCATAGAGCCCGCCAGCGGCGAAATCGTCATAGTGTGCGGCGGTCATCCCCTTCGCACGCTACAGGCCTCAGGGCGGGTTCCTAAGGGCCGCACGGTCACTTCCATGAGGGAGAAGTCGATTCCGTTTCAAGGCGGCTACTATCTCACGACCTTCGATCCGGCAGTCACACAGACCGACCCGTCGCAACAGCAAATCATCGATTGGGACATTCGTCTCGCGCATCGGCTTTTGACGACAGGAACGATCCGGCCGAAAATCGGAAACTATCGCTACGTCGCCAGCTTCCAACCTTTGATTGATCGTATCGAGCACGCCTATGCGCTCACGAACAAGGCGCAAGACGTTTCGTTCGATCTTGAAACTATGGGATTTTGGCCTTGGTATGAGCACGCGGAAATCGTCACGGCGCAGTTTACATTCGAGCGCGGAACCGCTGACGTCATGTATGTCGGCTCGCATCAAATCCCGCCGATTCGAATGGACGTCGAAAAGGCTGACGACCGATGGCGCGAGCTTGAATGGCTGTTGACCTCGCCCAAGGTGAAGCTCCGTGGCGCGAATGCGAAATTCGACCTGATATGGGCCGCTGAAAAATGGGAAATCGAATGCACGAATCTCGCATTCGATACGCTCTTGGTCGGCTCGTTAATGGACGAAAACCGTTCGAACAGCCTCAATCTTCATGCCAAGCTTTTTACTTCGTTCGGCGGGTATGATGACGAATTCAACCGCACGTATGACAAGAGTCATATGGAATTGATTTCTCCCGCCAAGCTCTTGCCATATGCCGGAGGCGACACAGACGCGACACAGGACACGGCGGACGTCTTACGCGAGCAATTGTTAGAAGACCCGGAGTCGGCCCGCTTCTATATGACGATTGTGCATCCGGCTTCCCGCGCTTTCGAGCGAATCGAGCGGCGCGGAGTGTGTCTAGATACGGACGTCTATAAGAAGCTCGGCGCAGACCTCGAAAAAGATATTCATGACCTGACCGTCAAGGCGATGAAACAGCTTGGCGGTCGGTTGCTCAACAAACACAACGCGAAGATTTCATCACAGATTGACGGCGACAAGAATCCGCTTGTCCCGGCGATCTTGCGTGACTACTTCTTTTCGCCTCAAGGGCTCAACCTCAAGCCATTGGTCCTAACTCCAAAGGATCACGTCGCGACGATGGCGATGAGTCATTTGAAGATGTTCGATCATCCCGACGCGAAGGCGATGGTCGAAATCCTAGAGGCGTTGAACAGCGCTTCGAAGACCAAGAGCACGTTTTGCGACGGTTTCCTGAATCACCTTCGGCCCGATGGTCGGATTCATCCGAGCTACATGCTCTTTCACGGGGCGTTCAACGATGAAGCCTCAGACGAGTCGGGAACCGTCACGGGCAGGCTCGCGGCGAAAGACCCTGCGATTCAGACGCTACCGAAAAAGACGAAATGGGCGAAGCGACTTCGCGCAGCGTTCATTGCGCCGCTCGGAAAGTGCGTTCTTAATCTCGACTTCTCACAAGGCGAGCTTCGCGTGGTCGCATGTCTCGCGAA
>JAYVCW010000533.1:0-3910 GCA_043749775.1 Acidobacteriaceae bacterium | reverse complement strand
TTTTGGGGAAGTAGCGCAGCGTTAGTGAAAACGCGATTGCGAACGCGCCGGTTCCTTCGCACCGGACGATGCCCACTCGTAATCTACCAGCATTTCGCGCGGAAATGTGGTGGACGGGTCGGGTTCCCGACCAGTCTCCGCTCACACCCGCCCGATGTAGCCGGGTCGGCGAATCGAGCCATGGACGATGCCAGGCTCCTTCCCTGTTCTCCATAATGTCGATTTCACCGCTTGCAGGCCATCCAACTCAATATCATCTCCCAGCATCGAGAACGCGGGCCACATACCCTGACCGGCGGGAATCTTGATGCGCTCCTCGAAGCGGCCGGGTGAAGTTCCCCAGCGTCTATCCGCGCCGAAGTGTAATTCATGGTTACACCATCAGGGCCGGTGTATTTTTCCGCCAGGCTCGAATCACCAGGTTGCCGTTTTGAAGAAAAGCGTTTTATTTTTGGTCTTCGTAGTATTCGAGTTCCTCGTTCCCCCACTTATTTCCGCCGGTTTCAACAACCCATTTCCGAACGGTCGACGCCGGTTTGTTGACTGCCTCAATTGTGGGATGGGCCGGGATGATGGGCGATCTGCGTCAGGCTTCGATCAAGAAAAAACTCCGCGTCAGATCGCAGTTCTAACCAGCCTCGAACTGTGCTGAAGCGTCAGAAATTTAGTTTAGTGTATAGCATTCGATGCTAGGATATTGAACCTCAGAAGTTGGATATCCCCCATGTCATTTATCAAGTTTTTCGCCTCTGTCAGATCGCGCTACCTGTCCCGACGTCACGAAAATGATGCAGTGCAGATCATGAACCGTCTTCGCGAGTTGCAGGAGATTCAGCCTGTAGTTTTGAAAGGAACTAAAACAACCGACGCTCAAGAGGCTTGTCCTAACACTCTAGCCCCCTTATGTTTTATGACGAACACATCAGGCAGGGCTGAGTTGTTCGATTCCGTTTCGAATAAGTAAAATATTGCTAGCAAAATCAGCAGCTGGGCAATCCTCTTCTGCTCTGGGCAACTCTTGTGCCAACAATATAGACGCGAATCAGAAAGAGCAGGAAAAGATGTTACCGAAGTAGTTCTACCGATGCGCAACCCGATTGGACGCCTCGACCGTGAACCAAATTACCAAAGAGTTGTCGCCGTACCGACCGCCATGCTGGAGAAAGTACGAGCCACGTTCGACCTAGCCTTCTCGGAGGGATTAACGCACAAGAAATTAGTAAACGATTTGGAGAACCGCTAGGCACGGTCAAAACACGCATCCGACAGGGGACTAAAATTTATCCGCAATAGACTCGACAGCAAAGACACACTGGTTAGGCGAGCCGCAACACGAGGCTGCAGAAGTCCGCTATATATCTCTCAGCTTCCCAGATTCGCCGTGGCTCTGGTACAGCGTTCCTAGGTAGGAGATCTGATGGCTAAACCCTGGTCGAACATACGAAGCCGCAATTCTGGAAACGGACTGGAGCACAACGATTTCTAGGCAGATGATTCCCGCCCCCAAGTAGCCTTTTGAGCTCTCATGATTTTATAGCAATCACACGAAGCCTTTTCCAATCCCGCTCGATCGACGATATCCACCTTGCCGCGTGAATTGATGATAAGGCCTTCGCTTTCTAAAGATCCAGCCGCAACCGTGACGCTCGATCGCCGGGTTCCCAGCATTCCCGCGATAGACTCCTGCGTTAAATGCACGTAATTGGACTCCACGATATCCGCACTCATTAAAAGCCATCTAGCCAAGCGCGGCAACGTTTCGTGCAACCGATTACACGCTGCAATCTGGGCCACTTCCATGCCCAACATTTGAGAATATCGCTGTAACTGAATGTACAGTCTTCTGCTGTGCGAAATGATCTTGGACAAAAACTCAGAATCAATCCGAAAAGCGGATGCCTCAAGTTGAATGACGGCCCGAGTGTTTGCGCTGCGAAAACCCACCACCAGCGGAAGACCTATAAACCCTTCCTTGCCAACTAAGCCAACCTCGACGCATTTTCCATCGGGAAACACACTGACCAAGGACACCAGACCGCTGTTTACAAAATAAGCAGACCTCAAAGTATCTCCAGGCTCGTGCAGAACGTGACGGAGGCCGAGACGGAAGTGTTCCAGATGTGGCAACAATAGATTTTGATCCTCTTGTGGCAGACCTAGCAAGATTTGATTGTGAATGGGGTTGCGACTGGCGTCTAAAATGGGTTGTGTTGACGGGACGCGCGATAAATTTTGAGGCTCCGAGGAGAAGGTGCCATTATTACCCATATGACTCCTTTGAATGTTCGCAAGTCGTCAGAGTAAACGGGTCGCAAGCGGACTATCCAACGTTACACGGCGTACGTTGTAAAAGATATACCTATTGCACGGCTCTTTGTTGCTTTAGGACTGACGAACGGGAATGACGGCTTTATGCTCCGTACTCCTTCTATGGGCCTCCGCGAGATGTACCCGGTCTGTCCGTTGTGTAGCATGCCAGTCGAGCTTGGGACTGCGGCGACAAATGAAGATGGCAAGTACGTTCACGATGAGTGTTATAGCAAACGTGTTTTGAGCCCACCCGGGAATCCATCTTTACGGCGGTCGATCAAGAATTTTTTAGCTGCAGAATCTTCGAAAGGACCCGCTATAGTGCGATGCAAGAGTTGCGACTCGATAATGGATCATCGGCTTGCAACCTTTTCTTTCGGCGACGGCGAGAGTTGGGATATCCCTCTTCCAGTTTGCACGACCTGCGGAAAAGGGCCCGTCAAACCGGGAAGTGACGGATTGAGAGCAAGGTTATGAGCAATGTGCCCTGCCGTTTGCCTGCCGGAAATTATGCTCCCCTGTCATAAACAGCGCACGGTTTGTCGTGCCAGTAGAAGATTAAATGACATTGAAGCAAAAACTTAACGTTCCTGTGCGACGAGGCTCTTGCTTACAAACTGTTTACCGCTCTGCACCAACCGGATGGTTTGAGCGCCGGAATTGGCGGCACGCCACCCCCGCCCTTCTCCTGAGACGAGCGCAGCCTCGACCGGATAGTTGTTCTCTTCCGATGAAACTTCGACCATGGCTGTGCGTTCGACGTCCAACCATTGTTCATCGAGATGCGGAGTAGCCTGTGGAATCGGCGTTATTGGGCGCTTGCGCATGACGCTAGTTTACGCCCACTCCTGCCAGACCGAACCGGACGCTGCACTTTGTACGGTGTTGAGGAGATTTTACCGTTCTTGTGGGCCGAATGTGCTCCTTTACCTAGTTAGCAATCACGCAACTTGTACAGAACAAGTGGGTGGCACTACCCGTGCAGGTAGTTTAGGCAGAACCTCTCGTCTCAGAACCACAATTAGGAGGAATCATGCTGAACGTAACCGTTGAGAACATCGGTGAAGGCGAATTGTCTGTCGTGACGTGCGCGGGCAGCATGACGAAGAACGAATCCGCTCACAAACTGTGCGAAGTAGTAACTTCTCAAACCGATGCCCGTATTGTTGTCGTTGAATTATCGGATGTGAGGGCCATCGGAGGATGTGGCTTTGGCATGCTTGTCCTTTTGCAGCGATGGGCACGAAAACACGATATCCGGTTCCTGCTGTTCAATCCCTCCAATTCAGTTCGGCGCAGACTCGAACGAGCGAAATCAATCGCAGAATTCTACATTCCTTCGTTCGGCGAGATGATGGCCCTTCTGGCGTATGCGAACAGTCCGCACGCGCTAGCGAACTGACACAGCAAAGCTTCCGACTGGTGTTTCGACGATCAAGCAGGATGACCGTGATTCGGCGAGGGTTGCTTGCGAAGCCACGAAACTCCAATTGGGGCCGTCGGGGCGAGCTACTACAACCGCCCGCACGCATTTGTTTTGGCCGGAAGCTGGGATTTGCCGTTCGGCAAGGGTGGATCGCGCGCTATGAACTCTGTGATT
>JAYVCW010000532.1:0-3033 GCA_043749775.1 Acidobacteriaceae bacterium | reverse complement strand
CCGGAAATCGACAATTTTAGGCATAAGCGCACTTTTCCTCGCTCGTAGTACAACAAAAGCCGGGCGCGGCGAAGGCGCTCTCGTCAGCGGAGCGCGCGGCCGCCGCCGCGTCGACCGACGGCCGAGATGGTTGATAGCGCTGACACGAGGACAGGGCGCGCACCGCGTCCCGCTCCCGTGGGGTGCAGTGAGTCTAGAGGTTGGCTCGCAACGACAGAGTGTAGGAAGTTGGTCGGGCAGCGTAGGAGTAGAAATTCGTCTCGGTTGCGCCCTGGCGGTAATACGCCTGGTTTGAGCCCTCATTGATGTTCGATCCGGTCAGTGTAATCTCGAAATTCTTATTCAACTTCTTGCTGAGACTGGCATCGAAAGTCGACTCGGGCCGCGCGTAGACCGACTGTCCATAGTCGGCATAGCTGACTAGTGACGTGCTTCGATAGTTGAAGGCAAGGCGAGCGCTCCAACCATACTTTTCATAGTAGAGTGTCGCATTGACGTTGTTTTTCGACACGTTGTTGAACGCACCGGTACGCGTGCCACCGCCGTTCAGGGTAGTAGTGACCTTACTATCAACATAATAGTAATTTGCTTGCGCACCAAATCCATCCCATGGCGAAGGTAGAAAAGTAAATGGCTGATTAAGACCCAATTCAAAGCCATAGGTATAGCCCGAGTCCGCGTTGACTGGTTGGGTGCTGGTGGCGAACAGGGTATTGCCGTAACCGGGCAGGGTAATGTTGAGGAGAGTCAGCGTGGTGATCAGGTCTTTGACGTCTTTGTAAAATAGGCTACCCGTGAACGAACCGCCATTCGCCGTGTAGTACTCCGTGGTGATGTCATAGTTCCACGCGGTCGTAGGACTCAGCTGTGTATTGCCGCCCTGGAAGTTATTCGGATCGTGGTATCCGGTGCGCAGGTCCGGCGCAAAGATATTGACGCTGCCTTGCGGCGCGAGGTTCTTATAGCTGGCCAGGGACATGGTCTGGGCGACGCTCAGGCGTAGGGCAAGGTTATCGCGCGCCCGGAAATTGATGTTTCCGGCCGGCAGCACGCGCCAGTACGAGTTTCCTTGCTCCACCAGCAGATTAGTTTGGCTATCGATTGGATTGTTTCCGCCGCCATGTCGATAAGTGGCCCCCTGAAATGCCTTCCCCTTTTCGCTGACGTGCACCGCGCGTACGCCAATATTGCCGGTATAAGGCAGGCCAAATAAATTGCCTTCCGAATCGAGCTGGGTGTAGAACGCCGTCTTTGCTTCGCGGACGAAATAGGAAGTGTTCGGGCTGAACTGCAATACGTCGCCCGGCTTGCCGGTCGCCACTATTGGAAAGTCACCGCGCGTCGAACCTACGCCATTGTTGGTTACGCCGCAGACCGCTCCATTGCCCGCGCAGAACGCGTTGAAATCAAGGTGCGGGTACTGAACTGGTTCGTAGGGATAACTATCGGTGCCTTTGAACATTGAAGCATCAATATGATAGATGGTGCTTCCATACCCCTGCTGGTCAGCGTTGCCAAAAAACTCCAGAAATTTAAAGGTCGTTTCATCGTAGCGCGCGCCTGCCTTTAGGGTGAGGTGCTCTCCCAGCGGCAACTTTCCATCCAGTGCGAATGCGTTGCGCTCACCAGTCGTATAGTCCTCCTGCCAATAGTAGTAGCCCTGACCAATATAGTTATTGACGTTTTCAAGTGCGGCGGGGTTGCTAAAGGTAATCAGCGGCGTGGTACGGCCCCCGGTTTCAATCGTGGTTTCGCTCGCAGCACCGGTGAAAAAGCCATAAGGTCCGCGATAGTCAGTGAACACCTCGTTGTGTCCATGGCTGACATCAAAGGCCACGCTGGCGCCGCCGTCAGCCTTCCAGACCAGGTTCAACCCGCCGTAGTACTGCTTGATACGGCTGTCGACCAGCGAAGTCGGAATGGCCGGAAACGGCACTGGTGTGCCCGGTGCGCGCGTGATCTTGCTGGTGTCGTAATACGTGATCTGGTTGCCATCCAGTCGGTAGCTGCCGGGCTCGAATATGGTGTTGTCCGAGGAAGCATCAATGGCATAAAAAGTGTAGTAGTCGCCGAAATCGCCACCGAAGTGGGTCTTGTAGTCGTTGTAGGTTGCGTCGACGTTGACTTCGATACTGCCGCTCGGTTTCCATTGTAGTCCGGTCGACATGCCGCGATTGTCGTAGTCGTTGTTTTGGTTTACGGGCGAATAGGAATCGTAGATGCCGACATTCTTGAGCTTGCTGACCGAACCATCCGCGTTGCGCACGTTAATGTCGCGAACGCCCGGATAGCCGGTAAAGGCTGGCGCACCGCTGTATGTTTTGCTGTAGGCGATTGACAGGTAAGCTCCCAGCGTGTCGTCGAAAAACTTCCCGCCCAGTAGGCCGCTGAGCTTAGGTCCCGACTTGGTGCGACGCGTGTCATAGTTGTCTGATGCGGTGAGAGAACCAAAGGTTGTTGCGCCGCCTTTGAGGTTGTAATCGAGAGGTCGCAACGTCGATACGTCGATTTCACCGGCCAGCCCCGATTCCACCAACGACGCCGTCGGGCTCTTGTAGACCGTAATGGCGCTGAGAATCTCGGACTGAATCGTACCGTAGTCCAAATCGCGGCCGCTATTGCTGCCTCCGCCAAACCCGGCGGTGCCAAGAATCTGACGCCCATTGATTGTGGACTGAACGAACCTGCCTGACAGACCGCGCAATGTGATGCCGTCGGCTCCGCCGTTGGGCTGGAGCTGTCGACGGATATTCAAACCAGGGACGCGCGCCAAAGCGTCCGAAACGCTGACATCACTGAACTTGCCGAGATCT
This sequence comes from Acidobacteriaceae bacterium, assembly GCA_043749775.1. Taxonomy (GTDB): domain Bacteria; phylum Acidobacteriota; class Terriglobia; order Terriglobales; family Acidobacteriaceae; genus Acidiflorens. The sequence goes on along the minus strand of JAYVCW010000532.1, from coordinate 220 downwards.
TCCGCCGTCACCGCCTCGATCACGCTCGGTGCGTCTCGCTTTACATCCTGGGCACGCTTCGCCGCTTCGCGGAAACCTGAAACGACAACCTCTTCGAGCTGAACACTAGTGACGCTGTCTGCTACCGATGTCGGCGGCGCAGCTTGCGCGAAACCCATTGCAGGGAAGGCGAGCAGCGTTACCAATCCGGCAACCGCCAGAACCCAGCCTTCGCTCTGAC
>JAYVCW010000531.1:0-3350 GCA_043749775.1 Acidobacteriaceae bacterium | reverse complement strand
ATGGCCAGAGGTCAGTTCCTAGTGGGCAATTTCGCCATGGGCGCGGCCATCTGGGATCGCAACGACGCAACCGTGGAAATCTCGCGCGAGCACTCAGATTTCTGGATTCGCAACCTTGTGGCGATCCTCTGCGAGTCGCGCTTGGCATTGACCGTGTTCCGAGGGAACGCGTTCGTAACGGGCGGATTCCCATTCGGTTCCTAGTTGTGGTTGAGGCAAGGGGGAGCAACTTACCTCCTTTGGTTGCTCCCCTGATTTTTCATTGAGGGACACATATGGATAACAAGAGCTTCAAGCTGGAACTGAAATCGCTTACTCCGCAGGGCACATTCACCGGCCTGGCAAGCGTCTTCGGCAATGTGGACTTAGGCGGCGACATGGTTGATTCGGGCGCTTTCGCGCGCTCATTGTCGCATCGCGGCGGCGATGTTCCCATCCTATTCGCACATGATCAGAAGCAACCTGTGGGACTCGGCAAGGTCCGAGAAACGGGGTCAGGACTTGAAATCAATGGCGAACTGGTAATGGAAACCGCGAAGGCCCAGGAAGTTTTTGCGCTGATGAAAAAAGGCGTTCTCAAAGGTTTGTCCATCGGCTATGACACCGTGCGCTCCGTCGTGAAAGATGGAATAAACCATCTGCAAGAACTGAAACTTTACGAAGTATCTATCGTGACTTTCCCGATGAACGAACTGGCTACCGTTTCCAGCGTCAAGGCGCAGACAGATTCGGACGCGGAATTACAGAGTTTTCTTGAAACCGTGAAAGCCTGCACGCTGAGCATCGGAGGTCAAAACCGATGAAGATGGAAGATCGCGTCTTAGCACTCGAAACTAAACTTGCCGAGTGGGAAGCGCGCCGCATGCGGATCCTGACGCCCGACGTAGAAGCCGAGCTAGGTGGTGAGGAAGTGCAAAACCATCTTGCGCGGGCGGCGAAGTATTGCGTGGCACGACTCCGTGAGGCGAAAGCAAAGAGTTCGTTCAACGCTCAGTTTGAGGAAGCGAAAATTCGCTTCGCTGCGAAGCTAAAAGAAGCGGAACACTTGCGCCAGCAGGAAGAACTCGCAGAGCTCGCCGCGGTAGTCGAACACTATGAGCGTACCGGTGAGGCGCCACCTGGGTACCACATCATCGACGACGAACCCATGCAAAGGCGGATTCAATAGATGGCGACGAGCGGACTCGACCTGAACACCCAGACGAAGGGTTCCCGCATGCCGTTTTTTGGGACGGACTCAGGCAGCGCGAATGCCTATGCCATCACGACGTTTGGGCCTATCGGGAGCGGGAATGTCCTGCAAAGCGGATCACGATTCTACTTCATTGCCGCGAACGCAAACACGGGAGCTTCTACGTTAGCTGTGGACGGCGGCAGCGCAATCGCAATCAAAAAGAGCGGGAGTACGGCGCTGGCTTCCGGTGATATCGTCGCCGGCCAGGCAGTAGAGGCGGTTTACGACGGCACGAACTTTCAGATGCTCGGCGGAAGCGATCCGAACTTTATTGGAGATTCAGGATCGGGCGGCGTATCAGGCGATGTGCCAGCACCAGCGGCTGGAGATGCAGCTGCTTTAAAATTCCTGAAAGCAGATGGCACCTGGGCTTCTGTAAAGGATTCCGATCTTTCATTCACTAATATCACCACAAACAACGTTTCCCCTTCAAAACATGGGTTTTGTCCAATCCTTCCCGGCGTTGCTGGCGAGTTTTTGAATGGAAACGGAACCTGGGCTACACCAGCAGGCAGCGGCGGCGGCGGCGGATTTCTCGCGCGTAGCACCGTAGTGAAGACGACCGGCAGCCTCGCATTCCTGGCAACCGAAACAGGGACGGTGACCATCGCAAACACCTTCTTAATGCTCTACATTTCGAGTGATCGCGCCGCGCGTGTGCAACTATATTCGACCGCGGCGAAGATGACAGCCGATGCCTCGCGTGGACTTGTGAGGCCCGCCCAAGGCAGTCAACACGGAGTAATTCTCGACTTAGTTATCGGCTCAGCTTTGACCTGGATAATGTCACCTGTTGCGCTGGGCGCAAATCTCGAAAGTTCGCCGTCTTCGGCGATTTCGTACCGCATCAAGAATTATTCCCTGACGACTCACACCGTCGCCGTCACGTTCACTTATTTGATTATGGAGTAACGCAATGATTGCAGTTCAGGCAGCAAGCAATGGAAACTCGTCTGGCACTAGCATCGCCAAGGCATTTACAGGCTCTGTAACTGCAGGCAGCTGTCTGGTTGCCGCGCTGGGTCTATGGACAAGTGGCACTCTGACCGGAAACACGCCTACGCTGACCGATTCTCTCGGGAACACGTGGACATTTGTCGGAAGAACCACGCAGAACAGCAACAATTTCAATTCTGAAGCGTATTTATTTGTGTGCTTTAACAGCCAGGGAGGTGGCGACACTGTCACCGCCACCTACAGCTATGGCGGCAATGTCCACGCAGAATTGATCATCCTGGAATACGGGATTGCAGCGACTGCCACGGATGGCAGCGCATTTATCAACAACAACTCTGCAATCACCGGCTGCACGACATCGCCATTTAGCACTGCAGTCGGAGGAGATCACTTAATAGCTTTTGCGTTTGAAACCGCCGACACAAGCGATACGCTGACAATGGCAACGTCTGGGTACACGCAAGAGGCTACGCACGCAACCGATAGCACGTTGGTCGTATGGGCTCAGACTGGATTCTCGGGTTCTGTGACAATCAATGTCACGGGCACTCATGCTTCTATTCTGCATTGCGGCGTAGTGGCTTTGCCAGGGGTTCCGCAATCCATTCAGCTATTCCCTTGATCGCGGTTGCAGCTCGGCGTCAGATCGAAGTGGCGCAGTGCGCCCGTGGCATTGTAGGAGACAGTCGGAAAAGAAAAGCCCGCTGCTGGCGGGCCTTCGTTGGGAAATGCTCTCTGTTGTGGATGTGGTCGGTAAAGACTCTACCACAGAGAGGCGGCGGCGATGGAAGGTCGTTTTCCTGGTGCGTGCTCGCTTTTGGATCGCGGATATCTGCGAATCTGGATCGTTCAAATCTACTGTCCGCGGCATGGCGGATTCCGTGGCATAGTCACCGACACTTTGCCCATGTTTCCCTGCCCGCGGTGCTCACAATTGCGGCAATCCGGAATACTTGGGGTGGGGCTTTCGCGTCACGCGGGTGTGTGGGAGCGCTGGGAAACGCCGCTCTCGGCTGTCGCGCGGGAGATGATCGCAGTCGAAGAGAAGGCCGCTGCATTTGTCCGAGAACGCCGCCGGTCAAAGCAGGGAAACGGACAACCGCGGCACTACGCGGGAGCCGAAATTGATCCGGCGGATTTCACTTGGGCCAGCAAAGCC
>JAYVCW010000530.1:0-2256 GCA_043749775.1 Acidobacteriaceae bacterium | reverse complement strand
CGCACAAAACAACTTCAAGACCTTCCGAAAAATCACCTCGGAAATGTGCGCGCCTTTTACGTATCTGTTTTTCATTGAGGTTCAGCATGTTACGTCCATCGCCTCCTCGTAAAGTTGCTAAGACCCTTCGTAAATCCGGCCGGATTGCAAAACGCGCACCGCACGAGCGTTAAAAAGCGGGTCAATCTGCTGTTCAGTGGGTTTATGCTCGGCGGTCTGCCGACATTGATTTTATTTGTGTTGTACTCGGAGTCATTTTCTGAGTCGTGTGCAGCGGCGGCAGTGGTAGGAGCAGTTTTTGGGATATTGGCTGCTGTATTCGGGGAAAATATGTTTAAGATTTTGGCAGCGATTATCAAATCAAGCTGGACATGAATGGGAAAGGCGTCGCTTCTTGAAACTCGCTCTTGGCAGGTGTTACTCGGGCTTGAGGAGAGTGGGGTCAGTCTGTGAATCGTGAATTTCCCAAGTAAAACCACACCGCCGCGAACTTCGCTGGCATTGCACCCGCCGTGAAATGGCGCGCAACGAAGCTTGCACCGTCCCGCCGTCGCCGGCATACTCCCGCACCGTGCCAGCGACACCGACTCCACTCCCCACCCGCCCCCAGCGGCGGCGTGGAAACACCCGTTTCCGAAAAACCCGCCTTTTCGCCAACCGCCCTCCGTGCAAGCGCCGGAGCCGCCTGGCGGCGAAACGGCGCGTCGTGCTCTTAGGCCCCTTCGGAGAACCGCTCACTACCCCGCCCGGCCTTGCGGCGGAGATGCCGTACCGGTTTTCGACCAAATATCTGGACGCCGAGACAGGGCTGTACTCCTACATTTTCCGCCCTTACGACCCACTCACGGGAAGGTGGTTGAGCAGGGATCCTATTGAGGAGGAGGGTGGGGTGAATTTGTACGGATTTGTAGAAAACAATCCCATCGATAATGTAGATTTCATCGGGGAGACGATTGTGACTCGGGAAGACAACGAGACCTTTCGGGATGCCATCTCAAATGCATTGAATCGTGTTAGTGGTGCCGAATTATTCTGGTGCAAGATCAAAGACAAATGGGTGCTAAAACCCAAAAAGAATGGGACTGGCAAACTATGGGATGACCTTTCAAAAGGCGTTAATGCGCCGGTTACAGAGTTCAGCTTGGTTCGGATTGCAGCTGTCGACAACGCTTCTTCGGACCTGGATTGGTGGCAGTTCCTTGGCCGCACAGTTCAGATCAATGAGAATGTTAATGTTAATAGTTACGAGGGTGCCCTCGGATCAGACGCAGTTATGCGAAAGGCACCTTTTGAAATCGTGTTGTGGCACGAATTGGTGGGCCATGCAATTCTTCGTAAAAATCATCCAAATGAAAAGTGGAATACCATATTTGCAAGCGCAAGTGCTGCTCGTGCGTACAATGGTCGCTCGCTTGGGAGCGTTCCAATGGGCGCAAAGACAGCTCGTCGCCCTGATTGGCCGACAATAGACCCAACAATCGCAATCGAAAATGAAGCCCGCTCCGCCCTTGGTTATGTTCAGAGATATCCAATTTACTGGACTGACACAAAATATGGGAAACATTCTAAATAGAGAGGACAACATGTTTGACGACAAAGCAGTAAAAACGATTCCATTTATGTTGTTATTGGTTAGCTTTGGCCTGAGCGCCCGCGTAACGGGCAGGGAGCAGTACGTTCCGGATGACTGGCCGAAGTTTTCGGGAGGTAAGATTTTAGGCATGGAAGTGCCCAAATATCCCCGGGAGCTATCTCAGAGCAAAATTTCCGGTGAGGTTCTTCTAAGCGTGGATTTCGACAAGGACGGTCATGTAACGGCAGTGCAAGTGAGGAGAAGTGATCATCCTGCGTTTTCAAAAAGCTCGAAGATTGCAGCTCGTGGCTGGAAATTAAGTCCGGTGATTGTGAATGCGGGTGACAACACCCAACGTCCCAGCGAACGGTCGGGTCGGTACTTCGTGGTCCACTTTGATGGGAACACGAGGAAAACTTCCGTATTGCCGAAATGAGCCAACCACCCACCAACGGTTTGGCCGTTTGCAAAATTGCCTAGTGATCGCTCCTCGTTAATCAGGGCTCGTGGCTTGTACGAGTCGCCTTTCACGTTCCACATGGACACCTCGACACACTTGGTCTACGTAAGCGTCACGCCGGGCACCGTAAGCGTCACGCCGGGCACCGTTGAACAGCGGTAGCCATAGATTGCGTAGGCGTTACGCTACGCAATCTATGAATGACGCCGATCAACTTTTGAAA
>JAYVCW010000529.1:0-5213 GCA_043749775.1 Acidobacteriaceae bacterium | reverse complement strand
CTCCTCTGGCTTGTACCTCTTGATTGGCATGACCCGCTTTTCCTCCAAGTGGATTCTCTCTCATTCCACCTGGTACAAATTTCGCCGGTCAGGTCAACTCAGCGTGGCGTGGGAAACTGCTGAAAGATGCGACTAAGACCGGGGAGCGAGTAGTCACCATTCCGCCAGCAACGCGGGACGCCATTTTTCGTTGGCGTAAGGCGTCACAGTACACTGGGCCGGATGATATGCTATTTAGCAACGCGATAGGCGGGACGATGGATTCCCACAATTTTAATAATCGGGTAATGGCACCCTTGCGGGATAAGCTGAATCTGCCCGTACTAACATTCCAAGTTCTCCGACGCAGCCATGCCACGCGGAATCAGGCTACGCCAAGAGACGCGCAAGCGCATTTGGGGCATAAGCAAATTACGACGACGCTAGGCATATACGCGCAAGAAGTACCGGCGACAGTAAAAGCGATGGTAGAGGCAGATGAGAACGCAATTCTCTCCACGCGCGAGCTAGTTGCCCCCGAGTTGCCCCCTAGTGGGAACGACGTTAGGCTGTAAGTTATTAGATTTAAAGGTGAGAGCGCGTAGCTCAGTTGGTAGAGCAACGCCCTTTTAAGGCGTGGGTCGCAGGTTCGAATCCTGCCGCGCTCACCAGTCGTTTTCGCTTTCAGAGGCCTTCGGTTCGAGGGCCTGGTTATCTTAAGACTCCAACCAAACCTTCGATTCAGGCATTTCGAAAAGACAATAAAAACAGAATGATCGAAATTCGCTGCAGCGCTCTCTTGTTTGATATGGATGGTGTGCTCATCAATTCCACTCCAGTCGCCGCCCGGGTATGGGCGCGCTGGGCTTCGGCACACGGCTTCGATCCCGACATGGTCGTGGAAATGGCTCACGGACGCCCCAGCCGGCAGACGATCCGCGACCTCCTGCCGAACTCCGACGTCGATGCGGAAGATAAAAAAGTTGAACGGATGGAGATGGACGACGTAGAAGGCGTGGTTCTATTGCCAGGCACTCGCGAATTGCTGGATAGCCTCCCTCCTGATCGTTGGACGATTGCGACATCCTGCACGCGGCCTCTTGCGGAAGTACGGCTGCGCGCGGCGGGGCTTCCTGTTCCAGCGAAGATCGTGACCTCGAGCGAAGTAAAAATCGGAAAGCCTGATCCGGAACCCTACGTCAAAGCCGCAGCCAAATTGGGCTACGCGGCTTCGGAATGCATCGTTGTCGAAGATGTGAAAGCCGGGGTAAAGTCGGGCAAAGCAGCAGGCGCGCGCGTCATTGCTTTTACGACGACGCTGACGCGACCCGAAATTCTGGAATCAGATCCTGACTGGATCGTCGAAAACTGCGCCAGCATCAAAGCCTCACTCGACGCGCGGGGCTTGCAGCTTAGCCTCTCCGTGTAAAATCATCATTCACTAAATAATTTTCCAGGAAGCCAATTGCACGCCAATACGCGCTCGACTAGAATCCTCACTTCTTCAGGACGTTGCTCGCACCGTGAGATGTCCACGCGTCTCCGATTTTCAACGATGGTGATGATGAAAATATTCGCTGGCAAAGGCAGGGCTTCGTGATCCTCGGCGTGCCGAAAGAGATTTATCCGGGAGAACGGCGGGTGGCGTTGGTTCCGGCAGTGCTGCCGACGTTGACCAAAGCGGGCTTTGAAGTTCACGTCCAATCTGGGGCGGGACTTGAAGCTGGCTACCCCGATTCAGCCTACGCCGACAAAGGAGCGACAATTGTTGGTGATCGCGAATCGATCTTCGCCGCCGCCGACATTGTTGTGCAGGTCCTCTGCTACGGCGCGAACGACCGGACGGGCGAGCAAGACATGCCGTTGCTGCGGCGCGGCCAGATCCTCATCGGTTTTCTTCGGCCATTCGGAACACTAGAAGTCGTGCGGCGAATTGCGCAAGCGGGAGTCACGTCATTTTCCGTCGAACTGATGCCACGCACAACTCGCGCTCAGAGCATGGATGCCCTCTCGTCAATGGCGACCGTGTCGGGATACAAAGCGGTACTGCTGGCCGCCGATTCCCTCCCCAGAATGTTTCCCATGCTCACGACCGCAGCCGGGACTGTAACTCCGGCGCGCGTCTTCGTGATCGGCTGCGGCGTCGCTGGCCTGCAGGCATTGGCTACGGCGCGACGGCTTGGTGCGGTAATCTCCGCGTACGATCTACGTCCCGCCGCGAAAGAACAGGTGCAGAGCCTCGGCGGACGGTTTGTCGAACTTCCCATTGAAGCCAAAGACGCGCAGGACGCCCGGGGATACGCGCGTTCCCAGGATGAAGAATTTTATCGCCGCCAGCGCGAACTGCTTGGCAAAGCGGTACAAGAAAGCGATGTTGTTATTACCGCCGCCGTGATTCCGGGCAAGAAATCTCCCATCCTGGTAACGGAAGAAATGGTTAAAGGAATGGCGCCCGGATCGGTCGTCGTAGATCTGGCCGCTGAACGCGGCGGCAATTGCGATATCACAGCGCCGGGACAAATGATTGTGAAACACGGGGTAACCATTGCCGGGCCGATCAATATCGCTTCCGGAGTGCCGTATCACGCGAGCATGATGTACGCCCGCAACATCGGCGCCTTTGTCACGCACCTGATTAAAGACCAAAAATTGAATTTGAACCCGAGCGATCAAATCGTTGCCGATACAGTGTTAACGAACGACGGCGAAATAGTTCAGGCCCGGGTGCGCGAGTTCTTTGGGATGTCCGCGCCTGCGCAGCAAGTTGGATGACGGCGCTTTTGGGGTGCGCAGCGTCGGCAGATTGTATAGCCCTTCGCTTCGCTCACGATCGCTCGCGACGACAAGTAAGTTTTGGAGCACGATCCATAGGAGGACGTTCCATAAATGAGCAGCAGTTCAAGCCTGATTAACGCTCTTTTTATTTTTGTGCTTGCCGGATTTATCGGCTTTGAGGTCATCCGGCGAGTTTCCCCGCTGCTGCACACTCCGCTTATGTCCCTAACCAACGCGCTTGATGCCATCGCCGTCGTAGGCGCGATTGTGCTGGTCGGTGAACACAAGAGCCAGCTCTCTGCGATCTTTGGATTTATCGCGGTGGTTGCCGCCACCAGCAACATCGTCGGTGGATTTATCATCACCGACCGGATGTTGAAGATGTTCAAGTCCCGTCCCGCGGCGAAAACGGCGGCCAAGTAGATGACCGCTGAACTCGCCGGTGGCCAAGTCGCGATCGAAATTCTCTATCTCATTGCCAGCGTTCTTTTCATTCTTTCCCTGAAATGGATGAGTTCGCCGACCACGGCGCGGCATGGCATCTGGGCGGGCGAAGCGGGCATGTTGCTCGCCATCTGCGGCACGCTTCTGCATCACGGGATTATCGATTACAAACTAATCGCTATCGCTCTCGTCCTTGGCACGATCATCGGCGTACCCTTAGGCCGCGTACAGATGACGGCGGTCCCGCAACGTACCGCGCTGAGCCACGCCTTCGGCGCTTTGTGTGTCACTCTCGTCGGTTCAGCGGAGTATTACCTGCGAGCGCCGAACATCTCGCGCTTCATGATGTCAGTGCTGGCGATAGAAGTGATACTTGGAGGTTTGACCGTCACGGGCAGTTTGATGGCAGCCGGAAAACTTCAGGAAATACTTCCGCAGCGCCCTCTAACCTACAAAGGCCAGAACTTCGTTAACTTCCTGTTATTAGCCGGAGCGGTCGTGATCGCCGTCTGGCTCGTCATTCACCCCGATGCCAAAACACTTTTCCCGATCATGATCCTGATCGCGCTCACCTTCGGAGTGCTGCTGATCATCCCGATTGGCGGGGCAGATATGCCCACCGTCATCTCACTCCTGAATGGCTATGCGGGGATGTCGGCCGCGGCGATGGGCTTCGTTCTCGATAGTAAGCTGCTGATCATCGCCGGCGCCCTGGATGGATCTTCCGGACTCATTCTGTCGATAATCATGTCGAAGGCCATGAACCGCTCGTTTACCAATGTGCTGTTCGGAGCCTTCGGCCAGGTCCTGACCGCCGGGGCCGTGGCCGAAGAAGCGAAGCCCGTGCGCAGCGCAATTCCAGAAGAAGCGGCGGCAATTCTCTCCGCCGCAAGCCGGGTTATCGTAATTCCCGGCTATGGCATGGCCGTCGCACAAGCGCAGCACAAAGTGCGTGAGCTCTATGACAGCTTGAGCAAGCGCGGCGTCGATGTGCGCTTTGCGATTCATCCGGTAGCGGGGCGCATGCCCGGCCACATGAACGTGTTGCTGGCGGAAGCTGACATTCCTTACGATCGCCTCATTGAGATGGACGAAATCAATGGCGACTTTCCCCAGACGGACGTCGCTCTTGTAATTGGCGCCAACGACGTTACTAATCCTGCTGCGCGCTCGGATGCCTCAAGTCCCATCTACGGCATGCCCATACTTGACGTCGACAAAGCACACACTGTAATGGTAATCAAGCGCAGCATGAATCCGGGATTTGCCGGCATCGACAACCCTCTCTATTACCTCGATAACACACTGATGCTCTTCGGAGATGCCAAGGCCTTCGTGGGTAACATTGTGCGCGAGTTGACCGGCGGCCAGAGTTAAAGCGCAACCCGTTATTTGCGCGTCAAGAAATTCTGCGGACAGTTTTGCGGCTGGGAAGGATTGAGGGGAAGCTAAGCGCCGCGAGTGCGACCGGCAGGCCCGGCTTCGCGAACCGAGGAAGTACGCGAAGCCGCACCAGCGCGGCGGTTCAAGCAGCTTTTTTCATCTGCCGTATTTTCGCCCAACGAGCTTTCTGAGCCAGAGAAATTCTACGACGGCCCGCGGCAGATAGTGTTCGCCTGCCACGACGTCCGGTTGCCGATTGCGGGGTTGATCCTCCAACCCGGGTCAGCTTTTCCAGCACAGAGATGGCTTCTCCGAGCTTTTGGACTTGGTTTTGAGCGTCCCGGCGTTCTTCTCGAAGCCGGTCAATCGCGTTTGTAATATTTGTCATTAATACCCCCTCGGGTAAGTTATAGAACGCAATTGTATTACTAACTCCGTATTTGTGTAGACATTTGTTCTTATCTTTTCAATTACTTCTTCTGTTCCGTGAAATGAGAACAGGTAAGCCCAGACTTCTTGAGCGGGCCGTGATTGCGAGCGCAGTAACAGTTCCTTACTTCTCAACGGACGATCGAAACGGCCCGTCATCGGCTTCGTTATTAGGTTTTCTCAGGTTTTCGTCAACGAAGGCA